>DATDOY010000032.1:0-18404 GCA_035293045.1 Acidimicrobiia bacterium
GTGGCCCGCCGTCGAGCGGCTCGCCCGCGCCACTGCCGCTCGCGACAAGGTTCTCGTGCCCCGGCTCACCGTGTACCCCGAGTATGTGCGCGACGCGGCGACGTGGATCCACCCCGATCTCCATTTCGCCGTCCAACGACGCTCCGACGCCGAGGGACTCGCGCGCCCCGACCCGTGGGCTGCCGGCGCCGACATGGCGCCACCCGCACTCGTCCCTTCCCAGCGGCCTCGCGCGCGCGGACCTGTCGCCGAAGTGCTCGATGGCGTGATGGCCGAACAGGAGGTCGGGGTCGACGAGATCGTCACGCTCCTTGCGGCTCGTGGGCACGAATTGGGGCAGGTCGCCGAGGTCGCCGACACCCTTCGGCGCGAGACGGTGGGCGACGTCGTCACCTTCGTGCGAAATCGCAACATCAACTACACGAACGTCTGCACTTTCAAGTGTCGATTCTGCGCATTCTCAAAGGGCCCGCTGTCGCTCAACCTGCGCGGCCAGCCGTATCTCCTCACCCTCGACGACATCGCAGGGCGGGTCGCCGAGGCCTGGGACACCGGCGCCACCGAGGTATGCCTCCAGGGCGGCATCCATCCCGACTTCGACGGCGACTATTACATCGAGGTGGCCAAGGCCGTGAAGGCGGCGGCTCCCGAGATCCACATCCACGGCTTCACGGCCCTCGAGGTCACCGAAGGCGCTCGACGGCTCGGAATGCCCCTCAGGGACTACCTCTTGGCGCTCAAGGCCGTCGGGCTCTCGACCCTGCCCGGCACGGCGGCCGAGATCCTCGACGACGACGTTCGCTCCATCATCTGCCCCGACAAGGTGACCACCGACGAGTGGCTCGAGTGCCACGAGACGGCCCACGAGGTGGGACTCCGCTCGAACGTCACCATCATGTTCGGCCACGTCGAGCGGCCGATCCACGTCGCTCGCCATTTCATCCGCACGCGCGACCTTCAGCGGCGAACGGGCGGCTTCACCGAAGTTGTGCCGCTCCCGTTCGTGCACATGGCGAGTCCGATCTACCTTCAGGAACGAGCCCGCCCCGGGCCGACGTTCGAGGAGGTCGTGCTCGTCCACGCCGTCGCCCGCATCGCGTACAGGAACTGGATCGACAACATCCAAGTGTCGTGGGTCAAGCTCGGTCGCGACGGCGCCCGCCAATTGCTCCAGGCCGGCGTCAACGACCTCGGCGGGACGCTCATGGACGAGAACATCTCGCGCGCGGCCGGGGCCAGCCATGGGCAAACCCTCGAAGCGTCCGACTTCCGCTCGATCGTCGAACCGCTCGGGCGCACCCTCGAGCAGCGCACCACCCTCTATGGGCGCATCCACACGGAATACCGGCCGCGTCGGTCGATCCCGGTGGTTGCCGGATGACATCGCGCCCCGACTACGACGTCGTCGCCGTCGGAAACGCCCTCGTGGATGTCCTCGCCCACGAGGACGAGGCCTTCATCGAGCGTCACGGCCTCGTGAAGGGAACCGCCACCATGGTCGACGCCGCGACCGCGGACGTGGTCTACGCGGCGATGAACCCGGCCACCGAGGTGTCGGGCGGCTCGGCGGCGAACACCGCCGTCGGCATCGCGTCGCTCGGCGGTCGCTCCGCCTACATCGGCAAGGTTCGCGACGATCAGCTCGGCGCCGTGTTCGCCCACGACCTCCGGGCGGCGGGCGTGCATTTCGACACCCCTCCCGCCACCAGCGGACCCCCGACGGGACGGTGCCTCGTGGTCGTCACGGCTGATGCCGAGCGGACCATGTGCACGTATCTCGGATCCGCCGATCAGATCGGACCTGACGACATCGACGACGACCTCGTCGCGTCGGCGGCGGTGACGTATCTCGAGGGCTACCTCTGGGACCAACCGGCGGCGAAGGAGGCGCTACGGCGCGCGATGTCCGCTGCACGCAGCGGTGGGCGGATGGTCGCCCTCACGATGTCCGATCCCTTCTGCGTCGATCGTCACCGCACCGAATTCCTCGATCTGGTGCGAGGTCCCGTCGACATCGTGTTCGCCAACCAGCACGAGTTGTGCTCGCTGTTCGAGACCGACGACGTGGACCGCGCGATCGCCGAGGTCCGGGGCATGTGCGAGATCGTCGCGGTGACCCGGTCCGAACTCGGGTCGGTGGTGGTCACCCAAACGGACACGTACGCCGTCGACGTCGCGCCCGTGGACGCGGTCGTCGACCTCACCGGTGCAGGCGATCTCTACGCGGCCGGATTCCTCTACGGCCTCACCCATGACCACGATCTCCCGACGGCGGGTGCGATCGGATCGATGGCCGCCGCCGAAGTGATCGGGCACGTCGGCGCCCGCCCGGCCGTTTCGCTCAGCGACCTCGCGACGCCGCTGAAGTAGGCGTCGAGTTCGGTCGGCGCAGCCCGGCGAGCGAATTCGACACGACCAGGGTCACCGATAGCCTCGGGATCGCCATGGAGCGACTGCCCCGGTATCGAACAGGCGACCCCGAGCTCGACGATCACGTCGCCGCGCTCGTGCGCGAAGCCGGAGCGATGGCGCACGGTGACCTGGTCTTCGAGCTGATCTCGACGGCGCTTCGACTCGGACGCGAAAACGACGCTCGGCTCGACCTCAAGATCGCCAACGCCGCCTTGAAGGAAATGCGATACGCGTTCCAGGTCTTCTCGTCGTACCGCGGGACGCGGAAGGTTTCGATTTTCGGGTCCGCCCGAACCCGCGCCGAGGACCCGCACTACCGGCTCGCGCGAGAGTTCGCGCGTGCCGTGGCCGCCCGCGATTGGATGGTCCTCACTGGCGCTGGTCCGGGGATCATGACCGCAGGCATCGAGGGTGCCGGCGCCGAGCATTCCTTCGGCATCAACATCCGCCTCCCCTTCGAGGCCCTCCCGAGCGAATACATCGCCGACGACCCCAAGCTCATCAACTTCCGCTACTTCTTCACGCGCAAGCTCATCTTCATGAAGGAGTCGCACGGCTTCGTCCTGCTCCCCGGCGGATACGGCACGCTCGACGAGGCCTTCGAGCTCCTCACGCTCGTTCAGACCGGCAAGAGTGAGCCGACGCCCATCGTGTTGCTCCAAGCCCCCGGCGAGCAGTACTGGAACGCCTGGATGCGCTTCGTCGAGGACGAACTCCTCGCCGGCGAGATGATCGCCGCCGAGGACCTCGCGCTCGTCCGCATCACGAGCGACATCGAGGAAGCGGTCGACGAGATCACCGGCTTCTACAGCAATTACGACTCCGCCCGCTTCGTGCGCGGGTTGCTGATCTTGCGGGTCAAGCACCTCCCCGACGACGCCATGTTCGGGACGCTCAACGAGTCGTTTGGAGACATCGTCGTCAAAGGCCGCATCGAACCCGTCGAACCCAGCGACGTCGAAGTGGCGGGAAACGACCGGCTCGACCTCGCACGGGTGGGTCTGCGCTTTGACCGCACGCATTGGTCGCGGCTGCGTCAACTCATCGACGTGCTCAACGGGCGCGGGTAGACGCCTGCTCTTCGGCACGCCCACCCGGCGTGAGAATTGCTCCCCCGCGTCCGCCAACGAACTGTGAAAACCGGGCATCTCTACACGGCACGCGTCAACGCTGCGTGAAGGTGGGCCGAAGGCGGGGGTGATGCCTGAGTGCCAGCACCTCGACCGGATCTTCGCGGCGTACGAGCTCATCACCGGCGAGCGCGCCATGCGCTACGCCGGATTTGAGGGCGTGTTCGCCGCCGCCTCCACCTTCGGCGGCCGCTGGCGCGTGACCGACGTCGAGGGTGAGCCTCTTCTCGCCCTCGCACCCGTCGGCGCACCGGGCACCGACGATCGCGAGGTCGTTCCCCACGGCGCCGCGCCGATCGCCACGATCATGCGCGACCGTCGGCGGGGCGACTCATGGGTGGTCGTCGACCCAGACGGGGCGATCATGCTCCGCGCCACCCAGAACGGGGCGTACGAGCTGACCCTGACCGACGCGGGCGACGTGCTTGTCGGCCGCATGTTCGCCACCGCGACCTCGGTGGTGGTGGAGTTCGGAACCCCGCCGAGGGGCATGCACTGTCTCGCCCTCGCGTTGCCGCTCTACTTCACGACAACCGGTGCGCTGCGCGTCGAATCCATGGAAGCTCCGGCACCCGACCTCGCCCTCTGGGGTGCGGCCTAGACCGCTTCCTGGGGTGAGGCCTCGTCCGTTCGGACGTCAGTCGGTCTCCAGTCCGTCGGGAGCAAGAGCGTGGAGGGCACGAGCCACCGCACGCCGGGCCTGCTCGATGCGCCGCTGCTCCGGCGGCGCCTTGTCGTGCCCAGACTCCACGGCCTCGCGCAGCCGGTCGTAGGCCAGGTCGCGGAGTCGCTCCTCGATCGCTCGCAGCTGGTCGACCATCTCCGCCACGGCGGGATCGTCGGGCACGTTGGTCATCGGTCCTCCGTCGTCGCGAGCGGAGGCGCGATCGCGTCCGCCAACAAGCTCATCGGATGGCGCGCATCGACGCCCCCTGCCCGGAGGTGCATCACACAGCCCGGGTTCGCCGAAGCCACGCGGTAGTCGCCACGGTCGGCGCCGGCCCGGGCAACCGCCTCCACCTTTCGATCCCGGATGCGTCCGGCCAGCGCGGGTTCGAGCAGCGCATAGGCGCCGCCCGCGCCGCAGCAGAGCCCGCCGTCATCCACCTCCACCACCTCGAACGCCTTCGACAACGTCGCGCGCACGGCGGCATCCGCGTTCTGCACGTGGCGCAGATGACACGGATCCTGGACCACGACGGAAGCCCCAGTCAGCGAGAGCCCCCGGATCTCGCGGCCCATCAGCCACTCGTGCACATCGACCACGCGAGTCGCAAACGAACGTGCTTCCGCCGTGCCGACAACGCGGCCCGCATCCTTGAGGACTGCCCCGCACCCTGCGCTGTCGACGAGCACCGGTGCGTCGCCAGGCATCGACCCGATGACCCGTTCCAGCAACCTCGCGGCCTCGCCGATCCGGCCCGCGTGCAGATGCAGAGCACCGCAACAATCACTCCCTCGACCAGGAAGCCTCACCTGTCCCCCTGCGGCCTCGATCACGTGAATCGCAGCCCGATGGTCCTCTCGCATCCAGGCGTCCATCACGCATCCGGGGAAGAGGTACACGGCGTCGGCGCCTGAAGCCTCGCCGCGGCCAACTACCGAACGCGCCAGGGGTCGACGCAGCGAGCGAGCGAGCAGTAGCGGGAGTCCCAACCGACGAGGCACGACTCGCAGCCGCTGCGCGAGCCACGCCAGCCAGGTCAGCGCCATCAGCAAGCGATGCCGGGGAAGCACGACGCGGTACCCAAACCACTCTCCGGTCCGCCGAACCATCCCGCGTCGACGGCCGGCGACACGCTCCGCACGGAGTCCTGCCCTCGCCGCTTCCATGAGGTGTCCGAACGGCACGAACGCCGGACACACCGGCTCGCAGCCGCGACACTCGACGCACTCGTCCATCATCGCCGCGAACTCCGCGTCGACCGGCGCTCCGTCCCATTGGACGGCGCGCATGGCGGCGATGCGACCGCGGGGCGACGCTCGTTCCAAACCCGTCACCCGCCAGGTGGGGCACGCCGGAAGGCACAGGCCGCACGCCACGCAGCGGGCGAGGTCGTGGTCGTCGATGGGGAGCATCAGAGCGGGAGCCGCCCGGGGTTGAGCTTGTGCTCAGGGTCGAGGGCGTCCTTGAGCCGTCGCATGAGCGCCACATTGGGCAGCGGGCGACCGAACGGGTCGACGCCGATCCCTTCCTCGCGGAGCAGCCATCCGCCGTGATCGTGAGCGAGAGCGCGCGCGGCCTCGATGGGCTCCGGCGCGTCCGCCGCGGCGTGGACGGTTCCGACCCCGACCTCTGCGATCCACCGCAGGCCTGTGACGCCGGCCAACGCCGGGCCGAGGTCGCGCAGGCTCGCCGGTCGCACGGCGATTCGGCCGCGCCAGCCACCGATCGGCCAGGGCGGGGCCTCCGACGGAGCCAGCCCGGCTCCATCCCGCTGCGTCATCACGTCATCCTGATGGCCTTCGAGGAGGCACCACACCTGCGTGCCGTCCCAGGCCACGCACGACGGGCGAAACATCGACGAGCGCACGGCGAACGGGTCGGCGGTCCCCGTCGACCATTGCGACACGGACGATCGCGGTGTGCAGCGCAAGGTTGCCTGGACGATCACGCCCAGCGTGCCCAGCGACCCGACGAGCAAGCGCGGGAGGTCGTACCCGGAGACGTTCTTGACCGTCGGGCCACCGCCCTTGACCAAGCGGCCGTCGCCGGTGAGGAAGCGCACCTCGAGCACCCGATCGCGTATCGGCCCGTGCCGCAGCCGCCGGTGACCCGACAGTCCGCACGCCAGCGCTCCCCCGACCGTCGCGCCGGGGTCGCTCGGGTCGAGGGCGCACTCTTGGCCGTGGATTGCGAGCTCGGCGTCGAGCGCCCCGACCTCCGTGCCCGCCGAGACCGTCACCGTCAGATCCGCCGGATCGTGGCGAATCGACGCCGCGGGGCCTCGCACTTCGCGATCCGCGCGGACGTCCCCGCCGACGCCTGAGTGCGTTCCCGTCCCGACCAGCGCCACCGAACGAGACTCGCGAATCACGCCCTGCATCGCCTCGACGGCTTCGAGCGTGGCACCCGTCGGCGCGGTCAGATCCATGCGCCCTCTGGCACCCGCTGGAGGTCGCCGCACCGACTCCCCGCCGGGAGGATCTTGTCGGGGTTGGCGCGGCCTTCGGGGTCGAAGGCGTCGCGAACGCGCGCCTGCACATCGAGATCGTCGCGGGAATAGATGAGCGGCATCGCCTCGCGCTTCTCCATACCGATTCCGTGCTCGCCTGACAGCACGCCGCCCGCGTCGACGCACAGTTGCAAGATGGCGTCGCCGGCCGCCTTCACGCGCTCCAGCACGCCCGGCTCGCGGGCGTTGAAGGAGATGAGCGGATGGAGGTTGCCGTCGCCGGCATGAAAGACGTTCATCATCGTCAGATCGAACTCGGCGGCGATGCGGTACACGCCGGCAAGGACGTCCGGGAGTCGGGTGCGCGGCACGACCGTGTCATGCAGGTAATAGTCGGAGTTGATCTGGGCGATCGCCCCGAAAGCCGACTTGCGACCCTTCCAGATGAGCTCGCGCTCGGCGGCGTCCGCCGCCACCCGCACCGACCGCGCTCCGCGATCGCGCGCCACCCGGGCCGCCGCGTCGGCGTCGGCGTCCACACCGGCAGGAAGGCCGTCGAGCTCGACGATCAGAACGGCGGCGGCATCGGTCGGGTATCCCGCCCCGACGAACTTCTCGACCGCTCGAGTGATCTCCGCGTCCATCATCTCGAGGGCGGCGGGGACGATCCCCGCCGAGATGATGCCGCTGACCGTCTGGGCGGCGTCGTCGACGGACGCAAAGTCGATGAGGAGCGTGCGGAGCGCCGGAGGGTTCGGCGTGAGGCGCACCGCGATCCGGCCCGCGACCCCCATCGTGCCTTCGCTGCCGACGAACACCCCCCTGAGGTCATATCCCGGCGCGTCGGGTTCGAGCGCACCGAGCCGCGCGATCGAACCGTCTCCAAGGACGGCGTCGAGGGCCAGAACGTGCGCGGAGGTCACGCCGTAGGCCAGGCAGTGCGGCCCTCCCGCGTTCGTGCCGACATTGCCGCCGATCGAGCAGGCGGCCTGCGACGACGGATCGGGCGCGTAATGGAGCGCCATCGGGGCCACCGCCCGCGAGAGATCGAGATTGAGGACGCCCGGCTCGACCCAGGCGACGCGGTCTTCGGCATCGACCTCGAGGATCCGGTTCATCCGCGTCGTGACGATCACCACCGGGTCACCGATCGGCGTCGCGCCGCCGGCGAGGCCGGTGCCGCTGCCCCGCGTCACGAACGCCCGCCCGTGCCTGCGCGTCACGCGCACGGCCCCCGCGAGCTCCTCGATGCTGGCCGGGAAGCAGACCGCGACGGCGGCACCGAGGGCCAGACCGGCGTCGCGTGAGTAGAGCGCCAGCTCGAGCGGCTGGGCGCGTGCGTGTTCCTCGCCGACGACCCGCTGGAGGTCGCGCACCAGCGCGTTCACGCTTCCGGTCACGCGGCCACCCTACTTTTGAACCGGTACGCTCCGGCCTATGCCACGACCAGACCTCGCCCAACTCGTCGCCGAACTCGAAGAGGAGCAGGCATCCCTCCAAGCCGTCCTCGCCGAGATCGAGCCCGATCAATGGCTCGTGCCCACCCCCGCCGAGGGATGGGACGTGCGCGACACGGTCTCGCACCTCGCTGACACCGACGAGATCGCCGTCGACACCGTGCTCGGAGGACCGCGCTCGCTCAACGATGAGGCCGCCCGATTCGACGCGCCCGAGGCCTTCACGCTTTCAGCGTGCCTCAAGGGCCGCACGATGACCGGCGCCGAAGTGCTGGCCTGGTGGGAGCGGGCATCACAGCGGGAGCGCGACGTCCTCCTCGCCGCCGATCCGAGCGCCCGAGTTCCGTGGGGCCTCGGCATGCTCGTTCCCTCGCTCGTCACCGCACGCGTCATGGAGACCTGGGCTCACGGCCTGGACATTCGGGCCGCCCTCGGCGCTCCTGACCACGACACCGACACCAACCTGTCCCACGTGGCCTGGATCGGCACACGGGCGCTCCCCTACGCCTTCTCGGTTGCCGGGAGGGAGATGCCACCCGGCGACCTGCGGGTGGAGCTCGACCTGCCGTCCGGCGCCATTTGGTCGCACGGACCGCCGGAGGCCGCCGACCGCATCACCGGGCCAGCAAGCGAATACTGCCGCCTGTTCGTGCAGCGCATCACCCGCGCCAGCGCGACGGGCTTGAAGGCCGAGGGCGACCTCGCCGACGTCGCGCTCGAAGTTGCGCGCGCCTATCTCTAGATTTCGCTGGATCTTCCAGGTGTCGAGAAGGGATTCGAGCCATGCCGTTGTACGCCTTTGAAGGCCACACCCCGACCGTCGACGGCACCGCGTTCGTGGCGCCCACCGCGGTCCTCATCGGCAACGTCACGATCGAGGCCAATGCCTCGGTGTGGTACGGCGCCGTCCTCCGGGGTGACTACTGCCCGATCGTGGTGCGGGAGGGAGCGAACGTGCAGGACAACGCCGTGCTGCACGGCAACCAGCGGGTGGAGATCGGCCGGGGCGCCACCGTTGCCCACAACTGTGTGATCCACTCGGCGGTACTCGGCGAAGAGAGCCTCGTTGCCAACGGCTGCGTCGTGCTCGACGGCGTGACCATCGGGGCGCGCTCTCTCGTCGCCGCCGGGTCGGTCGTCGCCGCCAACACCGTCATCCCCGACGGCGTCCTTGCGGCCGGCTCGCCCGCCGTCGTGAAGCGCCCGATCGAAGGCACCGCAGCGGAGTTCTGGGTGAAGGTGAACCCCGACGCGTATCGCGAGTTGGCCCAACGCCACCGCGCGGGCCTCACCGAGGTGTGAACGTGCTCAGGTGAGGGTGGCGCCGCCATCGAGCACGTAGACCTGACCCGTCACCCACGAGCCGGCCTCCGACGCGAGGAAGAGCACGGCGGCGGCGACGTCCTCGGGCAGGCCCATCCGCCCGAGCGGGTGCATCGCATTCGCTCGGGCCTCGTCCGGCTCCCACAGCGCCTTGGCGAAATGGGTTTTCACGAGCGCCGGGGCGACCGCGTTGACCCGGACGCCCGGGGCCATCTCGAGCGCGAGCTGTCGGGTCAAGTGGATGAGGGCCGCCTTCGAAACGTTGTAGGCGCCGATGAACGGGCTCGGACGGATCCCGCCGATCGACGCGACGTTGACGACCACCCCGCCGTGCGCCTGCATCCAGTGACGCCACGCCGCTTGCGCGAGATACAGCGGCCCCTCGATGTTCACCTGCCACGTCTTTTGGACGGCCGACGACTCCGCCTCGATGAGGGGCCCGAACTGGGGGTTGGTCGCCGCGTTGTTCACGAGGATGTCGCAGGCACCGAGGTGCGCTACGCAGTGTGAGACGGCGTCGTCGGCCACCTCGACGGACCCCACCGACCCCCGGAACGCCGACGCCTTGACCCCGAGCGCCTCCAGCGCGGTGACGGTTTCGGCGAGTTCGTCTTCCTTGCGAGCCACGACGCACACCGCCGCGCCCGCGACGGCGAGCGTCTCGGCGATGCCGCGCCCGATGCCCCGGGTGCCCCCGGTCACGAGCGCCACCTTCCCGTCGAGATTCAGACCTTCGTCCGCGCGGAACATGATCGAACGCTAACTGGCGCGCGCGAAGGTGCGCCGGTTCCGGCGGGCGGTCGTGGGGAGGTTCCGAACCGGCCGGGGAATGCGCGGCAGCACGAGGCGCGCCGCCACCTGCGACGATCGCAACAGGAGCTTGCGATTCCGATCCCACGAGAGGCCGTACCCCTCGCGGTAGGTCCGCGGGAGCAGGTCGATCGTCACAAGCCGGAGCGGCTCCCACAACGGCGACGGCACCAGCGGAACCCTCGGGTTCAGGATCTCGCGCCCCAGCTCGCGCGCCGTGGCGCTGACCGTGAGCACCGCGGCCTGCTCTCGCATGTACGCGTCGAATGCAGCCAGGTCAATCGGGATCAGCGACTCGGGAATCGCGAAGGCACGAGCGATGAGCTTGGATTCGTCGTACCACCGTTCGCGCTCGTCGGGGCGCAGATACCCGAGGTAGCGGCGCTCGATCTGGATCACGGTGTCGATGAGCGTGGCGTGCACCCAGAGGAGGTGCGCCGGATCGTTGGCCTCGTACGCCGTGCCGTCCTCGAGCGTTCCCCGCACCGAGGTGTGGACCCGGTGGAGGTGGTCGAGCGTGGCCTCGCGGGCGGCGGCCGGCCCGAACGAGATCGTGGTCATGGCGTCCAGCGTGCGGACGAGCCGTCCGAATGGATCGGCGCGGAATCCGGAGTAGTCGGCGACACCGGCCGCCACCGCCGGGTCGGCCAGCTGCATCAGAAGCGCCCGCGGACCGCCGAGCAACAGCACCGATTCCGTGACCACGCGTGCGGTGATCGTTTCGGGACCGTAGAGCGGTCCGCCGGGGGCGACGACCATCAACGAAGGGTAGGTCACCGACGCAAGCGGGGCGATGCGGGATGCCGCCGGGTGGGGGGACACGCCCACCCGGCGGCGTTGGCATCGTCCCGCTCTTCGCCTGCCGGGCCCGCAGTGGCGGGCGAGGGAGGCGTGGTGATCGCTACAGGAGGAACCGCCGAACAAGCGCGCCGAGCGACGTCAACCCGAGGCCGATGCCGCTCAACAACTCACCGGCGCCCGTCCGGGGAAGCCCGCCGTCGTCGGCCTGGTTGAGCACCCTCACGCCGGGGGGCGCGCCTCCTCCGGGGGGAGAGGTCGGCGGCGGGGTGTTCTGGTCCGGATCGTCGTCGGGCGTCGCCGCGCACCCCTGGCCGCGCGCTCCGGCGAGCGGCGCGCCAAGGACCGCGCCGCCGTTGTCGTTGATGCCCCGGATGAGGGCCGCACTCACGTCGCAGAGGTACGAGGTCGCGCCGGCTTGGCTGGGGTCGATCCCCTGCTTGTAGCCCGCGCAGTTCGCCTCGTATTCGGCGTTGCCCTGCGCCGGAGGGGCGCTGCCGACGACCGGGCAGGCGGCCGTCTTGGCGATGTCGACCCCGCTGGTCTGCAGCTGGTCGGGATCGGGTGCCTGGGCATGGGCGACGCCGCCCAGAGCGAACAGAAACGCAGTCACAAGTGCAATGGAGAGCTTCATCGGTGACTCCTTGGTCGGTTGATGCCTATCCGACGCCCGTCAGGTCCGGCCGCCGTTGGCCACCAATACGAGGGAGTCACCCTGACCACGCGAAAACTCGCGAAATCCACCACGACGGACCAGAAAGCGGCCGACCCAACCCGGCGCCTCCGTCCGGATCGAGCGGCTACAGGTAGAGACCCGTACGACCTTCCGAGCGCACCTGGCCGACGGCGTGGATGTCGCGCTCGCGCACGATCTGGTAGTCGTCGCCTTGGAGGTCGACCTCGAAGGCGTCCTCGGGCGAGAACAGGACCCGATCGCCGGCCTCGATGTTGCGCACGGTCGGCCCCACCGAGATCACCTCGGCCCAGACGAGCCGTCGACCGACCGCGGCGGTCGCAGGGATCAGAATGCCAGCCCGCGACCGGCGCTCGCCGCCCTCTTGGCGCTGGAGCACGAGGATGCGATCGGCCGTCATGCGCAATGCCTCGCGTGCCTCGTCGGCGCTCGGGGCCTCGCCCGGCGTCGTGCTCCGATCGGCGTCCGAATCCACCGCTTCGAGGGCCTTGGGCCGGCGCGCTGCCATGTGACGCAGGTTACCCGGCGCTACCTCCTGGCTCCCCCTCCACGAATCCGCTCAGCGCGGGTCGCGTCGGTACGATCGCTGACTCGATGTCCCGCCACCGCCGCCGCCTTCGCCTCGTGGCGTGGCTCGTCTGTTTGACGCTCGCTGCTGCGTGCGACGGCGACGGAGACGCCGAGGTGACCACGTCCGAAACCACGACCACCGCAGCCTCGGCCCGTCCCGAGTTCCTGGCCGCGAACGTCCAGGTGCGAGCGGAGGACGTCAACTTCCCCCAAACGTCGTTCACGGCAACCGCCGGCGATATCACCGTCGCCTATGTCAACGAGGGGAAGATCCTCCACTCGCTGCGCCTCGAGACATCGGCAGGCGATGAGATCGCCGAATGGCAGCGCCTCGAGGTGCCCAACCACGGCGACCTCGCCCTCGGGACCGTCTCGCTCTCACCAGGCTCGTACGTCTTGTACTGCGACATTCCCGGCCACCGGATCGCCGGCATGGAAGCGACCCTCACCGTGGAGGCCTAAGCGGTGCCTTCGCTTCCCACTCTTCGGCGCCTCACGTTCACGGCGACCGCGACCACGTTCGTGCTGGTAACCGTGGGTGGACTCGTGCGGGCCACGGACTCCGGCTTGGGCTGCGGCGACGACTGGCCTCGCTGCAACGGTCGCGTCGTCCCCGAGGGTGACCACCACACGTGGATCGAGTTCTCGCACCGCCTCATCGCCGCCGTCCTGATCGCCCTCTCGATCTCGCTCGCCGTCGTGGCGTGGCGCCGCGCCCGCGACCGACACGACCTGCTTCGCCTGGCCTTGGCCACGGTTCCGTTGGTGCTGTCGCAGGCCGTGTTGGGAGCGGTCGTCGTCGCCCTCGACCTGCACGCTGAGTCCGTGGTCGCCCACCTCGCGCTCGCCATGACCCTCCTCGCCGTCTTTCTCGCGCTGAGCGTTCGACAGGTCCTCGACCCGCCAACGGATCCCTCCAGCGCCTCTCGGATGGTCGGGCGTGCCATCTGGTCGGTGGCGGCAGGCGCCTTGTTCGTCATGCTCCTCGGGTCCTACATGAGCGGCCGCAACGCGGGACTCGCCTTCACCGACTGGCCCTTGTTCGACGGAGCGGTCGCTCCGACCACGCGCGGCACGCTGGGCTGGATCCACGGGTTCCACCGGTTCGCGGCCGCCGCTTCGGGATTGTCGGTAGCCGCGCTCGCGTGGCGGCTGCGGCGGCGCGGCGCCAGCCTGGCGACGCGGAGGTTCGTCGTCGCCGCTGGTCTCTTGTTCATCGTGCAGATCCTCCTCGGCGCCGCCAACGTGTGGACCGAGTTGCACGCCGCCACCCGCACTGCCCACCTTTCCGTGGGCGCGGCCATTTGGGCGCTCCTCGCCACCGCCGCAATGGCCTCTGGGCGATCCGCCCCCGCTATCGTCGCCCCACCGATGGCCCCCGCACCCGCTCCGATGACGACGAACCCGCCCGCGACCCGCGGCGCTCGGGCGCGGGCGTACTTCCGGCTCACCAAGCCACGCGTCATCGAGCTGCTGCTCGTCACGACGGTGCCGTCGATGATCCTCGCCCAGGGCGGGATGCCGTCCCTCGGCCTGATCGCGGCCGTGCTCCTCGGCGGCGCGCTCGCCGCCGGGGGCGCCAACACCATCAACTGCTACATCGACCGCGACCGCGATGCCGCAATGCGCCGTACCCACCACCGCCCCCTGCCCTCGGGAGACGTCGACCCCAACGCCGCTCTGCGCTTCGGTGTGGTTCTGGAAGTCCTCGCCTTTGCCTGGCTCTGGTGGACGGCCAACCTCCTCGCGGCGTCCCTCGCCGTCGCCGCCACCCTGTTCTACGTGTTCGTGTACAGCATCTGGCTCAAGCCCCGGACAGCCCAGAACATCGTGATCGGCGGCGCGGCGGGGGCCGTCCCCGTGCTCGTGGGATGGGCGTCCGTCGACAACGCCATCGCCTCGCCGGCGTGGGTGCTGTTCGCCATCATCTTCGTGTGGACGCCCCCTCACTTCTGGGCGCTGTCGATGAAGTACCGCGACGACTACGCCGCCGCCGGAGTGCCGATGCTGCCTGTCGTCGCGGGCACGGACGCCACCACGCGCCAGATCCTCGGCTACTCCGTGGTCGTCGTCGCCGTGACCCTGCTGCTCTGGCAGGTCGGCGACCTCGGTGCGCTTTACCTTCTGGCCGCCATCACCCTCGGGATCGTCTTCCTGTGGCGAGCGCTGGCCCTTCGACGCGACGGCTCCACCGCCGAAGCGATGCGCCTCTTCGGCTTCTCCAACGTCTACCTCGCCCTGCTGTTCGCGGCCGTCGCGGTCGACGTCATCGCCGTGCACGGCGTCTGAGGCGCGCCGTGCACGGCGTCTGAGGCGCGCCGCTCATTCCTCCCAGCGAAACGCCGCCGCCGCCAGCACGGGCGCCGCGACCGCCCAGGCCACCAGACCCCCGATCGCCCACGCGGGAACCGCCCCGCCCAGCAACGTCGCCCTCGTCGCCTCGGTGAGCTGCGCCGCCGGCGTCACCTTGGCGACGGTCTCCAGCCAGTCCGGAAGACGGGCGAGGGGAACGGCGACACCGCCGACGAGGACGAAGGCGACGTAGAGAAGATTCGTGAGGGCGAGCGTGAGCTCGGCCTTCAGAGTTCCCGCCATGAGCAAACCCAGCCCGGCGAAGGTGACCGTGCCGAGGAGCAACACGCCCGCGGCACCGACCAGCCGACCCGTCACATCCCAGCCCAAGGTCGCGGCAACCCCCACGATCACCGCTGCCTGCAGCACTTCCACCACCAGCACGCCCGAGGTCTTGGCGATGACGAGCCCGGATCGGCTCAACGGCGTGGATCCCAGCCGCTTCAACACCGCATAGCGACGCTCGAAGGCGGTGGCGATCCCGAGGCTCACCATTCCGGTCGCGATGACGGCCAGGGCGAGTACGCCGGGGACGAGAAAGTCCACCGGCTGCTCGAAGCCGGTGTCGACCGCGTCCACGACAGAGAAGAACACCAGGACGCCGACCGGAATACCGAGCGTGGCCAGCACGCTCTCGCCACGACGGAGGGTGAGAAGGATTTCCATGCGGGCTTGCGCCGACACCGCGCGGAAGGTCACGGCGCGGGCGGGTCATCGGCGGCCGAGCGCTCCCGCGTGAGACGCAGATAGACCTCTTCGAGACTCGAAGTACCGGCTCGCAGGTCGCCGAGCACCACGTCTCGATCTCGGAGCCACGCAGTGAGATCGGCGACGAGATCGGCGGTCGGCGCCGCGTCGATCTCGTACTCCCCCGCTCTCGTCTCCCGGATCGCGGAGGCGTCGAGGCCGAGCGCTCGGGCGAGGTCCTGGGTCGCAAGACCGGGGCGGGCGGAAAACTGCGTGTCGGCACGCGGCTGGGCCGACCGCAACTCGCCGGGCGTCCCGATGGCCACGACGCGACCGGCGTCCATCACCCCGACCCGGTCGGCGAGCGCCTCGGCTTCGTCCATGGCGTGGGTCGTCAGCACGACGGCCGTCCCCTCGCGCTGGCACCCCCGAACCAGTTCCCACGCGGCGGCGCGGCCGCGCGGATCCATTCCCGCGGTCGGCTCGTCGAGGAAGAGGACCTCGGGGTTGCCGACGAGGGCGAGGGCAAGGGAGAGCCGCTGTCGCTCACCCCCCGAGAGCCTCCGGACCGTGGTCGAACGGCTATCGCCGAGGCCGACGACCTCAAGGAGTTCCTCGGGGTCGCGTGCATCCCGGTAGTAGCTCGCGAATAGCCGCAGCGCCTCGAGTGGACGAATCCCCGGGTAGAGACCCCCTTCTTGGAGCATCACTCCCATGCGAGGTCGCAACGCACGACCTTCACGCTGCGGATCGAGGCCGAGCACGCGAGCCGACCCGCCATCGGCGCGTCGATAGCCCTCGAGGATCTCGACGGTGGTCGTCTTCCCGGCACCGTTGGGCCCGACGATCCCAAGCGTCTCGCCGTGCGCCACCGTCAGGGTCACGCCATCGAGCGCGCGCCGACCGTCGTAGTCCTTGACGAGATCGAGTGCCTCTACCGCTGGGGCGGGGTGCGCCACAGCGGGAGCGTAATGAAGGCGGCTAGCGGTTCTGCAGCCCGAGCGGCTCGAGTTGGAGGTCCTGGAGTTCCTGGAGCGATGCGATCGCCCTGGCGAGGCGCTCCGGCTTTTCGAGCTCGGCCCGTACGGCTCCCTCGAGCACACTGCGAAGTCCGGCGAGGCCCTGGCGCATGGTCACGCGCGCCTCCTCGAGAATGGCCTGGGCGCGGTCTAAGTCGTCGGTGGCGAGGCACCGCAGGGCGCTCTCGACCGCCCACGAGCCCGCCGCAACGAGCTCGATGGCGTCCGTCAGATGGTTGACGTCCTGCGACATGCCTTCCTCCCCGGCCCGGTTCCTCGACGGCGCGGCGGGAGGCCCCACTCGCGCCCAACTCCTACCTGGGTGTTCTCGGCACCAGAGCCCGGCGGCTGAAGACCGAATGTCAACGAAGGGTCCGTAAACTCACCGAATGACCGATCCGCAGGCTCCGGCCGTCACCATCGAGGAGTTCGAGGCAGAAGCCGCGGCGTTTCTGGACGCCCACGCCGAGCCACGGCGCGAACTCGACCAGGAGTGGGGGGAGGGCGATGACGCCGTCGCCCTCTTCGACGAGAAGACCCCTGAGGAAGAGGCGGCCGAGGTGGCCGCGGCGAAGCAGTGGCGGGCCACCGTCTACGACGCGGGTTTCGGCTGGATCACCGGTCCGCCCGAACTCGGCGGGCGCGGGCTTCCGTCCGCATACGAGCGTGCATACCGCCAACTCGAGGGACAGTACGAGACACCCAACACGAGTTGCTTCGGGATCGGCCTGGGTATGGTCGCGCCAACCATCCGCGCCCACGGCCTTCCCCACATCCGGGAGCGCTACCTCCCGGCCATGTACCGCGGCGACCTCGTGGGCTGTCAGCTGTTCTCCGAGCCCGTTGCCGGGTCCGACCTCGCGGGCATCCAGACCCGAGCCGTTCGAGACGGCGACGAGTGGATCGTCACCGGCCAGAAGGTGTGGACCTCTGGGGCGCAGTACAGCGACCTCGGCGAGGTCATCACCCGCACCTCCCCCGACAAGCCGAAGCACAAGGGCCTCAGCATGTTTCTCGTCGACATGCACGCCCCCGGGGTGGAGGTTCGGCCGCTTCGACAGATGACCGGTGGCGCCAGCTTCAACGAAGTCTTCTTCGACGAGGTCCGGATTCCCGACGATCACCGGCTCGGCGACGTCGACGAAGGGTGGACGGTCGCCCTCACGACGCTCATGAACGAGCGCGCCTCGATCGGCGGAGGGTCGGCCGCGCCGTCCAGCGCCGGATCCGGCACCCTCGCGCGGCTGTTCGAGATGGCACGCCGCCGGGGCGTCGCCGACGACCCGCGCATCCGCCAACAGCTCGCCGACGTGTTCATCCGCGTGCAGGTCGCCAAGTTCACCGGCCTGCGAGGAATGGCCAAGATCCGCTCGGGTCAGCTCCCGGGGCCCGAGATGTCCATTGGCAAGCTCAGCCTCACCAACAACCTCCAGGCCATCGGCCGCGCCGCGTCGGCCATCCTCGGTCCGCGGGTCGCCGCCGACACGGGTGAGTGGAGCACCTACGCGTGGGCCAAGCTCATCCTCGGCGTGCCGGGGATGCGCGTCGCAGGCGGCACCGACGAAGTCATGCGCAACATCGTGAGCGAGCGCGTGCTCGGTCTTCCCAAGGAGCCACGGGTCGACGACCACGCGCCGGGCGGCGCGCGTTGACGCGACCACGGCGGATCGCCCTCGTCCTCGGTGCCGGAGGCGTCGCTGGCCACGCCTTCCACGTCGGAGTGCTCCGGGCCATCGCGGAGGAAACCGGCTGGGACCCTCGCGACGCCGCCCTCATCGTCGGTACGTCCGCGGGGTCCATCGTCGGTCTCGGCCTGCGGGCCGGGCTCGCAGCCAGCGATCTGTACGCCCGGACCGTCGACGAGGCAGTCTCGGCCGAGGGCGACCGCCTCCTGGCGCACATTCCGCCCCCCGACGAGCGGCCGTGGTGGTTCCAGAACTCTGCGCGCCGTTCTCCCCTCCCCGCGTCCCTAGGGCTCGTGGCACGGCTCGCCGCACGCCCTTGGCGCGCCCGACCGGGCGTCCTCCTCGCTGGTC
>DATDOY010000033.1:0-4252 GCA_035293045.1 Acidimicrobiia bacterium
CATCGCGGAGTGTCCCACGATCGAACACGTCGTCGTCGTCCGGCGAACGGGCCAACCCGTCGACATGGTCGCCGGGCGCGACCACTGGTACCACGACCTCGTCGCCGAGCAGTCCACCGAGTGCACACCCGAGCCCATGGATGCCGAGGATCTCCTCTATCTCCTCTACACCTCGGGTACCACGGCCAAGCCCAAGGGCATCATGCACACGACGGGCGGCTACCTCACGCAGGTGGCCTTCACGCACAAGTACGTGTTCGATCTCCATCCCGACACCGACGTCTACTGGTGTGCCGCCGACATCGGATGGGTCACCGGCCACAGCTACATCGTCTACGGCCCGCTCGCGAACCGGGCGACCTCGGTGATGTACGAAGGCACCCCCGACTTTCCCGACAAGGACCGGCTGTGGTCGATCGTCGAGAAGTACGGCGTCACCATCCTCTACACGGCCCCCACGGCGATCCGGACGTTCATGAAGTGGGGCGAGGAATATCCGGCGAAGCACGACATGTCGTCGCTGCGCCTGCTCGGCTCGGTGGGAGAACCGATCAACCCCGAGGCCTGGGTCTGGTACTGGAAGTACATCGGCGGCGAGCGCTGTCCCGTCGTCGACACGTGGTGGCAGACCGAGACCGGCGCCATCATGATCAGTCCCCTCCCCGGCGCCACGGTCCTGAAGCCCGGCAGCGCCACCTTCCCGTTGCCCGGCATCGCCGCCGACGTCGTCGACGACGGGGGGGCGTCGGTGGGCATCCCCGGCGGCGGTTATCTCGTCCTGACGCGGCCGTGGCCGTCGATGTTGCGCGGTATCTGGGGCGATCCCGAGCGATATCGCGAGACGTACTGGGCGCGCTACGGCGATCGGTACTTCGCCGGTGACGGGTGCAAGCGCGACGACGAGGGCTACTTCTGGTTGCTCGGTCGGGTCGACGACGTGATGAACATCTCGGGCCACCGAATTTCCACGACCGAGGTCGAGTCGGCCCTCGTCGACCACGAGGCCGTCGCCGAGGCCGCGGTCGTGGGCCGCAACGACGCCACCACGGGCCAGGCCATCGCGGCGTTCGTCATCCTCAGGAGTGGCTTCGAAGTGCACGACGGGCTGATCGAGGAACTCCGCGAGCACGTGGCGAAGGTGATCGGGCCGATCGCCAAGCCGAAGTCGATCCTCTTGACCGAGGACCTCCCCAAGACGCGGTCGGGCAAGATCATGCGGCGCCTGCTGCGCGACGTCGCCGAGGACCACACCCTCGGAGACACGACGACGCTTGCCGACGCCGCGGTCGTCGACTCGATCAAGGAGCGCTACCTCGCCGCTTCGCCCGCCGATCAGGAGTGAGCGCGCCTTCAGCCCCGTCGACCGACTACCCCGACAACTGGGGTTGGCGCGACGGCCCCCAGGAACCCAAGACCGCGGTGGTCGTCGACCTCGACGGGGTGCTGTCCGACGCGGCGTCCCGCCAGCACTACATCGAGGCGCCCCGGCCCGACTGGCGGGCGTTTTTCGACGCCTGCGGCGACGACCCTGTGATCGACGAGGTCAAGGTTCTCGTCGATCTCCTGGCGCCCGAGCTGCAGGTGATCCTGCTGACGGCGCGACCCGAGCGAGTGCACCATCTCACCAAGGCGTGGCTGGGCCGCTACGGAATCCGCTGGGACGTCCTCATCATGCGCGGCTGGGGCGACTACGCGGCCGCCCGAGAGTTCAAGCGGGAGACCATCGCCGAGCTGCGCGCCTACGGATTCGATCTGCGCCTCGCCTTCGAAGACGACCGCCGCAACGTCGAGATGTTTCATGAAGAGGGCGTGCCCTGCCTCTACGTCCATTCGGGGTATTACGACTGAGCAGGACGCGGCCGGCTCGAGGCCCTGATCCCTGGAATGTCCGCCCGCCGCCTACCGTTGAGCCACGTACACGCAGGTGTCCGAGAGGGAGACCCCATGCTCAAGAACCAGATGAAGACGACGATCCTCCTCGCCGCCCTCGGCGGCCTCTTCGTCATTCTCGGCCAGGCGTTCTTCGGGGGCGGCGGCGCGGTGATCGGACTCGTGATCGCCTTTCTCTTCGTCGGAGGGTCGTACTGGTTCTCCGACAAGCTGGCGGTCGCCGCTGCCCGGGGCAAGGAGGTCACCGCCCAGGAGGCTCCCGAGCTTCACGCCATGGTGAGCGGCCTCGCCGCCACCGCCGACATGCCGATGCCCCGGCTCTACATCTCGCCGATGGATCAGCCCAACGCCTTCGCCACCGGCCGCAACCCCAAACACGCCGCGGTGTGCGTGACACAAGGCATCCTGCAGGTGCTCGAGCCCGACGAGCTGCGCGGCGTCCTCGCCCACGAACTCGGTCACGTGCGCAACCGTGACATCCTCATCTCGTCGATCGCCGCGGCCATCGCCACCGCCATCATGTTCCTCACCCGCATGGCCTTCTGGGGGGCAATGTTCGGCGGGGGAGACGACGACGACGGGCCCAACCCGCTCGTGCTCATCCTCATGATGGTGCTCGCGCCCATCGCCGCCATGCTGATCCAGATGGCGATCTCCCGGTCACGGGAGTACGAAGCCGATCGCACGGGGGCGGAGTTGGTCGGCAACGGCGAGCCCCTCGCCCGCGCCCTCGAGAAGATCGAGGCCTACGCCAAGCGCATCCCCGCACCGGTCAGCCCGGCGCAGGCTTCGCTCTACATCGTCAACCCGTTGACGGGCCGCAAGGTCAACTTCGCCGGTCTCTTCGCGACCCACCCGCCGACCGAAGAGCGGGTTGCCCGCCTGCGCGCGACGACTTAGGTCGCGACGCCGACCGGGGCGAGGTCGGTAGCGACCGCGAGGAACGCGTCGAGGACTTCGGGATCGAAGTGGGTGGCGCGGTCGGCAATCATGAGGTCGAGCGCGTGTTCGACGCTGTACGCCTCCTTGTACGGGCGCTCGGTGATGAGGGTGTCGTAGACGTCGGCGACCGCGACGATCCGCGATTCGATCGGGATGGTGTCGCCGCGAAGACCGTTGGGATACCCCGACCCGTCGAACTTCTCATGGTGGGTGAGGGCGATCTTTGCCCCCATGCGGAGGAGCGGCGCGTCGGATCCGGCGAGGATTGCGTGCCCCATCTCGGGATGGCGCCGGATGTGGACCCAGTCGGCATCATCGAGCTTGCCAGGCTTGAGAAGGACGGCGTCGGGGACGCCGATCTTGCCGATGTCGTGCATCGGGCTGGCCAGGCGCAGGGTGGAAGCCCAGTGGGCGTCGAAGCCCAGGCTGAGGGCAATCGCCTGGCAGGTGAGGCTCATCTGCATCAGATGCATCCCCGTGATCGGGTCCTTGAACTCGGCGGCCTGCGCGAGCCGGTGGATGACCTCCTCGTGGGCGGCCTCGAGCGCGGTACCGGCGCGTGTCACTTCCTCCAAGGCCAGTGAGAGACGGTAGGTTCGCTCGGTCACGAGGAGTTCGAGGTGATCCCGGTGATCCCGGTTCTCGATTTCGAGCGCGCGGCGGCGGAGGGCGTTGTCGGCCGCGATCACGATTTCGTTCCGCTCGAAGGGCTTGATGACGTACCCGTACGCGCCGAGGTCAAGAGCGGCCTTTGCCAGTGCCGGATCGTCGACGCCGGTCACCATCACCACGGCCGTCGGTGGGCCGGCTCCCTTTTGGCACCCGAGCACCTCACAGGCCAGTTCGAGCCCGCTCTCACCGGGCATGTTCACGTCGGCCAGGACGAGGGCGATGTCCTCTTGGCCCAGAACCCTCCGCGCCTCGCCAACATCGGCGGCGACGTGACACTCATACCCCTCTCGCCCGAGGGTTCGGGCGAGGACCCTGCGGATGGGCTCCTCGTCGTCCACGACGAGGATTTGGGAGGGCGGTGTCGGCGTCACGAGCGAACCGCGGCGGGGGCCCCGTCGAGCGCAGCGCCGATGGCGTCAAGGAGCGCTCCTGCCGTGAACGGCTTTTCGACGAGGTGCACGCCGTCCTCGAGGATTCCCTGGTGGGCGATGACGTCGCGGGTGTAGCCCGACATGTACACGACGCGAAGGTTCGGATCTCGAGCGGTCATCACCTCGGCCAAGTCGCGTCCCGACACGCCGCCAGGCATCACGACGTCCGTGAGGAGGAGATCGGCGTGGGCGCGTTCGTGATCGTCGAGGGCCTCCGCCCCCGACGTGGCCTCGATGACCCGATATCCGGCGCGCTCGAGGATGCGGCGTGCTGCCGTCCTCACGCCTCGTTCGTCCTCCACCACGAGCACGGTGCC
>DATDOY010000034.1:0-77214 GCA_035293045.1 Acidimicrobiia bacterium
CGTGCGGGGGTGGTCGAGGGCGACCGGCGCTGGACCTACGAGGAGTTCGCGCAGCGGTGCGACCGGTTGGCGCACGCCCTGATCAACGACCTCGGCATCCGTCCCGGCGACCGGGTGGCGTATCTCTGCGGCAACACCCACGAGATGCTCGAGGCCTACTTCGGCGTCGTGATGACCGGTGCCATCTTGGCTCCGCTCAACATCCGCCTTTCGCCCCCCGAACTCCGCGGCATCCTCGACGACAGCGGTGCCGGCGTCCTCATCCGGCATCCCGATCAACCCGATCCCCAACACGGTGTGCGACAGGTGGTCATGGGCGACGAGCTCGAGGCGCTGCTCGACGCGCAGCCGAGCCAGCCCTTCGAGCGAGCCACCATCGACGAGCACGATCCCGCCGAGATCTTCTACACGAGCGGGAGCACGGGCGAGCCCAAGGGCGTGGTGCTCTCACATCGTGCGCTCTACCTCCACGCCGTGCACTCGGCGCTCACCCTCGGGATCACCGGCGACGACGTCGTGCTGCACACCATCCCGCTGTTCCACGTCAACGGCTGGGGCACTCCCCACTACCTCACCGGGCTCGGCGGCGTCCACGTCATGCTCCCCCGCTTCGACCCCGCCGAGGTGCTGGCGCTGGTCGAAACCCATCGGGTGACCCGGCTCTATCTCGTCCCCGCCATGGCCGGCGCCATCCTCGCCGAGCCCTCGCTCGATGCCCGCGACCTGTCGAGCCTCGACCAGGTGTCGATCGGCGGCGCCGCGGCTCCCCCGTCGATGATCGCCGAGGTCGAGGAGCGCATGGGCTGCGAGTGCATCTGCGGCTACGGCCTCACCGAGGCGTCACCGCAGCTCACCAAGGCCCTCGACAAGCCCGGCGAACCGCGCTCGCGCGAGCGTCGCTCCACCACCGGGCTCCCCATCCTCGGCGTCGAACTCCGCGTCACCGACGATCACGGGGCAGAGGTACCGCGCGACGGCGTCTCGCCCGGCGAGATCAGCGTCCGCTCCAACCATGTGATGACCGGCTATTGGAACCGACCCGACGAGACGGCCGAAGCGATCCGCGACGGATGGCTCCACACCGGTGACGTCGCCGTGATCGACACCGACGGCTACGTCACCATCGTCGACCGCAAGAAGGATCTCATCGTGTCGGGCGGCGAGAATGTGTCGTCGGTCGAGGTGGAAAAGGCGATCGCTGCCCACCCTGCCGTCGCCGACGTCGCGGTGGTCGGCGTGGCTGACGCCACGTGGGGTGAGGTGCCCAAGGCGTGGGTCGTGCTCCACTCCGACGCCGCGGCCACCGAGGCGGAACTCATCGAGTGGGTCCGCGACCGTCTCGCGCACTTCAAGGCGCCCCGCGAGGTCGCTTTCGTCGACGACCTCCCCCGCGGCGGCACCGGCAAGGTCGACAAGCGGGAGCTACGCGCTCGCGGCTGACGCGTCAGTCGCGGTTGTCGATTTGGGCGCGCTGCAGCCGGCCTGAGTAATCGATGTAGACCGTCTTGACCTGGCTGAACTGCTCGATGCCCCGCGTGCCGGCTTCACGGAAGCCGTTGCCCGTGTGCTTGGTGCCCCCGAATGGAAGCTGGATCTCGGCGCCGATCGTCGGCGCATTCACATAGACGATCCCGGTGTCAATGGCGTCGACGGCGCGCATGGCCACGCCGATGTCGCTCGTGTACACGGCCGCCGACAGGCCGTACTCCGCCGAGTTCACCACGTCGATGGCCTCGTCGAGACCGTCGACCTCGATCACCGACAGCACCGGCCCGAACACCTCGTCGAGGGCGATCCGGTGCGACGGCTTGACGCCGCGCAGCACCGTCGGCTGCATGAAGCTCCCGCCCTCGCAGCCGTCGACCTCGACGAGCGCTCCCCCGGTCGCGACCTCGGCGCCCTCGTCCAGCGCCGCCTCCACCATCCCCGTGATCCGGCGGCCGGACTCGGCCGTGATCACCGGCCCCACGTCGGTCGCCGGGTCCATCGGGTCGCCGAGGCGCAGCCCGGCCGCCCGCTCCGCCACCTGCTCGGTCACGCGGTCGGCCACCGTGCGATCGATCACGAGCCGCGACGTCGAGGTGCACCGCTGGCCCGCCGTGCCGAACGCCCCCCACACGGCGCCGTCGACAACCAGCTCGAGGTCGGCGTCGGGCATCACCACCATCGCGTTCTTGCCCCCGAGCTCAAGGCTCACGAGGCGGGGGCCGGTCTCGGCCGCTGCCGCCGCCACCAGGCGGCCGGTCGGGACCGACCCGGTGAAGCTGAGGGCGCCGACACCCGGGTGCACGGCGAGCGCCGCCCCCGCGTCCCGAGCGCCGTGCACGATGTTGAGGAGGTCACCAGGGATCCCCGCGTCGACGCACGCCGCCACGAACGCCTCGGCGCACAACGGTGCGAACTCCGAGGGCTTCAACACGACGGCGTTCCCGGCCAGCAACGCGGGGAAGCACTTCCACGAGGGGATGGCCACGGGAAAGTTCCAGGGCGTGATCATCCCGACCACGCCCACGGGGTGACGCGTCGTGTAACCCATCTTGTTCGGCAGCTCCGAGGCCACGGTCTCGCCCATCGGCATGCGGCCGAGGCCGGCCACGAAGCCCCCCATGTCGATCGCCTCTTGCACGTCGCCGTTGGCCTCGACGAGCACCTTGCCGGCCTCCCGGGCGACCAACTCGGCCAGCTCGGCTTTGCGCGCCGCGAGCACCTCGCCGGTGGCGGCGATCATCTCGGCCCGCGCCGGTGCCGGCACCTTGGCCCACGCCCGCTGCGCCGCCGCCGCCCGGGCGACGGCCGCATCGACCTCCGCTGCCCCACCAAGGGTTCGGGTGCCCAGAACCTCGCCCGGCCGGGCCGGGTTGACGCTGTCGAACGTGCCCATTCCCCGAAGTGTGGCATGCGCCGATTTCATCGCGCTGCCCCCGCCGGAGCGGCGTAGAACCCCCAGACGTGGGCATTCCGGGCGGCGGGAGGCGTACATGCGCGGACGGATCCTGAGCGTGGTCGTGGCAGTGGCGTGCGTGATCGGCGTCGCACCCTCACCCGGGCGAGCCGGCGCCGCACCCACGGGCCGGCCTCGCGTCGAGGTCCCCGCGGAGGTGGCCGCCGAGTTCGAACAAGCCCCGCTCGCCACCTACATCGTCACGCTCCGCGGTCGCGCCGATCTGTCGCACGCCACCGCGATCACCGACCGCGATGCCCGGCGCATCGCCGTCGTCGACGCCCTCCGCAGCCACGCCGACGCGTCGCAGGCTGGGCTGATCGCCCTGCTCGAGCAGGGACGCAACCGTGGCACGGTCGACTCGTTCACCCCGTTCTGGATCACCAACGCCGTCGCCGTCCGCAGCAGCCGTGCGTTCCTTGATCTCGTGGCGACCCTGCCCGAGGTCGAGGCCATCACGCCCAACCGCAGGGTTTCGATCGTGCGGTCCACGCCGCGTCAGATCGAGTCCGCCGTCAAGGCCCAAGTGGCCACCTATCCCTGGAACATCGAGAAGGTGAACGCCCCCGGCGCATGGGCGACCGGCATCACGGGTTCGAGCGTGGTCATCGCCAACCTCGACACCGGTGTCGACCGCGCCCATCCGAGCGTCAGCGCCAAATACCGCGGCATCGACGGCAACCACGACTACGACTGGTGGGACGCCGTCAGCGGCGGCCCCGCGCCGTACGACGACAACGACCACGGCACCCACACCATGGGCACGATCCTCGGCGGCGACGGTCCCGGACCAGACCCCAACGACATCGGCGTGGCCTACGACGCACGGTGGATCGCCGCCAAGGCATTCGACCAGTACGGCGGCGGCACGTTCGAGAACGTCATCGAGGCCGGCCAGTACCTCGCAGCACCGACGCGCATCGACGGAACCGGCGCCCGCCCCGACATGGCTCCCGACGTCATCAGCAACTCGTGGGGCGGCGGCAGCTGCGACAACTTCTACGACGAGATCGTGGCGAACTGGCGCGCCCTCGACATCTTTCCCGCCTTCGCCATCGGAAACTCCGGCTCGTCGGCCGGCAGTGCCAACTCACCCGGCGACTACCCCGACTCCTACTCGGCGGGCGCCACCGACCAGAACGACGCCATCGCCTACTTCTCGAGCCGCGGCCCCTCGTGTTACGGCGAGACCAAGCCCGAGGTTTCGGCGCCGGGCGTCAGCGTCCGATCGAGCGTGGCCGGCGGTGGGTTCGCCGAATTCAGCGGAACATCGATGGCCACCCCTCACGTCGCCGCCGCCGCCGCGCTCGTGATCGAGGCCGGAGCCGGCGCGGTCGATGTTTCCGACGCGGAATCGACCCTCACCGAGACCGCTCGAGACCTCGGAGCGACCGGTGCGGACAACACCTTCGGCGCCGGCCTCATCCAGATCGACGACGCGGTGATCTCCGCCCTCCAAGGCGGCACGGTGACGGGGACGGTGACCGACAGTGGCGGCGACCCCATCGCCGGGGCGAAGGTGACGCTCGAAGGCAGCAGCCTCGCCACGCGCCGGACCATCACCGACGGCGCCGGCATCTACCGCGTCCGAGCCCTCGCCGGCTCGTACGACGCCACGGTGTCTGCCTTCGGGTACATCGCGGAGACGACACCGGTCACGGTGACGGAAGGCACGACGGTGACCGCCGACGCGTCCCTCGCCCTCGCCCCGCAGGTCACGCTCTCGGGGACGGTGCGTGAAACGCCGGCCGACACGCCGCTCGAGTACGTCGAGGTCACGGTGAAGGACACGCCGCTGGCCCCCGTCCACACCAACGCCGCCGGTGAGTACGCCTTCGTGCTCCCGACCGGCACGTACGAGGTGTCCGCCCATCTCGACGGGTGCCGCGAGGACGGCCTCGCCACCATCGCCTTGAACACGGACGCGACCCACGACTTCGACTTGGCTCGGCTCATCGACGCCAGCGGCTACGTGTGCGACCGCGTCCCGTTCACCGACGAGCGCGGCTCCACGAAGGTGCCGCTCTCGGGGTACTACTACTCGAAGCGCGCCCAGATCACCCTGCCGTTCACCTTCGACTACTTCGGCGAGCAGTACACCAGCGCGTGGGTGAACTCCAACGGGTTCCTGGCCTTTGAGAAGAACCCCCTCGACGTCGAAAAGCCGGACTGGGTCAACCGTGGGATTCCCGATGCGGCGCGTCCCAACGTCGCCATCTACGCGCTGTGGGACTTCCTCAACGTGCGCGGGAGTGAGCGCGGCATCTATACGGCGACCTTCGGCGATGCCCCCAACCGCCGTTTCGTCGTCGAGTACCGCAACTTCGAGGTCCAAGCCACCGGCGACCTCGTCAACTTCTCGATCGTGTTGTTCGAGAACGGGACGGTGGAGACCCGGTATCGCAGCCTCGAAGGCGTCGGGAACGGCCAGTACGCCACCGTGGGCATCGAAGGGCCGGGCGGGCGCCACGGCCTCGAGTACTCGCGCGACGAGAACCTGCTCGACGACGCGTCCGCCCTCCGGTATTTCGCGTCCGCTGACGTCGGCATCGTGACCGGACAGGTCACCGAGGCCGCCGAGGGACACCCGCTCGCCGACATCGAGGTCTCGGGTGGGGGGCTCACGACCGCGTCCGGCGTCTCGGGCCGATACCAGCTCGCCCTGGCCCCAGGCACCCACGACGTGTCGGTTGCGGTGCCCGCGGGGTACGACGCGGCGGGCGCGTCCGTCACCGTCGCCGCCGGCGACACGGTGACCGCGGACTTCGCGTTGGCGGGGCCCCGCGCCGTGCTCTCACCGGAGTCGCTCGCCTTCGACGCCGAACTCGGCGTACAGGCCGCACCGGTGACGCTGGCCAACACGGGAAGCAAGCCCCTCGACTACGAAGTCGAGGCCAGCGGCTCGATATCCGCCGGCGACGCCGACGATGACTCGGGCGGGATCGTCGAGGTCGAGGACGCCAGCGCGGTCGCCGCGGCGGGCAACGTTGCCTTCCGCACCAACTTCTCCGACGCCACGCCCATGAACGAGCTCTACGGTCGGTTCCTCATCGACAGCGACCGCAACGAAGCGACCGGCGACTCCGAATATTGGTGGGAGGGGAAGGACACCCAACACCTCGGCGTCGACTACGTCGCCTACTTCTCGACCTTCTACGAGTTGGTCTGGGTGTACCACACCGACAGTTACAACCGGGTCGGCACGTTCCCGCTCGAGATCGACGGTTCGAGCGTGGCCTTTGACGTCGCGCTGAGCGTCCTGGGGAACGACGAAGGGGACCTGAACTACGCAATGTCCGTCGGTGACCTCAACGACTACTGGGATCCACAGGACTACGCGCCCGACGTCGGCCATGGCACGACGGCCGGCGAATGGCTCGACGTCGACCTCGCCTCGGGCACGCTCGAGCCGGGTGGCGTCCTCCCGGCGACGCTCACCGTCGATCCTGAGGGCGTGCGGGCCGGAACCAACCATGGTCTCGTGATCGTGCGGTCCAACGACGCCCTGTCGCCCGAACTCATCGAGGTGACGCTGACGTCGCCGGAGGACACCGAGCCGCCCGAAGTGGCGTGGACCACCACCGACGGCAGCGTGGTAGGGAACAACAACGTCAGCGGCGTCGAGACATTGCCGTCGATGAACGGGACGGCGGTCGACCTTGGGTCGGGAATCTACCGAGTGGTGGTGAAGTTCGTTCCCGTCCTTTCGACGGGCACGTCACCCTTCGAGCGGGTCGCCACCCTGGCCTGCAATGGGGCGGGAACCTCGTGCACCTGGAAGTCGACCTCACCGATCGGGCAATACCGCGTGACGCCGGTCGCCACCGACGGCATCGGCAAGGTGACGGCGGGCCCGACGATCACGATCACCGCCGTCTGAACACATCTGGAACAATGGGGAGATGAGCGAAACCTCGTCTCCCCCAATCGCCACGACAACCGAACGCGCGACGTTCGCCGCCGGATGCTTCTGGGGGGTCGAGGACGCCTTTCGTCACGTGCCCGGCGTCGTCTCGACCCGGGTCGGCTACACCGGCGGCGACGTCGACGAGCCCACCTATGAGCAGGTCTGCTCGCACACCACGGGGCACGCCGAGGCGGTCGACGTGACCTACGACCCGACCGAGGTGTCGTTCGAGGAGCTCGTGGAGTTCTTCTGGCGCATCCACGACCCGACCCAGATCAACCGCCAGGGACCCGACGTCGGCGACCAGTACCGCACGGCGATTTTCGTGCACGACGAATCGCAGCAGAAGGCCGCTGAGGCGTCCAAGGAGGCACTCGAAGCGTCAGGGATCCTTCCCACCGCGGTCGCCACCGAGATCGTGCCGGCGGAGACGTTCTGGGAAGCCGAGGACTACCACCAGCAGTATTTCGAAAAGCGCGGGATGGCCGGCTGTCACCTGCCCAACGACTAGCGCGCTTCCGCCTCTTCCTTGATCCTCGCGAGGGTCTCGCGCATGCCGTTCGCGTTGTGCTCGTCGCGTTCGGCGATGCCGGTGGCCGCCCGTCCGAGGAGCTTGATGAGCCCGCCCCGCTTGTCGTCCCACCGCTCCGTGACCCGTGAGCGACCCTCGCCGGCCTCTTCGATCAGATAGGTCCACCGCGCCACCGGCAGGCCACCCACCGAGGCGATGTCGAAGCTCAGCTCCTGACCCGGCTCGGCCGCGACCACCGTGCCCTTGGTGTTCCATCGTCGCCAACCGAGGCGGTTGTAGCCCTTGAAGCGGGCGCCGGGCACCGCACCGCTCGCGCCGCCCCGCCACTCACACTTCACGCACTCGGGACTCCACTCACCCATCCGCGGCAGGTCGCTCACCAACTCGTAGATCCGGATGGGTGGCGCTTCAATGTCGATCGAGACTTCCACGCGGTCAGCCATTCGGTGAGCCTATGTCGGGTCGGGAGGCGGGAGCACCGCGGCGAGGTAGACGGCGCGCACGGCGAACACCTCGTGCACCTCGGCGACGACGTCCTCGTAGAACTCGCGGCGGTAGGTCTCGTCGGTCAGCGCCACCACCGTGAAGTAGAGGCCGGAGAAGGCGGCGAGGAAACCGGCGACCCGCAACAGCTCCTCGGTCAGAGGCACCGGCTGACCCCACAGCCGCCAGTCGGCCAGGACGTGCGCGCTGCCGCCCGTCCACGCCTCGATGGTGGGCACCCTCATCGTGATCAGTCCGAAGGCCACGAAGAAGGCGCCGATGAGGACGGCCACGAACGCGATCTGCAGGCCCTGGCTGAACAGCACGACGAGGCCCACGTTGCCCCACTCCTTGCGCGACAGCGACGGGGCTGGCGTGACCGGACGGCGGGGCGTGAGCGCCGACGCCGGGGTCGGGGCCACAAGGCGCCGAAGCTCGTCGTCCGACTCGAAGGTGGCGAGGTCGCCGATCTCGCGCGGGAGGCGCGTCACGACGAAGACCACGCCGATGACCACGAACAACATCACGGTGACCCAGAAAAACGGCCCAGTCAGCGAGGCCGACACTTGCCAGACCTCGGCGTTCACGAACAGGAACGTCACGAACAGCAGCAGGAGTGGCAGGGCCCGCACCAGCAAGTTGAAGAGGTCCCCCACCTGCCGGGCCGATCTCCCCAACCCCCAGCGGGTCATCGGGACGATGCCGTAGCTTGTGACGAGGTAGGTCCCGCCGACGAGGGCGATGTTGAATCCCGCGGTCAGGACGGCGGAGCGCACTTGGCCGCCGAAGACCAGGGGGAGGATCGGCGGGACCAGGACGAACACCGCGAGGTCGGGGGGGCCGATCCGCTGAGGCCGCGCCAGCGCGGGGCGGTGGCGGAGACGGTTCCCGACCGCCAGGCCTCCGACGAGGATGGCGACGCCACCGAGCGCGGCGAGGACGTTCAGCCACCACGGCCACTCGAGGTTGAGCGCGCCGACCACTTCGACCACGAAGATCAGTCCGAGCAAGGGGACGGCGCGGGTGAGCACGTCTCGCGAGGCGCTGTATTGGAAGATGAAGTGCGGGATCCCGCGCGCCACGAACCATCGTTCGGTCTCCGCCACTGCGTCCGGCGCCGGGTCCAAGTTGGCGAGGCTAGTCACCTACATTCGCCCGGTGGACGCCATCGAGTTCTACGGCCTCGAACGCCTCGAGCGGTCCCGGTGGCGCATGCCGGTGGTCTCGCAACTGTGTTCGGGCATGGGGGCGCTGTTCGGGGGCGCCGCGCTCGGCGGGCTTGTCGAAGCGCTCGAGCGCGAAGCAGGCCGTCCTCTCGTGTGGGCGACCGGCCAGTACCTCTCCTACGCCCATCCGCCCGAAGTGCTCGACATCGAGGTCGTCCTCGCCGTCGAAGGGGGCTCGGTGACCCAAGCCCGCGCCATCGGGTCGGTCGACGGTCGTGAGATCCTCACCGTGAACGCCGCCCTCGGCCGGCGGGCGTTTCCTCACGCGGGTCAGTGGGCAGAGATGCCGTCGGTGCCTCATCCCGACGACTGCGAGCCCCGCAAGCTCCACTACCGCCACGGCGGCACCATCAGAGAGCGCCTCGACGACCGCCTGGCCAACGCTCGCGAGCCCGAGGACCTGAGCGGGGAACCCAGCTCGGGACGGGCGTCGGTCTGGGTCCGCATCAAAGACGCGCCGATCACGGCCAGCACGCTCGCCATCGTCGGCGACTACGTCCCGTTCGGCATCAGCCAGTCGCTCGGCGAACGAGCCGGTGGCAACAGCCTCGACAACACCCTGCGGGTGGCGCGCCTCGTCGATACCGAGTGGATCCTCGCCGACGTCCACATGCATTCCATCCAGGACGGGTTCGCCCACGGTCGGGTGCACCTGTGGGCCCAGGACGGAACGCTCCTGGCCACGGCGAGCCAATCGACCATCGTCAGGCCCTGGCGGCCGTAGCATCCCCGTCGTGCTTGCCGCCCCGCTCACCGCCGAACGCCTCCACGAGGTCTGCGGGACCGATCCGACCTGGGTCTGCCGGCGCGTGCTCGACGGCACCGACAGCGACGTTCTCGCCCAGACGGCCGACTGGATCGTGGCCAAACCCCTGGTCATCCTCCTCATCTTCATGGGTGCATGGGTCGCCAACCGGCTGATCGGCCGGGCGATCCGGCGGTTCGCCGCCCAGGCCAAGGGAGAGGGCTTCGGCCGGAGAGTCCACGCGCTCCGCACCACGACCGCAAGGCGGGCGAAGCGCACCGACGCGGTCGGCGCTGTCCTGTCGTCGGTGGCAACCGCCGTCATCTACACGATGGCCGCCTTCATCGCGCTCGGAGAGCTCGGCCTCAACCTCGGGCCGCTCATCGCCGGGGCCGGCATCGTCGGGGTGGCGATTGGCTTCGGGGCCCAGAGCCTCGTGCGCGACTTCCTGAGCGGCCTCTTCATGATCATCGAGGACCAGTTCGGCGTGGGCGACATCGTCGACCTCGGGGTCGCGGCCGGCACCGTCGAAGGGGTCAGCCTCCGCACAACGCGCGTGCGCGACGTCAACGGCGTCGTGTGGCACGTGCCCAACGGCGAGATCCACCGGGTCGGCAACAAGTCGCAGGACTGGGCACGCGCGCTCATCGACGTCCCGCTCGCGCTCGGCACCAACGTCGACCGGGCTGCCAGCGTCATCGGCGACGTGGGACGCGATCTGTGGAGCGACGAATCGTTCCAGGGCGTGATGCTCGAGGAGCCCGAGGTGTGGGGCGTGCAGGATCTGGGCAAGGACGGCATGGCCATCCGCCTCGTCGTGAAGACGAAGCCGGGCGAGCAGTTCAAACTCGAGCGGGAGCTGCGCACGCGCCTCGCCCGCGCCTTCGAGGACGAAGGCATCGCCGCGCCGGCGCCGGAGTGACTACAGATAGATCAGCGGGTTGACCGGCGTGCCCGACTGACGCACCTCGAAGTGGAGATGCGGGCCCGTTGACAAGCCAGTCGATCCGACGGCACCCACCAGCTGTCCTCGGGTCACGTTCTGGCCCACGCCGACACTCACCGACGACATGTGCGCATAGAGGGTGGCGAGCGTGTTGCCGTGGTCGATGATCACGGTGTTGCCGTATCCGCCGCGCGCTCCGGCCCACACCACCTCGCCGTCACCCGCGGCGACGACGGGCGTCCCCGACCGAGCCCCGAAGTCGACGCCGTTGTGCATGCGCGTCACGCCGAGGATCGGATGGCGGCGCGATCCGAAACCGCTCGTGAGCGCAGCCGAGATCGGCACACCAAGGAGTCCCGACCCGCTCCCCACGAAGACCTGGCCGCTCTGGCGACCGCGAAGCATCCCGGCGATGGAGTTGGACTCGGCCTGGAGTGCGTTGAGTTCGGCGTTGAACCGATCCTTCTGGGCGTGCACCTTCGCAAGGAGGCGTTCCTGGTTGTTGACCGCCGCGGCAACCTGGCCGCGGGCCCGCTGCTGTTCGGCCTTCAGGGAGGCGATGTTGGCCCGCTCGGCGGCGACGACGTCTCGGGCGGCGCGCGCCTCGTCCCGCTCGTCCTCGAGCCCTGCACGCATGTATTCGACCCGCTCCTTGAGGAGGACAAGACGATCGACGCGGTCCTGGTCGATCTCGGCGACGATCGACAGATACTGCGCGCCGGCGATGAGGTCCTGCGGCGTGGCGGCGTCGAGGGCGAGATTGGTCATCACGGCGACCCGACCACCCCCCCGCTGGCGATACAGCTCGGAGGTGATGTCCCCGACGTCGTCTTTCATCTCGTCGATGTTGGCGCGCGTCTCGTGGAGCTTTGCGGTGAGGGCGAGGTAGCGGGCGTCGAGCCGCTGCACGTCGGCTTCCGCGACGGCCACGCGATCCGACGCTGCGGCGAGCTCCCGATCGATGCGGGCGATGGCGGCGTCGAAGCCGTCGAGCTGGGCCTGGGTCTCGGAGAGCTCGCCGAGAAGCTCAGCCTCCTCGGCCGACGCCTCCCCGATAGCCGCCTTCAGCTCCCGGATGCGCTCCTCGATCTCCCGCTGGCGGCGCGCCTCAGGGGCCGTCGTGCTCGTGGTGCTCGTGGTGCTCGTGGTCTGGGCGCCCGCGTTCGGACTGACCAGCAGGGCGCAGAGCGCGAGAAGGAGAGCGCGGGCACGCATACGCTGGGCATGCTACCCCATTGGCCTCACATGCAACAGGGGTCACACTGCCCTCACTGCACGTGCTCGCAACCGGTCTTACCCCGCCGCACCACATTTCCTGTGCACTTTCCGTCGTTGGATTCCGACAAACCGGACACGATCACGACGGAAAGTGCACATCAAACGCGATTCCTACGGACGATGGGCGTCCATGCACGCTCGAGACAAGTCCGCCCCGTCGACGCCCATCACGCCGAACTCGGGGGGAGCGACCGTGCCAGGAGATCCGAGGACGCGGGCGAGATCGTCCGCCGCAAACGTCAGGTTGACGAGATTGGCGAGGTCATCGCGCGAAGACTCGACGTCGCGCATGTGGTCGCGCGTGACGCCAGAAACGGCCCACGTGGCGACTGCCCCGTGGGCGACGGGATCGCCCGACTCGCGGAGGTAGGCATCCGCCGACAGGAACCACCAGCCCTCGAGGTCGGGGTCGCGGGTGCGGACCATCCACCCACCGCCGAGTGGGACGTCGAGACGATTGGACAGTTCGCTCACCCACGATCGCGGCGCCAGCTCACATCGCTCGAGCCCCCGCGAGGCGCTCAGCGCCCCGTACAGCGCGACGCCGCCGACGAGGGCAGCAACGACGAATAAGGCGACGACGAGGCGACGTACCTCTCGCTGCCCCGTCCGATCGATCGCCAACACAGGGCGAACGATAGGCGCCTGCTACACGTCGAGGAAGCGGCGGAGGCCGATGGCGGAGCCGACGACGCCCACGAAGGCGCCGATGGCGAGCACGATGAAGCCGATGCCGAGGGCGTCGCCGGTGGTGATGAAGAAGCTCTGGAACACGCCTTCGGAGCGTTGCACGAGGTCGGAGAGGATCTGCTGGAGTCCGTAGACGGCGCCGAACGCAAGGCCGGCGCCGATGGCGCCCTGGATCAGGCCTTCGAGCATGAACGGGATGCGGATGAACCAGTTGGTGGCACCGACGAGTTTCATGATCTGGATCTCGTGGCGCCGGGCGAACGTTGCGAGCCGGATGGTGTTGACGATCAGGAAGAGCGACGACGCCAACAGGATCCCGGAGATGGCGAAGAACAACCGCCGAATCCACGAGATGGCGCGGAGCATCCGATGCACCTGCTCCTCGGCCGTGAGCACCTGGTCGACGCCGGGACGGCCCTCGAACTGGGCGGCGATGGTCTTGGTGAGTGCGGGGTCCTCCGGAATCACGCGGAACGACGGCGGGAGCGTCTCGGGATCGACCGCCTCGATGAGATCGGGCTCGTCCTTGAAGTACTCCCGGAACAAGTCGTAGGCCTTCTGCTTCGAGATGAAGCGGTAGCTCTTCACGCTGGGCGCGTCGTCGAGCTCGGCCTGGATGTCCTGCACCTGCTTTTGGGTCGGGTCGGTCACGAAGAAGATCTCGAGCTCGACCCCTTCCTTCCACCGCGCCGTGCCGTGGTCGACCATGCGCGACAGCAGCAGCACGCCGCCGAACAAGAACAGCGAGACCGCGACGGTGAGGATGCCTGCAAGCGTCATCATGATGTTGCGGCGCAACGAGACGAAGGTCTCGCGGGCGAAGTAGTCGAGCTTGAAGGCCATGCCTACGCCGGCAGGCCGTAGACGCCGCGGGCCTGGTCTCGCACGATCATTCCCCGGTCGAGCTCGATCACCCGCCGGCGCATCGTGTTGACGATGCCCTCGTCGTGCGTGGCCATGACGACCGTCGTGCCGGTCCGGTTGATGCGATCGAGAAGACGCATGATGCCTTCGGCGGTCGCCGGGTCGAGGTTTCCGGTGGGCTCGTCGGCCAGCAGGATGAGCGGGCGGTTGACGAACGCCCGGGCGATCGACACACGCTGTTGTTCGCCGCCCGACAGCTCGTACTCGAAGCGCTCGCCCTTCTCGGCGAGCCCCACAAGCTCGAGAATCTGGGGCACCTGGGATTCGATGACGTGACGGGGGCGCCCGATCACCTCGAGGGCGAAGGCAACGTTCTCGTAGACCGTCTTGCCGGCGAGGAGTTTGAAGTCCTGGAAGATGGTGCCGATGTTGCGCCGAAGGTAGGGGACCTTCCACGACGACATGCGGGCGACGTCACGGCCGGCCACGAGAATGCGCCCCGTGTCCGGGAGTTCCTCGCGAAGCAACAGGCGCAGGAAGGTCGACTTCCCCGAGCCCGACGGCCCGACCAGGAAGACGAATTCGCCCTTTTTCATCTCGACGCTCACGTCGCGCAGAGCGACGACATCGCCCTTGTAGGACTTGGTGACGTGTTCGAGCGTGATCATCGGTTGGGCAGCATGGGTTCCTGGACGCGGTTCACCCTCAGAGATGGTGCGGAGCGGTCAGGGTACCAAGCGTGACCCCTGAATCGGGGGACGGGACCGCCGCTCCCGAAGTCGGGACGGCTCCCCGCAGCATGACGAGGAGCCGCGACCCCGCGGGGAGCGGCGAGCGAGCGCGAGGAGAGCCGGCCCGGCGTAGGGAGAGCGCCACAGCCGCGGGTTACGAGGTCGCTCGGCGCCACTGAAGGTAGGCCTCGATGAAGCCGTCGATGTCGCCTTCGAGGACGGCGTCGACGTTGCCGGTCTCGTGGTCCGTCCGCAGGTCCTTCACCAGCCGATAGGGGGCGAGCACATACGAACGGATCTGGCTCCCCCACTCCACGCTCTGCTTGTCGCCCGAGATCTCGGCGAGGTTCTTGGCCCGCTCCTCACGCTGGCGGTCGGCGAGGCGAGCGGCGAGGATCCGCATGGCCCGGTCACGATTTTGGTGCTGCGAACGTTCGGCCTGGCAGGCCACCACGATCCCCGTCGGCAGGTGCGTGATGCGCACGGCGGAGTCGGTCACGTTGACGTGCTGGCCCCCGGCGCCCGACGAGCGATACGTGTCGATGCGCAGATCCCCCACGTCGATCTCGACGGTGTCGTCGTCGTCCTCCTCGATGGCGGGAATCACGTCGAACGCCGAGAAGGCCGTGTGTCGGCGCGACTGCGAGTCGAACGGCGAGATCCGCACGAGCCGGTGCACGCCCCGCTCGGCTTGCAACATGCCGTACGCGTGCCGTCCCTTCACCGTGAACGTGGCCGAGGAGATCCCGGCTTCGTCACCCTCGGTCACGTCATCGACCTCGACCCCGAAGCCCCGGCGCTCCGCCCACCGTAGGTACATGCGCAGGAGCATGTCGGTCCAGTCCTGCGCGTCCGTACCCCCAGCGCCAGAGTTGACCGAGCAGATGGCGTCGCGCTCGTCATATTCGCCAGTGAACAGCGCCCGGAGCTCGAGGTCGGCGAGCTCGCGCTGGAGGCCGGCGATGGCCTGGGCCACTTCCCCTTCCACCGAGTCGTCGGACTCCTCGCGCCCGAGTTGAAACAGCGTCTCGGCGTCGGAGAGGCGGCCGCTCAGGCGGTCGAACAGGTCGACGTCGTCGCGCACCCGCGCCAACTCGGTCGTCACCTTGCGGGCTTCGTCGGGATGGTCCCACAGGTCGGCCCGGCTGGCCTCCTGCTCGAGCTCGACGAAACGAGCGCGCGCGTCGGCGATGCGTAGGTAGGTCTCGGCGTCGGAGACGCGCTTCGCGAGATCGGCGAGTTCGCCGGAGAAATCCTTCACGCGCGTCAGCGACCGTGACAGAACTTGAACTTCTTGCCGCTCCCGCAGTGGCACGGATCGTTGCGCCCCGGCGTCTTCTCGACGTGGATGGGCTGGGGGGGCGCCTCGACCGAGGCCTGGGCCGGCGCGGTCATCACGCCCGTTCCCCCACCGGCGGGCTCGGCGGCGGGTGCGCCCATCGCCGCTTGCCGGAGCGCGCTGGTTCCCTGCACCGGGTCTTCGGGGGCGGAGTACTGGACGTTGCGCACGGCCGGGCGCGGCTGGGCCTGCTCCTTGACGACCTCGAGGTGGAAGACGTACTTGACGAAGTCGTCGGCGACGAGGCCCATCATGGCCTCGAACATGTCGTAGCCCTCGCGCTGCCACTCGGTCAGCGGATCCTTCTGGCCCATGGCCCGGAGGTTGATCCCCTCTTGGAGGTAGTCCATCTCGTAGAGGTGCTCGCGCCAGTGGCGGTCGAGCACCGACAACATCACCCGCCGCTCCACCTCCCGGAGCTGGTCGGCGCCGATCAACTGCTCCTTGGCCTCGTAGTTGGCTTTGGCGTCCTCGACGAAGAGGTGCTCCATGTCCTCGACGTCGACGATCGCCTCCACCTGCTCGGGGGTGATCGCCGTTTCGAAGTAGGTGCGGATCTGCGCGAGCAGGCCCTCGCGATCCCAGTCCTCGGGATGGTCCTCGGCGCAGTACGTGTCGACGGCGTTGCCGATGGCCTCCTCGATGGCGTCGATGGCCTCGGCGCGAAGGTCCTTGCCCTCGAGCACCTTCTGGCGGATGGCGTACACCACCTTCCGCTGCTCGTTCATGACCTCGTCGTACTTGAGGACGTTCTTGCGGATCTCGAAGTTGCGGTCCTCGACGGTGCCCTGGGCCTTCTCGACCGAGCGAGACACCATCTTCGACTCGATGGGAATGTCGTCGGGAAGGGTCTTGGCCATGACCCACTCCATCGCCCCCGTGGCGAAGAGCCGCATGAGCTCGTCTTCGAGCGAGAGGTAGAACCGGCTCGCGCCCGGGTCGCCTTGCCGGCCGGAACGGCCCCGGAGCTGGTCGTCGATCCGGCGGCTCTCGTGGCGCTCGGTCCCGAGGACGTACAACCCTCCGAGCTCGCGCACCTTGTCGCCCTCCACGGCGCACTCGGGCTTGAACTTCTCCGTCAGCTCGTCGAGGCGCGCGCGGTACTCGGGGCTGTCCGGCTCGACGCCCTCGATGGCGAGCTCGCGCTTGGCGAGGCCCTCTGGGTTGCCCCCGAGCAAGATGTCGACGCCACGGCCGGCCATGTTGGTGGCCACGGTGACCGAGCCGCTGCGGCCGGCCTGCGTGATGATCTCCGCTTCACGGAAGTGCTGCTTGGCGTTGAGGATCTCGTGCTTCACGCCACGACGCTGGAGGAAACCCGACAGGCGCTCCGACTTCTCCACCGATGTCGTGCCCACGAGCACGGGCTGGCCAAGCCGATGGCGTTCGACGATGTCGTCGGTGACCGCCGTGAACTTGGCGTCTTCGGTCTTGTAAATCAGGTCGGGCTGGTCGTCGCGGATGTTGGTGCGGTTGGTCGGGATGGGCACCGAGTCGAGTTCGTAGACGTGGGCGAACTCCCCCGCCTGGGTCATCGCCGTCCCGGTCATGCCGGCGAGCTTCTCGTACATGCGGAAGTAGTTCTGGAGCGTGATCGTCGCCAGCGTCTGGTTCTCTTCCTTGATCTTGACGTTCTCTTTCGCCTCGACCGCCTGGTGCAGGCCTTCGCTCCACCGCCGGCCTTCGAGGATGCGGCCCGTGAACTCGTCGACGATCTTCACCTCGCCGTCCATCACGACGTAGTCCTTGTCGCGGTGGAACAGCTCGTTGGCGCGCAGCGCCGCCTGGAGCTGATGCACGTAGTTCTGGTTCACGTCGTCGTAGAGGTTCTCGACGCCGAGGGCCTGCTCGACGCGAGCGATTCCCTCTTCGGTCGGAACCACCGTGCGCTTTTTCTCGTCGACCTCGTAATCACGTTCGGCGGTAAGGCCGCGGGTGATGCGGGCGAATTCGTAGTAGAGGTCGGCGGCGTCGTCGGCCCGGCCCGAGATGATGAGCGGGGTCCGCGCCTCGTCGATGAGGATCGAGTCGACCTCGTCGACAATGGCGAAGTAGTGCCCGCGCTGCGTCTGCGCCTCCTTGGTGCCCGCCATGTTGTCGCGCAGGTAGTCGAACCCGAACTCGTTGTTGGTGCCGTACGTGACGTCGGCGGCGTAGGCCGCGCGCTTGGCTTCGGGATCCTCGCGGTCCTTGCCCGGTACCACGAGCCCGACCTCGAGGCCGAGCGATCGATAGACACGCCCCATCCAGTCGGAGTCGCGAGTGGCGAGGTAGTCGTTGACGGTCACCACGTGCACGCCCTTGCCGGTGAGCGCGTTCAGGTACACCGGCAGCGTGGACACGAGCGTCTTGCCCTCGCCGGTCTTCATCTCGGCCACCCAGCCGAAGTGCAGGGCGGCCCCACCCATCAGCTGGACGTCGAAATGACGCTGCCCGAGCGTGCGGCGCGCCGCCTCGCGGATGACCGAGAACGCCTCGGGAAGGAGCTCGTCGAGGTCCATCCCGTTGGCGAGGCGCTCGCGGAACTCCGACGTCTTGGCCCGGAGCGCCTGGTCGTCGAGCGCCTGAACTGCAGGCTCGAGCTCGTTGACGAGCGGGACGATCCCCTGGAGAAACTTGATCTTGCGGCCTTCGCCGAAGCGGAGAACCTTGTCGAACGCACCCATGAGCGGCTCAGTGTACGAGACTCCCGCACCGTGACCGCCTTCAGCACGGCTCGCGTCGCCCGCCGGGTTCGAGCCGCCCACCCCTCCTGGTTCGTCCTCGTGGCGATGGCGGTGTTCTGGGCGGTCCTCTTCGGGGTTCTCGTCTGGCGGCGCCACGATCGCTTCGGCTCGTTCGGCTTCGACATGGGCATCTTCGACCAGGCCGTGTGGCTGGCCGCGCGGGGAAAGTCGTTCATCACCGTGCGGGGCCTCGACCTCTTCGGCCACCACGCGAACGTGGCCTTCTACTTCCTGGCGCCGTTCTCGTGGATGGGAGCCGGCCCGCACTTCCTCAACCTCCTGCAGGTGGCCGGGCTCGCGGCGTGCGCTCTGCCCCTCTACCTCCTCGGCCGCCACCGGAACCTCTCGCCCTGGGTCGCCCTCGTTCCCGCGGCGGCGTTCCTCGCTCACCCCTCGACGGGGTTCCTCGCGTGGGAGTTGTTCCACCCCGAGACGGTCGCCGTCCCGTTCCTGCTCGGTGCCTACCTGGCCGCCGCAAAGCAGGAGTGGCGCTGGTTCGCGGTGTTGCTCGTCGTCGCCGTGATGTGGAAAGAGGACGTCGCCCTCGCCGCCTTCTTCCTCGGGCTCCTGCTCCTCGCCCGCGGCGAGCGCAAGGTCGCCCTCTGGACGATGGTGCTGTCCCTGGCCTGGTTCCTCTTCGTCAACCGGTTTCTGCTCGGCGCGGTCAACGGAGCCGGCGCGTTCTACGACGAGTTCTTCGGTGACCTCGGCGGGTCGCCGTTTGACATCGCCCACACCGCCGCGTCCGACCCGACGCGGATCGTCCGCAAGTTCGGCACCGATGACGCGCGCGGTTACCTCTGGCAGATGGTGAGTCCCTTCGGCATGCTCCCGCTGCTCTCGCCGCTCGTGGTGTTGATCGGTTTCCCCACGGCGCTCGGCAACATCCTCTCGGTGAACTCGTTCACCCGCGACATCACCTTCCATTACTCCGCGCTGCCCCTCGCCGCCCTCGCGCTCGGCGCGGTCGAGACGCTCGCGTGGTTCCGGAACCGCCTCGCACGCCCCTGGGTCACGTCGACGCTCGCGGGCGTGATGCTCGTCACCGCCCTGATGGGCGCCAAGGATTGGGGCGTCTCGCCCTGGGGAGACGAGTACCGCCTCCGCGGCTGGTGGCCCGGGACCGGCGACCCCGCCATCGACACCAAGCGCTTCGCGGTGACGCTGATCCCCGATGGCGACGCCGTGAGCGCCACGTACTCGTTTGTCCCCCACCTCTCCCACCGCGACCTCATCTACGAGTTCCCCAACCCGTACGGAGAGCGGAACTGGGGGATCCGCGGCGAAAAGCGCCACGATCCGTCGAAGGTGCGATGGCTCATCGCCGACTACAGGATCATGGGCGCCGAGGACCGGGCGGTCTTCGACTCGGCGATCGACGACTACGAATTCGAGATCGTCCTCGAGCGCGACGGGATCGTCGTCGCACGTCGCACCGGCTGAGGCTTACTGGTCCTTGGCCGGGTCGTCGATGAGGTTCTCGCGCATCGCGTAGAGCACGGCCTCCATACGCGAGTGCACGTGCAGCTTCTCGAGCATGTTGCGCACGTGGTTTTTCACCGTGTTCTCGGAGATGTAGAGCTTGTCGGCGATCTTGCGGTTGGAGAGTCCCTGCGCGACGAGCTGGAGGACCTCGAGTTCGCGCTCGGTCAACTTCGGCGCGTGGGGACTCGAGCGGTCGTCGGCCTGCTTCGAGAGCACGTTGAACTCCTGCAGCAGCTTTGACGCCATCGACGGGGAGATGAGGCTCTGGCCCTGGGTGACGGCCCGGATGGCGTCCGCCACCTCTTCGATGGAGATCTCCTTGAGGAGGTACCCGTTGGCCCCCGCCTTGACCGCCTCGTAGAGGTCCTCCTCCTCGTCGGAGACCGTGAGCATGAGGATCTTCGCCGATGGGACGGACTCACGAACGCGGGCTGCCGCCTCGATGCCGGAGAGGCGCGGCATCCGGACGTCCATCAGGACGACGTCGGGCGTGAGCTGCATGGCTTTTTCGACCGCCTCGACGCCGTCTTCGGCTTCGGCCACCACCTCGATTCCCGATTCGGTGTCGAGGATCATGTTGAGGCCGCGCCGGAACAGCGCGTGGTCGTCGCACACCAACACCCGAATGGTGTCGCCGATGGGTCCGTGCTCGTGATCGCTCACCGTGCTCCCGCATCCTCCCGGTCAACCGGGCATTTCCACCAGACCGTAGTCGGCTCCGCGGTGTCGGTAGACGACCGCCGCTCGACCACTCTCGGCATTGTGGAACAGGAGGAACGGAGTCCCGAGCAATTCGAGCTGCATCGCCGCCTCGACGGGCGTCATCGGTTTGGCGTCGACCTCGGTCCGATCGACGATGGACGGGAGACGCTCTCGCACGCCGGAGGAGACGACAGGAGCGCCGCCATTGGCCGAAGCGCCGTTGGCGCCGGCCTCGGACAGCCCGCCGCTTCGGCGGCCCAGGCGTCGCTTGACGCGCTTGTCCTTGAGCCGCACGACCTGACGTTCGACCTTGTCGGCGGCCCGGTCGATCGCTCCGAGCGGGTCGGCGGCCGATCCCTCGACCTTCAGGCGATGGCCCTTCAGGTGGGCGACGATCTCGCAGTGGTACTTGTCGGCGATCCGAGGGTTCTTCTCCTCGACGAACCCGATCTCGATCCAACCAGACTCGTCAAGGAAGGCGTCGAGCTTCGCAAGCTTGCGCTCGGCCGCCTCGAGAAGATCGGCCGACAGCTCCATGTTCTTGCGATGGACCCGGATGTCCAGGACACTCTCCCGTCGGTGAATCGGGTGTCTCGCGACTGGGTGTCGAACCCGAGTATATGGCGGCATCGCGAGGCCGCCACCAGGTCGTGCGACCCGCGCTAGCGGCGGAAGCCGAAGTGCGGAAGAAGGGCCACGACGAGGCTCTCGACGACGCCCTCGATCGGGGGGCGATACGTGCCGTTGCGGACCTCGGCGCCGATCTGGCGGATGCGCGCCTGGCGATCGGACAAGTCGGGCGGGGATGTCACGGCGGGTCCTCCGGGTGCGGGTGCGTTGGTGGGCATGTGGTTCATGGTGGCGTCTCCCGTAGAGGACTCTCGGAGCCGACCGCAGGGCCCTTGAGCAAGGTGCGGGCCACGACGACACCGATGACCCTTTCGCACCCTTGCAGCCTGAGTGCTCCGGCAGCGTTGCGCAGAGTGGCGCCGGTCGTGGCTACGTCGTCCACAATGATCACGCACCGTGGGACCACGCCTCCCGCAACCAGCGCGGGGCCGCGGAGCCGGTCAGCGCGGGCCCGGCGCGTCTGGGCCCCGTTGTCGACCCGCCGCAGGAGGCGGCGGGCGGCGACGCCCCGGCGCCGCGCCAGCCCTCGGGCGAGGAGCTCGGCGTGTTCGAAGCCGAAGCCCCGGTGCCGCTCCCGTGACGCCGGCACCCAGGTCACCGCGCCGGCGTCGACCTCGGGAGGCAGGACCCCATCGACGAGGTCGACGAGAAGGCCAGCGGCCGTCCGGGCGTTGCGGTACTTGAGGCGGGCGACGAGCTCGCGGGCCGCGCCGTCGTAGACGACCGCTGCGTGCACGGCGTCGAGGCCAGGCGGGGGCGGCATGGGCGGAGCAACGCGAAGCCCGAGCCGGCACCCGGCGCAGAGGCCCCCTTCCGTGCCCGCTCCGCACGCGACGCACCGACCCGGAAACAACCACTCAGCCACACCCATGCCGCGAGCATGACGCCCGCGTGTGACATTTCCTTGCCCCTGGGGAGCTACGTGCCCATCGTCCAGGAGCCGAGGTACTCACGCTGGGCGTCGGTGAGGACGTCGAGGCGGATGCCCATCGACTCGAGCTTGAGCCGGGCGACCTCCTCGTCGATGTCCTTCGGCACGTCGTAGACGCGCGGCGTGAGTGACGCCGCGTTCTTCGCCATCCACTCGGCGGCGAGCGCCTGGTTGGCGAAGCTCATGTCCATGACCGCGGCGGGGTGCCCTTCGGCCGCGGCGAGGTTCACGAGGCGGCCCTCGCCGAGCACGACGATGCGACGGCCGTCGTCGAGGACGAACTCCTCCACGAAGGTGCGCAGTTCGCGCCGGTCGGTGGCCATGGCCGCGAGCGCCTCGAGATCGATCTCGATGTCGAAGTGCCCGGAGTTGGCGAGAATGGCGCCGTCCTTCATCACCTCGAAGTGCTCGCGCCGGAGGATGTCGCGGTCGCCGGTCACGGAGACGATGATGTCGCCGATGCGGGCGGCGTCGATCATCGGCATCACGTCGAAGCCGTCCATGACCGCCTCGAGCGCGCGCAGCGGGTCGACCTCGGTGACGACAACTCGAGAACCCATGCCCTTGGCCCGCGAGGCCAGGCCCTTGCCGCAGTAGCCGTAGCCGGCCACCACGAAGACCTTGCCGGCGAGGAGCGCGTTGGTCGCGCGGATGATGCCGTCGATCGTCGACTGGCCGGTGCCGTAGCGGTTGTCGAAGAGGTGCTTGGTGTTGGCGTCGTTGACGGCCACGATCGGGTACTTCAGCGCGCCGTCGGCCTCCATGGCCTTCAAGCGGATCACGCCCGTCGTGGTCTCCTCGGTGCCCCCGATGATCTCCGCGAGCTGGTCGGGCCGCTCCTGGTGGAGCGTCGACACGAGGTCGCAGCCGTCGTCCATGGTCATGTGCGGATGCGCGTCGAGGGCGGCGTTGAGGTGCCGGTAATAGCCGTCTCGGTCGATGCCCTTGATGGCGAACACCGGCACCTCGTGGTCGGTGACGAGCGCGGCGGCCACGTCGTCTTGGGTCGACAGCGGATTGGAAGCACACACGATCACCTGAGCGCCCCCGGCTTGGAGAGCACGAACCAGGTTGGCGGTCTCGGTCGTGACGTGCAGGCACGCCGCCAACCGCAGTCCCTCGAGCGGACGTTCTTTGGCGAAGCGCTCGCGAATCGAGGTCAGGACGGGCATCGTGCGGTCGGCCCACGCGATGCGCTTTCGGCCCGACTCGGCGAGTCCGGTATCCGCGACGTCGTACTCCATGAGATCAGTTCTCCCTGTGTTGGGCCAGCGCGTCCTTCAGACGGAAGATCGCGTCAATGGGGCCCGGATCCACCCCAGCGTCGTAGGCGAGGTAGAGGCTCGTCCAATCGCCGACGTACATGAGATCGAGGAGTTGGGCAAGGCGCCCGTCGCCGGCCGCTTCGAACGAAAGCACCCCGCTGACGGTCTCCTCGATGATTTCCCGCGTGATCTCGAACCGGCGGCGGAGTTGGGGATGTTCGAACCCGTGCCGCAGCTCCACGAGGGTGAACACCTGCCGGGTGACGTCCCCGTGTTGGCCCCACCCGCAGATCTCGTTGTGATCGAGCTCGGGGTAGACGTTCCAGAACGCCGGCGCCTTGGCGTTCTCGTTCACGTCCGCTTTCCACCGCAGGGCGGCGACCGCTCCCAGCGCGCCGCCGCCGTAGACCACCGGGATGGTGCGACCGATCTGGCGGGCGAGCTCGCGGGCGGGATTGGCGCTCCCCTCCACCTCCAGACGACACCGGTCACGGCGTGCCGCGAGCTGTTCGGTGGCCGCGGTGAGCCACTGGTGCGCGTCGGGAAGCAAGCCGGCGCGGAAGAGCGTGACGAAGAGGGGGGCGACGAGGGCACCGAGCGCGGCGCGGGGCATGTACCCCTGAGGGCACGGAACGTGCAGGCCGCCGGCCTGCTCGGCGATCGCCGCCAGCGGGCCTCCCGTCGACACGGCAACGAGCCGCGCGCCTCGCGCGGCAGCCTGCTCGGCGAGCGACAGGGTCTCCTCGGTGCTCCCCGAATACGACAGCGCGAACGCGAGGGTGCGCGGACCCACGAATGCGGGCACGCGGTACTGCTTCAACACGGTGACGGGCACGCGGAGGTGGGCGTTGGCCACCGCCGCGAGGACGTCCCCGGCGATTCCCGAACCCCCCATGCCCAGCACCACGACGTTGTCGATCTCGTCGGCGGCTGGGAACTCCGAGCGGGCCACCTCGGCGGCCGCACGATGCGCGGCGTCGAGCTGTTCGGGGAGCCCTCGCACCGCCTCCCCGAACCCGAGGGTGTCGAGCACGCCTGTCTCGGACGCCGGCGTCACGCGGCAGGATCGAACGTGGGGCTGATGCCCTCCGACGCCGCGCGGGCGACGACCCCGGCCGCCGCCGCCTCGTCGAGCGTCTCCGCTTCGTCGATCAGCATGACGGGGATGTCGTCGCGCACCTCATAGCGCCGCCGACACTCGGGGCAGAACAAAAAGCCGTCCGCTTCGAAGTAGAACAGCGGCCCCTTGTCGTCCGGGCAGGCGAGGATCTCCAGCAGTTTCGGGTCGAGTGCCATGCCCTCAGCCTCGCACGATCTCGAGCACTTCCGCCGTTCGCGCCTCGCATGCCGCCGGGTCGGGCGCCTCGAGGTTCAGCCGCAGGAGCGGCTCCGTGTTGCTCGGCCGCAGGTTGAACCACCACTCCCCGAGGTCGACCGTGAGCCCGTCGAGACGGTCAGACTCGGCGGCGGCGACGGCGGCGAAATGCTCGGCGACCCGCTCGATCACGGCGAGTGGGCTCGCCACCTCGGTGTTGATCTCGCCCGACTGCGCGTAGCGCTCGAACGAGCGCCGGGCCTCGGCCAATGGGAGCCCGCTGACGCTGAGCTGCTCGAGCATGAGCACGGCCGCGATCAACCCGGAGTCGGCGCGCCAGTTGTCGCGGAAGTAGTAGTGGGCCGAATGCTCGCCGCCGAAGACCGCGTCGGTCTCGGCCATCACCTGCTTGATGAACGAGTGCCCGACCCGGCTCCGGATGGGCTCGCCGCCGTGTTCCCGGATCACTTCAGGGACGGCCTTCGAACAGATCAGGTTGTGGACGACGCCGGCCCGGCCGTCGGCCGGCTGTTTGTCGAGAATCCCCGCTGCGAGCATCGCCGTCGTCGTCGACCCCGATACCGGCTCGGCCTGGTCGTCCACGAGGAAGACGCGGTCGGCGTCGCCATCGAATGCGAGCCCAACGTCGGCGCCGGCGTCCCGAACCGCGGCCTGGAGGTCCTTGAGGTTGTCGAGGTTGAGCGGGTCGGCGGGATGGTTCGGGAACGTCCCGTCGAGTTCTGGGTACAACACGGTCAGGTTGACCGCGAGACCGGCGAAGACTTCCGGCACGACGAGGCCGCCCATTCCGTTGGCGGTATCGGCGATGACCGTGAGCGGCGACAGCGCGTCGACGTCGATGAACGAACGCACATGCTCGGCGAACTCCGCGAGCGCCGGGCGCTCCTCGAGCCTTCCCCGCTCGGCGGACTTCTCGTAGACGCCCGATTCGACGCGCGCTCGAATCTCGGCGAGGCCGGTCTCCTCGCCAACCGGAGCGGCGCCGGCACGACAGAACTTCATGCCGTTGTACTGCGCAGGGTTGTGGCTCGCTGTGAACATGACCCCGGGGAGATCATGGCGGCCCGACGCGAAATACAGCATGTCCGTCGACGCCAGACCGATGTCGACGATGCCGCACCCGGCGTCGTTGGCGCCTTCGACGAAAGCGGCGGCGAGCGGCTCTGACGACGGACGCATGTCGCGTCCGAGCACGATCGCTCGGGCGCCGGTGAACGCGGCGAAGGCGTTCCCGACGAGGCGGGCCAGCTCCTCGTCGAGTTGGTCGGGGTAGATCCCGCGCACGTCGTACGCCTTGAACACCGCTTCGAGGTTCACGACCTCAGCTTGCCACGGGCTCCCCTGAGCTCTTGGAGTCCAGCCGGGGACGCCAACGAGCGAGCGCCACAAGACCCACCACCCCGAGCACGGAGAGGGCGATCCCGATCCGATCAATCGGTGTTCGGCCGTAGGTCAGTTCCACCTCGCGCTCGGTGGGAACCACCACCATGAAATTGGGTGTGACGCGCCACGGTCCGTTCGCGCCGCGCACTTGCCAGTTGGGGAAGTACGAGACGCGGACGAGGACCGGCACGCCGACGCGGTCGACCGTGAACCGCACATGGTCGTCGCCCATCGAAACGTCGGTGACGTTGACCTCAGGGAGGGTCTTGCCGAGCGGCAGATTCGCGACCTGCTCGGCCTCGCTCCGGGCCCACGCCCGAGGACCATCGCCGGCCCAGAAGCGGTCCCACAAACCGGGGTCGTTGAACCACTCCACGGACGGACCCTCTCCATGGCCCTTCCGCCAGTCGTGCGGCTTCACGTCGGTGAGCACGACCGGCTCACGGCGGAGGGGTTCGACGAGCGACACGTCCTCGACCTCGAACAGCGCCCAACGGGCGACGCTTGGTTCCTTCTCGGTGTCGGTGAGGTACGTCACGAGTTCGAGGTCGTCGCGGGTGCACACATCGCCGTCGACGAGGAACTGCTCGAGAGTGCGTCCGTCGGTGATCCCGCACGCCTTCTGCTTCGCGGCGTCCGAGCCGGCCATGAAGAACCGCACGCCGAGCATTCGCAGCCGCTCGACGCCGCGATCGAAGTTGTCGTTGATGTTGCCGTACTCGAGCCCCCGCACCGGATTGGACGGCTGGCTCGAGATGTCGGCGACGGTCAGGAAGTGGTACGGCGTCGTGCCGGCCGACTCGAAGTAGAGCCCCTCCATCGAGCCGATCTTGCCGTCGGTGAAGTAAGGGATCAGCTCGAGGGCAAGATCGGAGCCGTAGTTGTTGATCTTGTCGAGCCGCTCCCATGTGAGGCGCTGGCCATAGTCGACACGAAGGTCGTTGAGGGTGTTCATGATCCCCTGGAACTCCGAGGCTGCGGGTTCCTTCGTCTTGCTCTCGTACCCCGCGTTGTTCCACTTGGCCCACGACGGGATGAACTCCTTGCCGACCGTCCCGTTGGGCGTGGTCGAGTCGACCGCGGTGAGGGCGACAACAAGGACGAACACCACCGCGACGTGGCCGGCGATCATGCTGACCTGGAGGAGCACGCGGCTCGGTTCCGGCGGTTGCTCCTCGCCCTCGGGGATCCCGATCGAGCCGCGCTCGTCGGTCGCCGCCGGCTTCACCGGCAACTCGATGAGCCGCCGGCCCAGGTTGACGACTTCGGTCACCCCCATCGCCGCGAGCATGAACAGCGGCACTTGATAGAAGGGCAGGAGTCGAAGGTTCCACAGCCGGCCCTCGGGCATGGCCACGAACATGGCCCCGAAGATGACGGCGAGCACTGCGAGTTCGATGGTGGCGCGACGCAGGAAGGCGGCGCTGGCCACGAGCGCGATCCCCGCCAACACGATCACCCACCGGAGCTCGGGGTGGACGAGGTAGGTCCGGTACTCCTCGACTTTCTGCCACCCCATGTCGGTCATGTACGCCACCCGGCCCACGACCGGCAGGGTCCAGATGGCGCTGAGGAGGAAGGCGACAAGGGCGATGGCGCCGGCTACGCGGAACCCCCTGACCGGCCCACGCACGGCCCACACCACGAGTCCGCCGACGGCGGCGAAGACGGTGACGATGCCATGGGTCATGACGGTGACCCCGAGCAGCAAGGCCGGGAGCCACGGGCGCTTGCGCCCGTCGAGCGCCATGGCGAGGGTTCCGAGGAAGCACAGCGCGAGGCCGAGGGCGATGGCGAACGAGAACTCTCCGGCGAGGGTGCTCGGGAGGTTCCCACCCATGATGCGGAAGTTGTGCTCGTCGGGCGTGAAGAACAGGAACGGGAGCATCGAGATCGCGAACAGAGGAGGCCCGGGCCACGGAACGCGAAGTCCGCGGGCGAAGACGTAGGCCCCTACCGGAATCAGCACCGGTCCCAGCGCAGTGACGAGCTTGAACGCCACGTTGTAGGGGATGAAGAGATCGAGCAGGACGATCAGAAGCGGCGGGATTGGGAAGTAGAAGTGCCCGGCCGGGAATCCCGCGTACCAGTCCGGCGCCCAGCCGGAGAGGCGGAGCTTGGGGAAGACGTGGTCACGCATGTATGCGGGCCACCACACGTGAGCGCCGGTGTCTCCCCCGTTCGGCGTCGTGTCACGCAGGAGGAGATGGACCTGGAGCTGGCTCAGGATGTAGCCCGCCACAACGACGAGCACAGCGACGCCGACGATGCGTTCGGTCGTCTTCGACGACGACCAGGAGGATTTCAGTGCGGAGGAAACTGACACGGCGCCCAGCATGACATGCGCTGCGCCGGACGCGGCGGCGGCCCGTGGCCGCCGAGACCTCTAGCGAGAACTACGAACGAGTTCGAGGACGCCGTCGCGGGTGATCTCTCCCGTGGGGCGGGTCCAGACCCGTGTGTCACACGGCGCACACCGGTGGAGCGTCACCTCTTCAGCGTTGATCGTCAGCTGAATGGTCACGACCGAGCGCGAACAAATTGAACAGTGCATTCCAAGCCTCCCGATTTGCCACTTCCCCTCCCGTCATCGGCGCGGCGGCGGGGAATCTTGAGTCAGGCCGCGAGGGTGAGGCCCAGGCCGATCAGGTTGAACCCGGCGTGGGTGACGATGGGCCGGGACAGCGAGCCCGTCTTTACGGCCTGCATTGAGAAGATCATGCCGAGCGCCGAGAGGCCGACCACCGTCCCCGCTGCCCCAAGTCCCGACGCGCCGGGAAGGTGCAAGAGCCCGAACACGAGACCGCTCGCGGCGATGGCCGTGTGGGGCTTTCCGCGGCGGAGCAGTGAGCGCAGAAGCAGGCCTCGGAACATCAGTTCCTCGAGCACCGGAGCCATCACGACGGCCATGGCGAACATGCCCACGATCCTCACCGTGGAGCGGGTGTCGTCGAGGGTTCGCAGGATGTCCTGGGCGGGCTCGTCGACGTCGGCGAGCAGCGTGAACGGAAGGGTGAGGAGCGCGATCACGATGAACCACCCGATCGCGGCGGGGACGGCCGTCCAATCCCGCAGGCGAAGCTCGAGGCCGAAGTCGACCCGCAAGCTCCGCCGTCCCTTTCTGGCCACGAGGATGAGCGCGCCCCCCGTGGCCAGGAAGAAGGAGGGGTTCACGAGAAAGACGTCGGCCGCCTCGCTGGAGAGCTCGCGGAGCCCCGGCAGATACCAGAGGAGGAACCCCGCAATGCCGCCGAGGTTCTGGGCGAGGAGAATCCAGAAGAAGTCGCCGATCCCCCACCGGATTCGCGTTTCCACCCGTGGAAGGCTACCGAGCAGGCCTCAAGCGACGGCTTCGTTGGCCACGGGCACCGCGCGCAGGTCGATCAACTCCCAGCCGACGGGAACACACAGGCGGTCGGCGTGCGGACCGCACATCCGGTGCTGGGTCTCGTCCGGAGTGAGCCCGCCGATCCACACCGTGCGCTCGTCGTGCCGGTACGAGAGCGACGCCGACGCTGGTCGTGAACAGTCCGGGCGGTCGCAGCGCTCGAGGGCCACGAGGCACCCTATCCCCCGCCGTCCTGCGTCCCGCGGACGCCCGGACCCCGGAGCGCGAGGCGTGGGTCGTACCATGGCCGAATGAACCCGAGTCCGGGCCGCACACCCCGAAAGCCTGCCCCGCCGACGCCGGGCCGCTCGCGTTGGATCCCGTGGGTCGTGATCGGCAGCATCGTCAGCGTGCTGCTGTTCAGCACCTTCATGGGAGGCGGGAGCAAGAAGGAGAAGATCGAATACTCCGAGTTTCTCGCCAAGGTCCGCGCCGGCCAGGTCCAGCAGGTCGACATCCAACAGACCAACGGGAAGATCACCGGGCGGGTGAAGGGCGGAGCGGACCGCGTCGAGTTCGAGACCCAGGGCCCCGCCGACCAGATCCCCGACAAGGACATCGAACTCCTCGACGAGGAGGGTGTGGCCCGCGACTACAAGTCCGCGCCCTCCGACCTCATCCCGCAGCTCTTGACCTGGGGCATCTTCATCGGGATCTTCGTCCTCTTTTGGTGGTGGCTGGGGCGACGCGCCCAGGGCCAGATGGCGGGCCTGATGAATATCGGGCGCAGCCGGGCCAAGCTCTACACGACCGACAAGCCCAAGACGCGCTTCGACGACGTCGCCGGCTACCAGGGCGTCAAGGCCGAGATCAACGAGGTCGTGGACTTCCTGAAGAACCCGGGAAAGTTCAAGGAGATCGGCGCCCGCATCCCCAAAGGGGTTCTCCTCGTCGGACCACCCGGCACCGGCAAGACCCTGATCGCCCGGGCGGTGGCCGGCGAGGCAGGCGTGCCCTTCATCTCCGTCTCGGGCTCCGACTTCATGGAGATGTTCGTCGGCGTCGGCGCAGCGCGGGTGCGCGACCTCTTCGAGACGGCGCGCAAGGAAGCACCGTCCATCATCTTCGTCGACGAGATCGACTCGATCGGGCGAAAGCGCGGCGCCGGCCTCGGCGGCGGGCACGACGAGCGCGAGCAGACCCTCAACCAGCTCCTCGCCGAGATGGACGGCTTCGAGACGACCGAGGGCATCGTCATGATGGCCGCGACCAACCGCCCCGACGTCCTCGACACCGCGCTCCTTCGTCCGGGCCGGTTCGACCGACAGGTCATCATTCCCCTGCCGACGCAGGAGGAACGCCGGGCGATCCTCGACGTCCACAGCCGCGACAAGAAATTCGCCCCCGACATCGATCTCGAGGTGATCGCCCGCGGCACGCCGGGCATGAGCGGGGCCGACCTCGCCAACCTCGTCAACGAGGCTGCCCTCCACGCCGCCCGCCGCGGCGAGAAGGTCGTGCACCGTGAGGACTTCGAGTCGGCACGCGACCGAGTGTTGATGGGACTGAAGCGCGAGTCGATGGCGATGTCCGACGAGGAGAAGGAGGTCATCGCCTACCACGAGGGCGGCCACGCCGTCCTCGCCTACGTCCTCCCGCACGCGGACCCGGTGCACAAGGTCACCATCCTCCCCACCGGCATGGCGCTCGGTGTCACCCAACAGCTGCCGCTTGAGGAAAAGCACATCTACCAGCGCGCCTACATCGAGGACTCCCTCGCCGTGCGCCTCGGCGGTCGCATCGCCGAAGACCTGGTGTACGGCGAGATCTCCACGGGCGCCGAGAACGACCTCGTCGGTTGCACCGAGTTGGCCCGCCGCATGGTGCGCCAGTGGGGCATGAGCGACGCCATCGGTCCGATGGCGTGGGGGGCCCAGGGTGCGGTGTTCCTCGGCGAGGATCTCGTCCACACGCGCGACTACTCCGACGACACCGCCCGCGTGATCGATGAGGAAGTCGAGGCAATTCTCCGGGCCCAAGAAACGCGCGCGTCCGCGATCCTCAAGCAACACCGCAAGGGTCTCGACGCCGTTGCCGCTGCCCTCCTCGAAAAGGAAACGCTGACCGGCGACGAGGTGACGGCGCTCGTCGACCGCGCCATCGGCCGCAAGGCGGGCGGTCCCCGCAAGAAGCCGGCGACCACCAACGGTCGCGTCGCCACCAACGGCGAGGCCAGGAAGCCGAAGCGCCCCGCCCCCAAAAAGTCCTAGACCCGTTTCCTAGGGCATGAGCTTTCCGAGGCTCGGCTCCGGACTCGAGTTGGGTTCGCGTAGCTCGGCGACGGCGGCCCACAGGTCGGTGGCCGTCACGTTGCCGAGAAACGCCGCTCCGACGACGCCCTCATGGTCGGCGACGAGCGTGAGGGGAACCGACTCGACGCCGTAGCGATCGTGCAGGTCCCGCCGCGCCGACCATTCGACCTCCTCAACCGCCACCGCGTCGCACTCGAGGGGCGGCAGCTTGCCGGCGACCGCCGCGCAGGAGTCGCACGTGCTCGACGAGAACAGCACCACGAGCCACGGCGCGTCGGGCCGGACGAAGTCGTTGCGATCGAGCTGACGGGGAACGGGGCCTCCGCCCTGCGGCGGTGGATCGACGCGACGGCGTTCGATCAGCCAGGCCGCCACCACGGCCACGACAATCAACGCGAGGGCCACGACCACCCGGGCTTCCATCGAGGCCGAGGCTATCGTCCGCCCGATGGAAGCCCCGGAGGATGCCCCGGCCCCCGCGGGCATGAGCTCGTGGCCGATGTGGGTCCTCGGACTGGTCTTGATGATCGACCAGATCGACCAGAACATCGTCCGCGGCGTCGTGCCTCAGTTGCAGGACGAGTTCGGGCTGAACGACACCGAGATCGGCGTGCTGCTCTCGGTGTTCGTCTTCGTGAACGGCGTGATCACCGTGCCGGCCGGGTATCTCGCCGACCGGTGGCGTCGCACTCGCGCCATCGGACACACGGTGGTCGCGTGGAGCGCCATCACCGCGGTGACCGCCGCTGCCCAAAGCTTCGGCCAGCTCATCGGCCTTCGCGCCATGCTCGGCTTCGGCCAGGCGATCACCGAGCCATCGGCGGCAAGCCTGATCGGCGACTACTACCCCTCGAGCCACCGCGGCCGCGCCTTCTCTCTCACGCAAGTCCTGCAATTCACCGGGTTCGGGCTCGGTATCGGCATCGGCGGCGCCATCGGATCGACACTGGGATGGCGATGGGCGTTCGTACTCGTGGCCATCCCCGGCACCCTCATCGCCTTCGCCGCCTACGCACTGCGAGAACCCCGTCGGGGTCACGGCGATCTCCTCCACGCCGGGGTCACCCACGACGTAGCGGGCGACGACGCCGACGACGACGCCGACCACTCGCTCTTCGACGAGGGCATGCGCCAGTTCCTCGTCGACATGATCCGCGGGTTGCGGGCCGACATGAAGACCATCCTCGCCATCCCGACGCTGCGGCTCAGCCTCGTCGGCGTGGGAGTGCTGCTGTTCAGCATCACCGCCGTGGGGGCCTGGCTCCCCCAGTTCCACGAACGGTTCTCCGGCCTGACCCAGCGCGAGGCCACCGGCGCGGTGACCGCCATCGTCCTGCTCGGCGGGATCCCCGGCATTCTCCTCGGAGGGCGGGTGGCCGACCACTACGCGGGGCGCATCCAGGGCGCCCGTGTCGTGATCCCGGCGTGGTGCGTCGCCGTCGGCACCGCGCTGTTCACGATCTCCTACCTCGAGATCCCGTTTGCGGTGTCGTTCGTTCTCGAAGTGGTGGGTTTTTTCATCGTGACCATGGCGATCCCCGCGCTCCGGGCGGGCTTGACCGACGTCGTGCCGGCCAACCTGCGCGGCGCCGGCTTCGGCGCCTTCAACATCGTCTCGGTCGTCTTCGGGGCGGCGGCGGCGCCGATCGTCGTCGGCTATCTGGCCGAGGTGTGGGATCTCCGCACCGCGTTTCTCGTGGTCTCTCCCCCGGTGTTCGTCGGGTCGTACATCCTCTACCGGGCGAAGTACCACCTCGACGAAGACGCGGCCAAGATCATCGAGGCCGTGCTGCGCGCCGTACAGGAGCAGCAGGCGACCGAGCAGGCCCGCCACCCCGAGGGATGAACTACGCGAGGGGGAAAGGGATCCCCGGGCTGTAAGAAACCGCGGTCGCCTCGAACAGGCCGCGCACCACGATGACGTCCTGGTCGGCCTCGACGATCAGCGGGACGTCGGTGCGCTTGAGCGCGTCGCCGAGCCGGAAGGCGGCGCGCTGGCGCGGGGGGACCTCGAGGTGGCCGAGACCCTCCGGCACGAGCACCACGCCCCCGGCCAGCACCGAGATGCTCACGTGCGCGGTTTCACCGAGTCCGCCGGCGTCCGAACCCGGATTCATGACGGTGATCCACTCGTCCACGGTGTCGTCCGCGCTGCCCGCCACGAACAGCCACGTTCGCGCGGGCGCGGTCGACCCCGAGACGACGGCCGACCCGGGCCGCGCGGCGCCGTCGGCGGCGATGATCTGCTGCGCCACAACCACGTCCTCGTCACCAACCGCCGAGATCCGCAAGGAGTGACCGACGTCGGGCGGAACCGGGTGGAAGCCTTCCGCGTCGGCGTCGTTCAGCCGGACCGCGACCGCCGAACGACCGGGCACCGACACCATCGTCGGCTCCTGCAGCGCGTCGCCGTCGAGTTCAGGCTGGATCTCGACGGCGGTGTCGGCGCGACCAGGGTTGAAGACCCAGATCGTCTCGAAAATCCTGCCTTGGACGATGCCCTCGGGGAAGAACCACGTCTCGGCTGTCTCGTTGACCCCCGGATACACGGCCATGCCGCGCCGCCCCGTCGTGCCGTCGAAATGGAGGGAGCGCTCGGCCACGATGCGCCCCGATCGCGTGATCAGCTCGGCGGCTACGACCGCTTTGCGGAGCACGTAGTCGTGCACGGGAACCGTGACCCGCGACCGCGGCGGGACCTCGAGCGCCTGCAGGTTCTCCGGGGCCACAAGACCCTCCTCGGTGAAGAAGGTCATGTCGACGGTGGCGGCGTCCTCGAACGGGTTGAACAGGGCAATGAAGTCGCGCGTGTCCTTGCGCGTCGACCCTCCGGCGAAGAACCACTGCGTGGCCGGGCGGCGCGCACATGGAAGGGCGTCGATGTCGCCGCCCGCGCCACGGAGAATGTGTTCGACGGCGGCGTCGGGCCCAAACACCTCCACGACGACCCCGGGCTCCTCGGTGGGCACGAGGTCGGCGATGCGAACGACCAGACGCGACCGCGACGGAACCTCGAATGGCTTGCGCACCGGGGCTTCCTCGCCACGCATCACCGTGATGACCGCGTCGAGGGGCTCCTCGCCGGCGTTGGCGATCGCGACCGACTCGTCGGCGCGCCCGCCCTCGACCGACGTGCCCTCGGCGCAATACCACGAGGACGAGAGCGTCCCGGGTCGGGTCACGAACGCCTGCGGTTCGGGCTCGGCCTGGGGGCTTAAAACCCACGACCCCTTGGAGCGACGGATGCCGATGCCCTCGTCGACCGCGACTCCCATGACAAATAGTGCGGCGAGGACGAGAAACGCGAAGCCGCGTCGGAGCCCGGCGCCGTCCGGAGCGGGGGGTCGCGTGACCGTGGCGCGTCCGGCACTCACGCCGGCACCTCGTCGAGGACTCGGGGCGCACCAGGGCGGACGTCGCGCAACGCGAGCCGCCAAGCCACGAGCGCCCGACGCTCACCCCGACGTCGGCGGATCCATGCGCCGACGACGAGAATCCAGAGCGCAGCCTGCACGCCCAGCGCGCCGTATCGGAGGACTTGGCCGTCGTGGGTCACCCTCACCGCGTCGACGTCGTCGACCACGAATCCGTTGACGAGCCCGAGGGCGCGGAAGTGGGGACGCAACGCGTCGCCCGCCTTGGCCTCCCACGCGTCGTCGTAGGCCTCCCCGAGGAGGAGCACGCCCTCGACCCGCCCCTCTTGGGTCGGCTTCAGCCGCACCTCCGGTGCACGCGGATAGCCATCGACGGGACGCGCCACGGCGATGTCGAGACGGAGGGCGTCGTCGCGGTCGCTCTCGCGGAGACGCTCGGCGGCGTCGGGTGGGACCAAGGCCCCGGCGGCCACCCAGGCTTCGTTCTCGAACAGCAGCATGCCGGGATCGACCGTGAGTTCGGCGAGGTCGATCTGACGGGCGAGACCGGAGGCGAGCGGGGCCACGAGCGGCGTCGCGCCCGGCGTTTCCTCGGGGGGAACGAACCGCCCCGGCCCCTTCGCCAGGGGTACCGCGATGTACCGGATGGCCAGCGGCCCGAGCATGTGTCCGAGTCGCTCGGTGGCGCCGCCAATGGCCGCCTCGACCGCGTCGCGGACATATCCGGTCGCGCCCTCGGCGGGCGGTGGGGCGAGGGCGAACCCGTCGCCGGGGCCATCGCGGGTGATCGCGAACCCCGTGCCGTCATCGAGGGTGAGGGGGTCGACGGGTAGGAGGTGAGGGTTCCCCACCCACAGCACGCGGAATCCGCCGTCGGCCGCGTCGGCGCTCATCCACCCCAAGTCTTCGTGCCAGTCGCGATCGGGGAGTTCCCAACTCCCCTCGAGGGCGTCGAAGAGGAACGGGATGGAAGCGAGCGCCAATCCACCGATGGCCAGCACCGACGTCGCCTGCCGCCAGCTGAGCCCCGCCCGAAGGAGTTCCTCGCGCAAGACGCCAGTGCCGAGCCCGACCGCCATGGCGAGGCCGACGGCGGCAACCACCAGCGTGCCCTCGAGCGCGGGCACGCTGAAGCCCGCGCTGAGCCGCCCGGGGAGCCACGCGGCCGTCCACCCCGCCAGCGCGATCATCCACGCCCGCACCACCCAACGCAGACGCGGCCCCGACGCCACGAGCAGAGGGTGGGCCGCAACCGCGATGAACAGCCAAGGGATCCCCACGCGCGCCGGACCGCTGTCGAGGACCAGCACCCGCGCCAGGGAGGGCACCTCGGGAAACGAGAACCCCAGGGCCCCGAGGTCGGGGGTCGGGAGCAACAGCCCGATCGACCAGGGAAACAGCAACGCGACCGCGACGCCGGCGGCGATGAGGGCGGCGGCAACGCTGCGCGTACCCCCACCCCGCTCTCCTGCGAGGGGGACGGCGACGAGCAGACCCAGCGCCATGAGCGGCAGCAGCGCGATGACCGGCGGAAACACCGCGGCGACGAAGGCGGTCAAGAGCGCCAGAGCGAGCAACGCCCGGCGACCGTCGCGCACCGGCCGGCCGTCGGGAAGCTGGGCGAAGGGATCGATGCCCGCCGCCGTCAAGAGACGCTCGAGCATGAACGGTGCGAGCGCGTAGAAGACAAGCGGACCAAGGCGGCCCTCGCTGATGGCGTTGCGCGGCACCGGGACGGCGGCGTAGGCGGCCGCGGCGGCGAGCGGTGGCCACACCGAGCGCGCCAACGGCAACATGAGGCGGAAGAGGCCGTACGCACCGAGCGGGATGGCACCGACGACCACCGCCGTACGCGCGAGATCGGCCGAGCCAAACGCCGCCGTGCTCAGCGCACCCATGAGGGCGAGGAGCGGCGGCGCGGGCGAGCCGGAACCCACTCCGACGAACCGCCACGCCGACGCGAACTCTCGGAAGGCGTCGCCTGCGCTCGGCCAGGGGAGAAACGACCCGACCGCCGGAATCCCTCCCGTGATGAGGTCGCGGGAGCCGATCACCATGACCAGGCTGAGGATCGCTCCGAAGGTCAGGCTGGGACGGCGCACCCCTCCGGAGACGGTGTGGGCGAAGTCGCGCGACGCCCCCGTGAGGGCTTCGACCCGCATGTCGAGGTGCAACTGGCCGGCAAGGAACGTGCGGACGTAGCTGAACCCCCGCACTTGGAGGGCGCGCACCTCGGCGTCGTGCACCGTGCGAAGCGCCTGGACCGATCGGCGCGCCCGCATCGTGGCGCCGAAATGCGCCAGCGCCGCCGGCATGGCCCGCAGCACCGCCCACGACCGCCGCGCCCGCCCGGTCAACAAGAGGGCGACGGCCTGCACGACGCTCACCAACAGTGCCTGCGGAAGCACGCGCAGCAGCGAGAAGGCTGAGTAGTTGCGCACCAGCATCCGGATGCGTTCGGTCGGCTCACGCGACCGGGCCGCGTCGGGGTCGGGTCCGAACCGTTCCCGGAGCGTGGCCATCGGCCGGGTCACGACGGCGTCGGGAACGACGAGCACGCGCGCGCCCGCGATCCGTGCCCGCCAGCACAGGTCGAGCTCGCCGACCTCGTCGCCGAACTCGGGGTCGAAGCCGCCCAACTCAGCCCAGAGGTCGGCGCGAACCAACATGGCCTCTGCCGGTACAGCCAAGACGTCGAGGACCCCGTCGTGCTGCTCGTGGTCGACCTCGCCCGGCTCCACGATCGGAGCCGGCACCCCGAGCTTGTCAGCCGACGCGCCGACGACGAGGAGCACCTCTCGCCGATCAGCGTCGACGATCTTGGGTCCGGCGATCCCCGCGTTCGAGCGCACGGCCTCTTCGACGAGCAGCGAGACGGCGTCGGGATCGAGCACCACGTCGTCGGCCAGGAAGAGCAGGTAGTTCGCTCCCTCGACCGCGCTCAAGGCTTCGTTGGCAGCCGCTCCAAAGGTGGTGGGCTCACCGAGGCGCCGGATATAAGCGTCGGCGAGGACCGAGCCAATGCGGGCCGTGGGATCGTCGGGAGAGCCCGCATCGACCACGAGAACGGTCAGGCTCGGATACTCCTGAGCGCCGAGGGACACGAGGGCGTCTTCGAAGCGCTCGTCGGGAGCCGAGGTGACGACGACGGCGACCACGGAGGGTACGTCGGCCACGGTGCGGTCGAATTCGTCGGGATCGGGGCCCTCCCAGTCCGCGGGAGTCATGGGCGCGCCAAGGTATCGGAGCCAACTCGCAGAGCGGCGATTGATGGCGTGACGGTGGTCACCCCGTGCCTAGAGTGCTTGCAACTGTTATCCGTAGTGAATATGCTAGACAGCACTTCACGACTCAGGAGAGACGGATGGTCACCGACGTTCGCAAGCTCGCGCAAGATGCCGCCTACGTGACGGTCGGCGTCGGCGTGATCGCCTTCCAGCGGGCCCAGGTGGCTCGGCGTGAGGCCCGGGCCCGGCTCGAATCGCAGATCTCCGAGGTCCGCGCGCTCGTCGAGCCCATCGCCCAGCAGGTCTGGGCGCACCTCCCGTTCGGGAACGCGCCGGTCGACTGAATCAGGACTCGAGGACGCGCTTCGGTCGCAGCGGGCGAGGGCGCTTGCGCACCGGCTCGGGGGTGTCGACGATCCTCGCGGCCACGGGCGCTCCCCCGCGGACGGGCTCGAACCCCGGGAAGCGTTCGACCGGCTCTGGTGCGCCCGGCTCTGGTGCGCCCGGCGCCGACGCGGCCGACTCGACAAGGGCCGCGAGCGCGGCCATTTGCGTCTCGATCGTGTGCTGCGCGCGGTTGATCATCTCCTCGACCCGAGCGACGGAGCCCTCGACCGACTCTCGCAGCGTGCCCTGACGGGCGAGGTTGGCCTCGTCGAGTTGCTCGATCCATTCGACGACCCGGTCGATCGTGGCTTCAAAACTCGGGCGGAGTGCCTCGAGATGGGCGCGGAGCACCTTGTCGCTGTGATCCATGCCGGCCATGAGGCGCTCCTCGGCGCCGCCGACGCGCTCGACAAGGCGCTTCAGGACGGCCTCGAACGCCGCCATGCGCTCGGTGATCGAACGCTCGAAGTACTCGACGCGCTGGCCGACCTCGTGCTCAAGGTCGACGACGCGATCGGCGACGGAGCGCTCGAGGATCTCGAGCCGCCGGTCGAACTCGATGAGGGCCTCGCGGATCATCCGCTGCTCGGCGAGTTGCTCCCCCATGGCGCGCTCGAGCATCGGCGTGATCGGGTCAGCGGAGTCGCGGAGGTCGACGGAACGGTCGTCGTCCCAGTCGGGGGCCGGTCTGGCGGAACTGACAGGTCTGAGCCCGAACGCGGGATGCGCCGGCTCGATGTAGCCGACTTCCTCCATGGCTCGGAGTGTACGAGTGGTCGCTCGGCGTGACGCGGATACCCTCTGGCGGATGCCGGACCGGACCGTGACCGCGCTGGCGGGCGGCGTCGGTGCCGCCCGCTTCCTTCGAGGCCTCGTACGCGTCGTCGCCCCCGAGTCGGTCACGGTGATCGTCAACACGGGGGACGACGACCACTTCCACGGTCTCGCCGTGTGCCCCGACCTCGACTCGGTCACCTACACGCTCGCGGGCGCGTCCAATCCCGACACGGGCTGGGGCCTCGTCGGCGAGACCTTCGAGTGCATGCAATCGCTCGAGCGCTACGGCGCCGACACGTGGTTCCGCTTGGGCGATCGGGACCTCGCCACCCACCTCTTCCGCACGACGCGCTTGGCGTCCGGCGCGACCTTGTCGGCCGCCACCGCCGAGATCACCGCCGCCTGGAGGCTTGGCGTGCGGCTGATCCCGATGACCGACGACCCCGCCCCCACGGTGATCGTCGGGACGGATGGATCTCGCTTCGCGATGCAGGAGTGGTTCGTGCGCGAACGCTCGGAGCCACCGGTCGCCGCGGTTGACCTCGCGGCGGCGGAACGCGCCCGGCCGGCGCCCGGCGTTCTCGACGCGATCGCCACCGCCGACATCGTCGTGATCTGCCCGTCCAACCCGGTGATCTCGGTGGCCCCGATCCTCGCCGTCCCCGGCGTGCGCGCCGCGCTCGCCGCTCGCCGCGATCGCGTGGTGGCAGTGACGCCGATCATCGGGGGACGCCCGGTGCGCGGCCCCGCCGACCGCTTGCTCTCGGGGCTGGGCATCGAGGTATCCGCGCCCGGGGTGGCGTCGCTGTACGCCGACGTGTGCAGCGCCTTCCTGGTCGACGAACTTGACGCCGTTCTCGCGCCGGCGATCGAGACCCTCGGGGTCCGCGCCGTTGTCGCTCCAACCCTGATGACCGACGAAGAGGCGGCCGCGACGCTCGCCAAGGTCGCGCTCGGATCGGTCGGAAGAGCCGGACCGTGACCGCAGCGCTCACCGTTCTCCCGCTCACGGGACTCCCGGAGATCGAGCCGGGCGACGACCTCGCCGGGATGGTCGCCGACGCCGCCGAAGCCGCCGGGGTCACCGACGGCGACTGCCTCGTCGTCACCTCGAAGGTGGTGTCGAAGGCCGAGGGCCGGCTCGTCGCGGCGGTCACCGATGCCGACAAGCGCGCCGTCGTCGAATCCGAGTCGGTTCGCGTGCTGCGCCGCCGGGGTGACCTCGTCATCGCCGAGACCCGTCACGGTCACGTTTGCGCCAACGCCGGCGTCGACCTCTCCAATGCGCCCGATGGTCACGCCATCCTCTTGCCCGAGGACCCCGACCGCTCCGCACGCCGCATCCGCGACGTGCTGCTCGGGCGCGGTGTGCGGGTCGCCGTCGTCATCACCGACACCTTCGGACGCGCCTGGCGCATGGGGGTGGTCGACGTGGCCCTCGGGGTGGCCGGCCTGCGCGCCGTGGTCGACTTGCGGGGGACGCTTGATGCGTCGGGCCGGGAGCTCCAGGTCACCGAAATGGCAATCGGTGACGAAGTGGCCGCGGCCGCCGAACTTGTGATGGGCAAAGCGCGCGGCGTGCCGGCCGCCATCGTCCGTGGCCTCGACCCCTCGTGGCTCGGTGACGGCTCGGGCCGCGACCTCATCCGCCCGCCCGCCGACGACCTGTTCCGCTGACCCGCGACCCGCGCGCTCACGCGCTCGATCGCGAACTCCGGTTTGTTGTGCAGTTTCCGTCGTGAAAACCGGCCGCGACGCGCAGAATCACGACGGAAACTGCACACGAAACACCAGCGCCCGCTAGACCCGTTCGCGGAACCAGGCGAGGGTGCGGGCGATGCCCTCCTCGAACGAGGTGAACGGCGTCCAGCCCAGGTGGATCTCGGCGCGGCCGGGATCGAGGGCCGAACGTCGGGTGTCGCCAGCGCGCTCGGGGCCGTAGTTGGCCTGCCCGTCGATCTCGAGGACGGCAGCCATCACGTCGTAGACGCGCTGCACGCTCGTTTCGACGCCGGTCCCGATGTTCACCAGCAGCCCGTCGGCCTTCTCGGCGCCGCGCACGAACCCGTCGACAACGTCGTCGACGAACACGAAGTCCCTCGTGTGCTCGCCGTCGCCGTTGATGGTCGGCCGCTGCCCGCTCAGCAACGAGTGGGTGAAGATGGCGACGACCCCGGCCTCTCCCATCGGATCCTGGCGCGGGCCGTAGACGTTGGCGAGCGCCAGCGCGGTGTACTCCACATCGAACGCCTCGCGGTAGTACCGCAGATAGTCGAGCACGGCCTTCTTCGACACCCCATACGGGCAGATCGGGAGTTGCGGACTCCCCTCTTTGGTCGGGATGTCGTCGGGCTCGCCATACAGCGTCCCGCCTGACGCCGCGAACACGATCTTGCGGACCCCCGCCGCCACCGCGCCCTGCAACACATTGAGCGAGCCGAGAATGTTGACCTCCGCGTCGTGTCCTGGCTGCGCCACCGACACCGGCACGCTGGGTTGGGCGGCCAAGTGGAAGATCACCTCGGGCTGACGATGCCTGATCAGGTCGACGAGGTCGGGTTGGCGGATGTCGAGGCGATGGAAGCTGAACCGCCTCGTGCCATCGGCGCGGGCCTCGGCGAGGTTCGGGAGCCCGCCGCTCGAGAGGTCGTCGATGGCGTCGACGTCGTGGCCTTCGGCGAGGAGTCGGTCGACGAGGTGCGACCCGATGAACCCGGCTCCGCCGGTCACGAGCGTCTTCACGTCGGCGCCCCTGGCGGATCGACACGCGCACCGACCATCGACGTGCCACCGTCGACCACCGCATGCGCCCCGACCACGCTGACTTCGGTGACCCAGGCGACCGGCCCAATGGAGGCCCCGAAATCGCAGATCGAGTCGTACACCATCGCCCCCTCCGCGACCCTCGCCCCGTCGAGGAGCACAGAGCGGGTCACGGTGGCCCCCGCCTCGACCCGGCACCCGGCACCGAGAACGGACTCGTCAAGAACGGCACCTGGCCCCACGACGGCGCGCGGCCCGATCAGCACGGGCGGGACAAGCCGGGCCGCCTCGTCCACGTCCGCCCCCTCCTGCAGCCATACCCCGGGCAGGACCTCGGTCGCTCCCGCCACAGGGGGAGCGCCCAGGACGCCGCCGAGCACACAGCTCTGCGCCTCGAGAAACTGACGCGGGACCCCGATGTCGAGCCAAAAGGCATCCGATTGCACGGCGTACAGGCCGCCGCCCCGCTCCAGGGTGCGCGGAAACGTCTCGCGCTCGACCGACGCCACCGCTCCCGGTGGGATCCGCTCCAGCATCGACGGCTCGAGAACATAGGTGCCGGCGTTGATCCAGTCGGTCGGAGCGAGCCCGGGCGGGGGCTTCTCCACGAAGGCCAACACCCGCCCGTCGGGCGCGGTCGGGACGACGCCGAAGGCAGACGGATCCTCCACCCGGGTCAGGGCGATGGTGGCCTCCGCCCCCGCGTCGCGGTGCAGCTCCAGCAGGGTCCCCACGTCAAGATCGGTCAGCACGTCGCCGTTGCACACGAGGAACGTGTCCGATGCCCCCTCGCCGGCAAAGCGGATGGCGCCACCGGTGCCGAGCGGCTCGGGCTCCACGGCGTAGCGCAGCGAGATCCCGGCGTACTCGTCATCGGGGAACCGGGCGCGGAAGGCGTCCGGGAGATAGCCCATCGAGAAGACAACCTCGTCGACCCCGTTGTCACGAAGCCAGGTGAGCTGTCGCTCGAGAAACGGCTGGTTGCAGATCGGCAACAGCGATTTCGGGGTCGTGTATGTGAGCGGTCGAAGGCGCGTTCCCTCGCCCCCGACCAGCACCACCGCCATCACGACAGGCTCTACCCCCCGCTCGTCGGGGTGGCGGCGGTGGTATCGGTGGTCTCCCCGCCTTCTGTCGGCGTGGTTGCCGGATCGCCGGTCTCGGCACCCTCGGGAGCCGCGTCGGCCGGGGCGTCGGTCGGGAAGGTCGTCGGCGTCGTCGTCCCCTGAAAATCGGGGTGCTTGGGCGGCACGTAGCTCTCCGCCATGTGCGACACGGACGGCGGGAGGGTGTCGGTGAAGTCGGCCTTGGCCGGAAGGAAGGCGATGGCGACGACGTCCCCGTTGCCAGCCACGAAGTTCGCTGGGTTGCCCTCCTGCTCCTCGCCGTTCAGCGCCCAGCGAAGCACGGCGTCCTTCTTGTCTTTGCCCTCGCCGCACTGGACCTCGCCGCTCTTGTACGTCTCGCCGTCGGAGTACTTGAGTCGGTTGGCGGTGATCTCGAGACCGGCGCGATCGAAGAAGAGGCCGAGCGTGGCGTTCTTGCCCGCCGCCGACGTCGACGCCGGGTGGATGTGGAGAAGCCCGTCGCCGTGGGTGTGGAAGTCGCTCTCGAACTGGCCCACCGGCGGCAGCCATGAGCCGCAGATGTTGACACCGTACGCCGTATGCCAGTGGTCCCCGGCCGCGAAGTCCGGACCTGACTGCACGCGCGCGACCTCGGCGCCGGCCTTCACCTTCTGGTTCGGCGCAGCGCCGAGGGCGGTGACCACGCCGTCGATCGGGGAGGTGATCTTCGTGGCCTTGCCGTCGGCCGTCAGCTCGATGAGGACGTCGCCCTTCTCCACGCGGTCGAACGGAGCGACGTCGACTTTGGAAACCGAAATGGTCTTGGCCGTCAGCTCGGGAACCTTCACCGATCGCGCGATCTCGCCGAGGGCCGACTCGCCGCGGCTCACGACAACGCCGAGGACTCCAAGGGCCATGATCGTGAAGACGGTCGCCCACCAGCCGACGTTGACTTGACGGCCTCCCCGGCCGGGGCGACGGCGCCGCGTGGGAGGAGCGAGCTTCTTGCGAGCCATGGCTGGGCAGGCTACTCCCTACGCGCGCGGCGCCTGGGACCGCGCGCGGAGGGCGTGCGCGGCCATGGCGGCAAGCGCCCGAAGCGTCAGATATCCCGCGGCGGGGACGAGCAGGACGCGCCGGAATCCTCGCCACCGTTTGGCGGCGAACCGCAGCAGCGAGCGGTGGTGGGCCGCCAGCATCCGGTAGGGACGCTGGGCCGTCGACGTTCCCTGCACATGCTCCACGCGCCCCGCGGGCTCGTAGACGATCCGCCATCCCGCCTGCCGGAGCCGCCAGCACACGTCGACGTCCTCGACGTACATGAAGTAGCCCTCGTCCCAGCCGCCGATCTCGTCGAGCGCCGACCGCCGCAGCCACATGGCCGCGCCGGACACCCAATCGACGTTGCGCCGCACGCCGGGATCCACATCGGTCTGGCGGTAGCGGCGCGTGAACGGGTTGCCCGCCCACACGAGCCCGAACGCCCCGTGGCCGATGGCGTCGAGCGTCGACGGAACCGAGCGGGCCGAGGGGTACGTGGTGCCGTCGGGGTTGAGCACCCGTGGCCCGGCGGCTGCCACCGACGGGTCATCGAACACCGCGGCGAGCGCGAAGCCGGTCCCGGAGCTGACGCGGGTGTCGGGGTTGAGAACCGCCACCACCTCGGTGTCGGTGTGACCGATCCCGAGATTCGCACCGGCGGCATATCCCGCGTTGGCTTCCGCCCGCACGACGGCAACCGGGAGGTCGTGCGCGTTCGCGACGGCCTCGAGCGCGTCGACCGACCCGTCGCTCGACGCGTTGTCGACAACCACCACTTCGTGTGCGCCGTCGTCGACGAGCGAGCGCACGCTCTCGAGCAACAGGTCTCCGGCGTTGTGGTTCACGACGACCGCCGACCACTTCACGGTTGCGCCCGCGACCTCGCTACCCGGCGAGCTCGGCATACACATCCCACGTCTTACGCGCCGTCTCGTCCCACGTGAACGTTGCGGCGCGCTGACGTCCGGCCGCCGACATTTCCTTGGCCACGGCGTCGTCGTCGAGGATGCGCGCCACCGCACCCGCGAGCGCGTGGTGATCGAGGGGATCGACGAGCGCGCCGGCGTCGCCGACACATTCCGGGAGCGCCGACTGATTGGACGTCACGACCGGGGTTCCGCAGGCCATCGCCTCGATCACGGGGAACCCGAACCCTTCGTACAGCGACGGGAAGACGAAGACCTCGGCCCGGGCGTACATCGCGGCGAGCACCCCAAGGCTCAACGTCCCTTCGCTCACGACGGTGCGCCCACCAAGGCCGCGCGCCGCAATGCCTTCGGCGAGCTCCGACCCGAGCCACCCGTGCGGCCCATGCAGCACCAGGGTCAAGTCGGGGTGGTCGCCAGCGACGCCGGCGAACGCGTCGAGGACGGCGTGGACGTTCTTGCGTTGCTCCTGGGTGCCGATCCAGAGCAGGTAGGGCGGGCGCACCCCTCGCTCGTCGAGCTCCGCGATGGCTCGCTCGTCTTCGCCCGGGCTCGGCGGCATCTCCACGCCGTGGGGCACCACGCGTAGCCGAGCGGGATCGACGTCGAGGAGCGCTTCGACCTCGACCGCGGTGGCCCAGGACGGGCACACGATGCGCTCGGCCTCGCGAACGGCGAGGAGGGCCCCGCGCTTGAGCGTCACGCGCGCCTGAGCCGAATAGCGCTCCGGGTATCGCAACGGAGCGAGGTCGTGGATCGTCGCGACCAGGCGGGCCTTGCCGCGAGGAGGGACGGCCGGTCCGGGCGCGTGGATGACGTCGAGGTCACCGCACACCGATTGCGGGAAGGGTCGATGCGCCTCGCGCCAGGACCGGTAGAGCGAATCGCGATCGAGGCCGAAAGCGCAGCGCTCCATCGGCAAGCGCGCGACCGAATCGGGGAGCCGCTCATGGGACGCGTGGAACAGCACGGTGGATGGTGCCCGACCGGTGTCTGCGAGCCCGCGACACAACGCGAGTGTGTAGATCCCGACACCGCTCGGCACCCGCTGGAACAGCGGCTCGGCGTTGATCCCGACCCGCATCATCCCTCCCCGCGGAGCGCCATCAGTTCCTTGACGCGCTCGTCGACCGCCTCGCGGAGCGGCCGCAGCGGATCGACACCGGCCTCGTCGAGACGCACGCTCACCAGGGTGCTGTCGGGGGGTCGCGGGGCCGGACGGCCGAGATCGGCAATCGAGAGGCGCTCGACCTCGACGTCGTGCACGCCGGCGGCGTCGAGCACCATGGCCGACAGCTCAAGCGGCGAGCAGGTGCCCTCGTTGGTGACGTGAAACAGTCCTTCGATGCCGCGCACCGCCATGGTGGACAGCGCGGCGGCGAGATCGCCGGCGTGCGTCGGCGAACCCCGCTGGTCATCGACCATCCGGAGCGGTTCGCCCTTGAGGCCGCGATCGAGGATCACCTCGATGAGGCTCCGCCCGATCGTGCCGAACACCCATGCGGTTCGGGCGATGACGAAGCGACCGTCGGCGGCTTCCACCGCCTCTTCGCCCGCGAGCTTCGAACGGCCGTAGACCGAGCGGGGCCCGGGTGCGTCACGCTCGTCGTACGGCGTGCCCTTGTCACCCGAGAACACGTAGTCCGTCGACACATGAATGAAGAGCGCTCCGCGGGCAGCGCATTCCTCGGCAAGCACACCGACGCCCGTCGCATTCACGCTCATGGCGCCCTCGACGTCGGTCTCCGCCTGGTCGACGGCGTTGTACGCGGCACAGTTGACGACCACGTCGGGGTGCGTGGCGGCCACCGCCTCGCGAATCGAGTCGGGGCGGGCGAGATCGAGGGTCTCGCGGCCCGCCGCGACAACGTCGTCAACGCCGCACGCACGGAGGTGGGCCGGCATCTCGGTGCCGAGCTGACCGGCCGCCCCGGTGACGAGCACCTTCATCCCATCGGGCACGCGATCATCGGGCTCGCCCGGCCCACGCCGCTTCGTCGATCGGGCCCCTCGCTTTGAGCGGTTCCCACCAGTCCCGACGATCCGCGTACCACTCGACCGTCGCCTTCATTCCGTCCTCGAACGGAATCTCCGGCGCCCACCCCAACTGAGACTGCAGCTTGGTGGAGTCGAGGAGGTACCGCCGGTCGTGTCCGGGGCGGTCAGGGACGATCTCCTTGAGCGAGGCCGGTTTCCCGAGCGCGCCGAGCACCGCGTCGGCGATCTCCTCGATGCTCTTCTCGACGCCCGTCCCGACGTTGTAGGTCTCCCCCACCGTGCCCTTGTCGATGACGGCTTCGATCCCGCGACAGTGGTCGAGCACGTGCACCCATTCACGTCGGTTCTGGGTCGATGCATACAACGGGAGCGGCAAGTCGTCGAGCGCATTCGTGGTGAACAACGGAACGACCTTCTCGGGGAACTGATATGGGCCGTAGTTGTTTCCGCCGTTGGTGATGGTGATCGGAAGCCCGTACGTCTCGTGATACGCGCGCACGGCGTGGTCCCCGGCCGCCTTCGACGCGTTGTACGGCGTGCGCGGCCGGTAGGGCGAATCCTCCCGGAAGACATCGGAAGAGTCGAGGGCGAGGTCGCCGTAGACCTCGCAGGTGGAGATGTGGTGGAAACGGCCGACGCCCACGCGACGCGCGGCCTCGAGCAGCGTCTGGGTGCCGAGGGCGTTGGTGCGAAAGAACAGCCCCGGATCCACCACCGCCAGGCTGTTGTGCGACTCCGCGGCAAAGTTGACGACGACGTCGACGGAGTGCTCGGCGAGGAGCGCCTCCATCAGCTCGAGGTCTCCGATGTCTCCCTCGACGAACACGATCCGATCTTCGACATCGATGAGATTGGCGCGGTTGCCGGCGTAGGTCAGCTTGTCGAGGGCAACCACCGAGTCGCCGGGATGGCCCTCGAGCCAGAAGCGCACGAAGTTGGAACCGATGAACCCGGCCGCGCCGGTCACGAGTACATGCATGGGGATTCAGCGTAGGACGAGGCTTCCGCTCGCGCCGAAGGGGCGCCTGCCTACGGGATGCTGAGGCCGCGGGTTCAAATCCCGCCGTCCCGACTCAGGGTCAACGTTGCGGACGCCTGAAACGAAGCCGCGCCCTCACACGGCGCACCCCACAACAACCCGGCCGTCGCAGTTGTTTGGCGTGTTCCCTGAGAAGTCGACGCCTAGAGCCACCGCGATCCCGCGGTTGTGCATCCCGCCGCCCCCGAAGGCCGCGTTGCCGCTCACGCTCCCCCCCTCATGGTCAAGACGCCAAGGTCCTGGTTGAGGATGCCGCCGCCGTTGGCCTCGGCGGTGTTCTCGATCACCTGGCTGTTCTCGAGGTCCACGATGCCCGCGTTGTAGATGCCTCCGCCCTCGTAGACACCCCAAGGACCGGCGGCGGGCGTACCGGCGGAGTTCCCGCTCACGGTGCTGTCGATCAGCGTCACGGTGCCGTGGTTGCGGATGCCGCCGCCAAAATGGGCGGTGTTCCCGCTCACGGTGCTGTCGATCAGCGTCACGGTGCCCCCAACCAAGTTGAAGATGCCGCCGCCCGAGTTGGCGGCGTTCCCGCTCACCGTGCTGTCGATCAGCGTCACCGTGCCGCGGTCATTGGAGATGCCGCCGCCCGCGTCGGCGGCGTTCCCGCTCACGGTGCTGTCGATCAGCGTCACGGTGCCGCCAGCCAAGTTGAAGATGCCGCCGCCCTGGGACAAGAAGTCTGAGATGAGGCCTCCTGAGATCGTGGTGTTCGAGAGACGGAGACTTCCGGGGCCACGCACCAAGAAGATGCCGAACTCTGTGGCGGTGGGGCTGCGGACGATCGTTGACCCTCCTCCGTTGATGGTGATGGGGCGCTCGACCACTGGCAGGCCGAGGGGTCCGAAGAGAAAGGTGGTGGGCCCCGTGAGCGTGTAGGTGCAGCTGGGTTGGCTGTCGGCGTTCAGGTTGATCACCGTCGGACCAGCTGTCGCCCCCATCGCGTCGATGAGTCCCCCTACCTCCTCGCACCCAAGGTCGATTTCGACCACACCGTCTGCCCGCGCGGGAAGAGGAAGCAAGAGCAGCCCTACGACGCCGATGGCCATCGCAAGAGCCACGCCGGGTCGTCGGCTTCCGTCGCGAAGGGCGCCAAGGGCCCAGCCCCTGCGCCCGCGAGTGATGCTCATAGCCCCTCCAGCCGCGACGAGACACGGAAGCGCCGGTCGATGCTTCTATGTCTTTCTACGTCGAAGGCGGGGCTGCATGCGCGATCAGCCGAGAAACACCCGCAGGTAGTCGGAAGCCTTCAGGACATCGTTCAGTGATTCACGAAGCTTCGAACCTTCACGACATCGTTCAGCCTCCGATGTCGTAGTAGAGGCCGCGGCGTGCCGATCTCGCGCTGGCGGTCGTCCGCTTCGCGGGCCGTTATGCCTGGGGCCAGATGAAGCCGATAGGCGCCCCGGCCTGCGGGTTTGCGTGTCCGACGCCGTGAGGGACCGGAGGTGGTCAGCGGGTTCAAATCCCGCCGTCCGAGACGATCCGCGGCGGCTCGGTCCGCCTCCGTCGTTGCCTGTGCGTAGACGGTCAAGGTCAGCCGTAGGGATCGCCTACGGGTGCGAGTCAGAACCCGTCAGCATTCCGGCGAGGGGTCCTGGCCCGCCGGCTCCGGCTCCTCGGTCTGACCCTGCGCCGGCCCGACGCTGCGCACCGAGGCGACGGGATCCATCGGGAGGCCGAGCGACTCCTCGGCCGGCGTCGAAACACCGGTGAAGTCGGCTCCGACGACGACCACGAGGTCGGCGTCGATGCCGATCGTGGTGTCCTCGACCAGCTTGCCGCGGCCCCCGAGATACTGCTTGAGCAGCTCGGCCTTGTTCTCCTCACCGGGCCGGTAGTGAATCTCGGTCTGGGAGTACCCGAACCGTTCGGCGTCACCCGCACCGGCTGGAAGGAACCCGACCTCGGCGAGCTGGCGCGATGTCCGCGTCGCCACCCCAGAACCACCGGTGCCGTTGAGCACGCGCACCTTCACGGACGACGGGGCGACGCCCCCGCCGATCGAACCTTCGCCCCGGAGCCGAGCGAAGAGCGCGGCCGCCTCCGCCTCGCGGAGCAGCACCACGGACTGGGCTCCCTTGCGGCCCACATCGGCGGGCAGCTTCGCCATCTCCACGTCGTTGGGGTCGCCGCTGCGAAAGACCCGCACCAGCTTGAAGATGTCGCCGGTGCTGAGATCGGTGTCGAGGGTGACGTTCTTCAGTCCCTTGTTGATGAGGTCGTTGCCCCGAGCCGGATTGCCGAACCCGCTCTCGAGGCTCTGGGCGATGAGGCGGCGGATGAAGTCCTGCTGCCGGTTGATGCGGCCGAAGTCGCCGCTCGGGTCGGTGCGCCAGACGCCCGACTCGAAGTACTGGTAGTGACGCGACCGGACGAGGGCGAGCGCCTGGTCGCCGTCGAGGGTCGTGCAGCCCGCCTCGGCCACGTTCAAGCCGGTCTTGGGGTCGCGCGCCGGCGCCGCCGAATAGATCTCGACGCCCCCCATGGCGTCGACGATGTTGCGGAAGCCGGCGAAGTCGACCTGCACGTAGTGGTGAATCGGGATGTTGAAGTTGGTGCGGATCGTCTCGATGACGCCCTGCGGCCCGTCCTGGAAGGCGGCGTTGATCTTCGACCCCCCCTTGCCCGGGATCTCGACCCAGAGATCTCGCGGGAGCGACACGAGCAGCGCCTTCTTCGTCTTGGGGTCGATGCGCACCACGATCAGGGTGTCGGCGCGTTCTCCCCCGACCTCGCCGAAACTGGCGGCGTCTTGTTCGGTGCTCACGAAGGCGCGCGAGTCGCTCCCGAGGATCAGGAAGTTCTCGCTTCCCTTGTCGAGGCTGAGGTCGACGCGCGGCGCTCCCGCGAGCTTGTTGTTGATCCACCAATAGGCACCCGCGATCCCCGAGAGCATGAACACGCTCGAGACGAGCAGGGCGATCAGGAACCGGTGGAACCACGCCGTCCGCGCAGACGCGCTGGAGAAAATCCGAGGAGACACGAAGGGGTTAGTTTAGGTGTCGACGGGAAGGCCGAGGTCGCGGGCGATGACCAGCCGCTGGATCTCGCTCGTGCCCTCACCGATCTCGAGGATCTTCGAGTCGCGGTAGAAGCGGGCCACCGGCGTCTCTTCCATGAACCCGTACCCCCCGTGAATCTGGACCGCCTCGCGGGTTGCGCTCACCGCGATCTCGCTCGAGTACAGCTTGGCCATCGCCGCCGCTCGCCGGATCGGGAGGCCCCGGTCTCGCATCACCGCCGCCTTGTAGGTCAGGTTGCGTGCGTTCTCGACCGCCACCGCCATGTCGGCGAGCTTGAAGGCGACGCCCTGATACCGGCCGATCGGCCCTCCGAACGCCTCTCGTTGCTGCGCGTACGCCAAGGACATCTCGAGGCATGCCTGCGCGGTGCCGACGCCGAGCGCAGCGATGGCGATGCGGCCCTCGTCGAGCGTTTCCATGAACAGCTTGAAGCCCCCACCGCGCTCGCCGAGGAGGTTCGCCTCCGGCACCCGGCAGTCCGTGAACACCAGCTCGTGGGTGTCGCTCGCGTGCCAGCCGAGCTTGCGGTACGCCGGCTGCACGTCGAACCCCGGCGTCCCCGCGGGAACGATGATGGCGCTGATCTCGTGGTCACCGGTGAGCGCCGTAATCGTCACGCACGCCGTCACGTCGGTGCCCGAGTTCGTAATGAAGGTCTTCTGTCCGTTGATCACCCACTCTCCGGTGCCTTGGTCGAGCACCGCGCGGGTCCTCGTCGACGCGGCATCCGATCCGGCGTGGGCTTCGGTGAGTCCGAAGGCGCCGAGGGCCCGGCCCTCGATCATCGGCAGCAAGTACTTCCGCTTCTGTTCCTCGGTGCCGACCCGGAAGAACGGCATCGCCCCGAGGCTCACCCCGGCTTCGAGGGTGATCGCCATCGACTGGTCGACGCGCGCGAGTTCCTCGAGCGCGATCACGTACGTGAGGAAGTCGGCCCCGCCGCCGCCGTACTCCTCGGGGAACACGAGCCCGAAGAGCCCAAGTTCCCCCATCTTGTGGACGATCTCGACGGGAAAGTGCTCCTCGCGATCCCACGCCTCGATGTGGGGCGCGATCTCCCGTTCGGCGAAGTCCCGCACGACCTTGCGGAACTCCTCCTGCTCGGCGCTGAGGTCGAAGTCCATGGCGGCCACTGTACGGGGGGAAACTGTTCCCGTTCGGGGTCGTGGCGGGCCCTAACCTCATCTCGGTGCCTTCGCTCGTTGCCCGCGTGCTCGCCGCGCTCCCCGCCGCGCTCCCCGCCGTCGCCGTGCGTGACGGGGTCCGGTGGATCGTGGCCGCCGACCCGGAGGCGACGACCGTTGCGTCGGGTCAGGCCGCCTTCGACGTGCTTGACGGACTGGCCCCGTCGTTCTGGGCGGGCTGGCTTTCGTACGACCTCGGTCGTGCGGTCGAGCGGGTGGCACCGCGGGCGGTCGACGACCTCCACCTGCCCGATCTGGCCCTCGCCCGTTTCGACACGCGCCTCGTCATCGACGGCGACTCCACCTCGATCGAGGGGGACGGCGCATCGCGCGCGCTGCTCGAAGCCGCGCTCGTCTCGGCCCAGGCGGAGACGACGCCATCCGACCTCGCGCCCGGGCCCGCGCTCCAGCGGTGGCGTTCGACGCTCGACCAGACCACCTTCGAGGCCGGCGTGCGAGCCATCGTCGAGTTGATCCGCGCCGGCGAGTGTTACCAGGTCAACTTCACCCGTCGGCTCGAGAGCGACGACCCCGCCGATCCGGTGGCCCTGTTCAGCTCGCTCGTCGAACACAACCCCGCGCCACACGCCGCGTTCGTGCGCACCGGCGACGTCACGATCGTGTCGGCTTCCCCGGAGCGCTTCTTGCGCCGCGACGGACGACGGGTCGAGACCCGTCCGATCAAGGGAACCGGCATCGACGCAGGCCGGCTCATGACGAGCGCGAAAGATCGCGCCGAGAACGTGATGATCGTCGACCTCGCCCGCAACGATCTCGGGCGCGTGTGCGAATACGGGTCGATCGAGGTCCCCGAGCTGTGCGCGGTCGAAGAGCACCCCGGGCTCCTCCACCTCGTCAGCACCGTGCGGGGCACGCTCCGCGCCAACGTCGGCACGGGTGCGCTCATCGCCGCCACGTTCCCGCCGGCGTCGATCACCGGGGCGCCCAAGCCTCGGGTCATGCAAGCCATCGAAGACCTCGAACCGGTCCGTCGCGGGGTGTACTGCGGAGCGGTCGGGTGGATCGACGAGGCGAACGGCTCGCTGGACCTCAACGTGGCGATCCGCACGTTCACGATGGCCGGCGGCCGCACCTTCCTCAATGTGGGCGGCGGCATCGTCGCCGACTCCGACCCGACGGCGGAGTGGGAGGAGACGGAGTTGAAGGCGGCGCGTCTCCTCGAGGCGGCCAGCATCGGGTCTCGGGCCACCCGGGGCGGAAGGGTCGGCGCGCGATGAGCACCAACCGCATGGTGTCGATCAACGGGAGCCTCGTCGACGCCGCGGACTCCGGCATCTCGCCCTTCGACCACGGCTTCATCGTCGGCGATGGCGTCTTCGAGACGTTGACGACCGTTCGCGGTGTGCCGTTCGCGTGGACCCGCCACTACGAGCGCCTCACACGAAGCGCCGCCGGTCTCGGCCTCGCGCCGCCACCGTCCGACGACCTGCGGTCGGCCGTCGATGCCGTACGAGAGGCCAACGCGTTGGCGGAGGCTCGCATCCGCATCACCGTGACGAGCGGCCCCGGGCCCCTCGGATCCGACCGGGGAACCGACGGCATCACGGTCGTGGTCGCCGCGACCACGCCCACGGAGTGGCCGGCCACCGCCGACGTCGTCGTCGTGCCCTGGACGCGCAACGAGCGCGGCGCCATGGTCGGGCTCAAGACCATCTCCTACGCCGAAAACGCCATCGCCCTCGCGTGGGCGAAAGAGCGCGGGGCCGGCGAGGCCATCTTCGCCAACACCCAGGACCGCCTGTGCGAGGGCACGGGGACCAACGTCTACGTCGTGCGCGACGGCCGGGTCGCGACGCCTCCGCTGTCGTCGGGATGCCTCGACGGGGTCACGCGCCAAGTGCTGCTCCTCATCGCGCCCGACGTGGGCGTCGAGATCGAGGAGATCGATCTGCCCATCGCGGCGCTCGCCGACGCCGACGAAGCCTTCCTCTCCTCGGCAACCCGCGGTGCGCAGCCGATCGCCCACGTCGACGGGCGGCCGGTGGCCGCGGCCCCCGGACCGATCACCGAGAAGCTCATCGCCGCCTACGACGACCTGCTCACTCGCGATCTCGACCCCTGATCGACCCGCGCAAGAACGACGTGTGCGTATGGCGTCGCGCTATGCGCGACGCCATACGCACACGTCATGGGACGGGGCGCAGGTGGATCACGTCGCCGACGGATACCTCACGCACGTCGCCGGGATCGGCGTCGCCGTCGCTCGGGCCTCCGGCCACCCGCACCCGCAGGTGCCCGTCGTCGCTCACGTCGACGGCGGTCCCGCTGAACGACTCGCTCGCCAGTTCGACGCGAACTTCGCGGCCGAGGGTGGCACACCGCTGCCGATAGCCCGCGAGCACCGCGGCGGGGCCGTCCGGCCCGAGGAGCGTCTCGTACTGGGCGTCGAAACGGTCGAGCAGGGCTTCGAGGAGGGCGTCGCGATCAACGGCGCGCCCCGCCTCTACGTTGCACGCCGTAGCGGTTTCGGCGATGTCCTCGGGGAAGGCGTCCCAATTCACGTTGACGCCGATCCCGACGACGAGCGCGTCGAGTCGCCCGTCGCGGATCTCGGCTTCGGCCAACATTCCGGCCAGCTTGCGACGGCCCACCACGAGATCGTTGGGCCACTTCAAGCTGGGCGCGAAATCGGCCACGACGAACACGGCCTCGCACGCGGCGATACCGGCGGCCATGGTCACCAGGTGCGCCCGGGCGACATCGATCGGCGGGCGCACCAGCATCGAGACGAGCAGCGACGACCCGGGTGGCGCACTCCACGTGCGTCCGAGCCGTCCTCGCCCCGCCGTCTGGGCGTCGGCCACCGCCACCACGCCCTCGGGCGCGCCCGCCCTCGCCTCATCGATGAGGTACCGGTTCGTGGAGTCGATTTCGGGGAAATGGCGGATATCGGCGAACCGCGACACGACCCGTAGGATACGGGTCCCATGTTTGAGAAAGTCCTGGTGGCGAACCGCGCCGAGATCGCCGTGCGCGTCATGCGCACGTGTCGCGAGATGGGCATCGCGACCGTCGCCGTCTACTCGGAACTCGACCGCGACGCCTTCCACGTCCGCTACGCCGACGAGGCGTACGCGCTCGGCGGAGAGACCGCAGCCGAGAGCTACCTCAACACCGACGCCATCCTCGACGCCATCCTCCGCTCCGGCGCCCAGGCCGTGCACCCCGGCTACGGATTCTTCGCCGAGAACGCCGAGTTCGCGGAGGCGATCCTCGGCATCGCCCATTCGGATGGAACGCGCGTGGCGTGGATCGGGCCGCCACCGTCGGCCATCCGGATCATGGGCGACAAAATCTCCTCTCGGAAGGCGGCGCTCGAGGCCAAGGTGCCGATGGTCCCGGGCACCACCGACGCGCTCGCCTCGGCCGACGACGTCGTCGCCTTCGGCGAGGAGTTCGGCTGGCCGGTCGCCATCAAGGCCGCCTACGGCGGCGGCGGCAAGGGGATGAAGGTGGCGCGTTCGGCCAACGAGGCCGCCAAAGTGCTCGAGTCCGCCCAGCGCGAGGCCAAGGCCTACTTCGGGCGGGACGAGGCCTACCTCGAGCGCTACCTCGAGCGTCCTCGCCACGTTGAAGTGCAGGTCTTCTCCGACACCCACGGCAACCACCTGTGGATCGGCGAGCGCGACTGCTCCACCCAGCGTCGTCACCAGAAGCTCATCGAGGAGTCCCCCGCGCCGGGCATCGACGACGCCACCCGCAAAGCGATGGGCGAGTCCGCCGCCGCGGTCGCCGCCGCCTGCGGCTACGAGGGCGCCGGCACCGTCGAGATGCTCTTCGAAGCCGGCGAGTTCTTCTTCCTCGAGATGAACACGCGGCTCCAAGTCGAGCACTGCGTGACCGAGATGGTCACCGGCCTCGACCTGGTCAAGGAACAGCTCCGCGTCGCCGCCGGCGAGCCGATCTCGATCTCGCAGGAGGAGATCGAGATGCGCGGCCACGCCATCGAGTTCCGCCTCAACGCCGAGGACCCGGCCAAGAAGTTCCTCCCGTCCCCCGGAACCATCGTGCGCTTCGACCGCCCGTCGGGCCCCGGCGTGCGGGTCGACCAGGGCTACGAAGCCGGCGACACCATCAGCCAGTACTACGACAACCTCATCGCCAAACTGATCGTGTGGGCACCCACGCGCGACGAGGCGATCGCACGGGGCAAGCGGGCGCTCCGCGAGACCACCATCGAGGGCGTCAAGACGACCATCCCTGCCCACCTCGCCATCCTCGATCATCCCGACTTCGTCGCCGGCAACCACTCGACGAAGTGGCTCGAGGAAGAGGTGGACGCGTCGACCTTCGCCGCACCACAGGCGTCGGCGGCCGGTGCTCCGGTCGCCGACGAGGCCGCCCCTGGACGCGTCGAGCACACCGTGCCGGTCGAGGTCGACGGCAAGCGATTCAACGTCCGGCTGTGGCTCCCCGACGTACCCGCCGGTGGAGGCCAGCCGACGGGCGCCGCGAGCAGGCCGCGGCCCGCGGGGACGGGCGGGAGCAGTGGTGGCGGCGGAGCCTCCGGCTCGCTGACCGCGCCGATGCAGGGAACCATCGTCAAGGTGCTCGTCGCCGTCGGCGACGCCGTGAAGGCCGGCCAAGCCGTGGTCGTGCTCGAGGCGATGAAGATGGAGAACCACATCAACGCCGACACCGACGGCACGGTCAAAGAAATCAAGGTCGAGGCGGGCCAGACCGTCTCTGGCGGCGACGTCCTCGTCGTGCTCGAGTAGGGCTCGCTCTTCTCCCGCTACTCGGCCGCGTCGACCAGCGACTCTGCGAGCGCCGGGTGCACGAGCAGCGAGTCGACGATGTCGGTCACGGTCAAGGTTGCCGTCACCGCCAGCGCGATCACCGAGATCAACTCGGCGGCGTTGCGGCCCACGATCGACCCGCCGAGCACCACGCCGGTCGCCGGGTCGGAGATGATCTTCACAAACCCCCGTGGATCGCCCTCGATCAGCGCCTTGGCGTTGCCGGCAAACGGCACTTTGGTCACTCGCACCTTCCGGCCCTCGGAGAAGGCGTCGGCCTCGGCCAAGCCGACGTCGGCGATCTCGGGATCGGTGAAAATGGCCGACGCCGCCTTGTCGTAATCGAGATGCCGGTGCTCGCGGGTATGGAGCCCCATCACGTGCTCGGCGATCTTGCGCCCTTGCATCGACGCCACCGACGACAGCGGGAGCTTCCCCGACAGGTCGCCGGCCGCATAGATGTGCGACACATTGCTCTGGAGGTGGTGGTTGACGGGGACGTAGCCGGCGTCGTCGACCTCAACTCCCGCCGCGTCGCAGTCGAGGCCGTCGCTGTTGGGCACCGACCCGACGGCGAGGACGGCGTGGCTTCCGACGGCGGTGCGGCCATCGGTGCACTGCACGCGAACCGAATCGCCGGAGCGCTCGATGGACTCGGCGCGGGCACCCTTGAACAACTGGACGCCGCGATCGACGAACGCCTCCTCGAGGACGGTCGCCGCTTCCGGATCCTTGCCCGGGAGCACATGCTGGCGCGACACGATGAGCGTGACCTGCGAGCCGAGCGCCGAAAACATGTGGGTGAACTCCACGCCGGTGACGCCTGATCCGATGACGACGAGGTGCTCGGGGATTTCGGGGGGCGGGTAGGCGTCGCGCGTGGTGAGCACCCGCTCGCCGTCGACCGGTGCGAAGTCCGGGACGCGCGGCCGCGATCCCGTCGAGAGGAGGATGGCGTCGGCCTTCAGTTCCTCGACCCCGTCTGCCGTCTCGACGACGACCTCGTTGGGACCCTTCAATCGACCCGAGCCCTGGATGATGCGCACGCCCTGGCTCTCGAGGAGCGAGGTCAGGCCGAAATGCAGGCGCTGTTCGATGCCCGTGACGCGGCTCCGGAGGGCGTCGAGATCGAGTTCGGCGTGACCGATGAGGCCCATCGCCGGGGCGCGCTCGACCGCCCGGAGCCCGCCGCCGGTGGCGATCATGGCCTTGGAGGGGATGCAGTCGAGCAGATGCGCGGACCCGCCGACGACGTCGCGCTCGATCAACGTGACCTGTGCGCCGAGGGTCGCCGCGACGGTCGCCGCGGTGTTTCCGGCAGGCCCGGCGCCGATGATCACGAAGTGAACTGCCACGAGCGCCAAGGCTACCGAGCGAACTCGCCGTGGAACGTCGTTACGATCCCGTCCGTGAGCACCGACGGTTCCCGGAAGGCGATCATCGCGGCCTTCGTCGCCAACCTGGGGATCGCCATTGCCAAGTTCGTCGGGTTCGCCGTCACCGGGTCGGCGTCCATGCTGGCCGAAGCGGTCCACTCCGTCGCCGACACCAGCAACCAGGGGCTCCTCCTCCTCGGGGGCCGACGAGCGGGGCGCGCCGCCACTGCGGACCATCCCTTCGGCTACGGCCGGGAGCGCTATTTCTGGGCCTTCGTCGTCGCCCTCGTCATCTTCTCGCTCGGGGCGCTTTTTGCCTTGTTCGAGGCCGAAGAGAAGCTTCGCCACCCGCATCCCCTCGAGTCGCCCAACGTCGCCATCGTCATCTTGTCGATGGCGATCGTCTTCGAGCTCCTGTCCCTGCGCACCGCGGTCCGCGAGTCGCGCCCGCACAAGGGCTCGGCGTCGTGGATCACGTTCATCCGGCGCTCGAAGTCGCCCGAGCTGCCGGTCGTGCTGCTCGAGGACATCGGCGCGTTATTCGGCTTGGTGTTCGCCCTCGCGGGGGTCATCCTCGCCGACGTCACCGGCAACGACCGCTTCGACGCGGTGGGCAGCCTCGCAATCGGGATCCTCCTCGCGGTGATCGCCGTCACGCTCATGATCGAGATGAAAAGCCTGCTCATCGGTGAGGCGGCGACACCGGAACGTGAAGGCACCATCCGCTCCGTCGTCGAGAAACGCCCCGAGGTGCAGCGGATCATCCACATGAAGACCCAGCACCTCGGCCCCGAAGAACTTCTCGTCGCCCTCAAGGTCCAGCTCAACCCCGGTCTCACGGTGGAAGAGATCGCCGACGCCATCAACGCCCTCGAGACCGACGTGCGCTCCGCGGTGCCCGTGGCTCGCGTCATCTACGTCGAGCCCGACCTCCACCGGGCCACGGCGTAGCCGGCCCCATGCCCGAACTCCGCCGCAATCCCATCAACGGCCAGTGGGTCGTCGTCGCCCCCGCCCGAGCGGCGCGGCCCGATACGTTCCGCGCCGCCGACGGCGCGCAGTCGCGCCGAGGACTCGAACCCTGTCCGTTCTGCCCCGGCCATGAAGCCGAGACGCCTCCCGAGGTCGCCCGGACCGGTGAGGGGGAACCCGACACGCCGGGCTGGCGCATCCGCGTCGTTCCCAACCTCTACCCGCTCGTGGATGGCTCGCCGGTGAGCACCGCGGCGACGTTCTCGCGTTTCCACGATGCCGTGCGCGCCGCGGGCGCCCACGAAGTGGTGGTGCTCTCGCCCGACCATCACCGCTCCCTCGCCGACCTCACCGGGGTCGAGATCGAGGAACTCTTCGAGGTCGTCGGCGAGCGGGTGCGGGCGCACACGTCCGCTGGTCACGAGTACGTGCAGGTCCTCGTCAACCACGGAAGGGCCGCAGGGGCGTCGATCGACCACCCACACGCCCAACTCGTCGCCATCGGGGTGGCCCCACCCGCGGTCGACGTGGAAGCCCAGCGCATCCTCGCGGCGCGCGAGTGTCCGGTGTGCCGCGCCCTCGCCGAGGACGCCGACCGCACCGCGCCGCTTTTCGTGGCGGAGTCGCCTGCTCCCATCTGGTGTCCCTGGTGGTCCGGCGTGCCGTTCGAGGTCCTCGTGGCGCCGCGCAACCACGAGCCGCACTTCGAGTACGCCCGCGAGCTCGGCGACGTGGCGCGCTCGATCGGTCATGGCCTCGGGCTGCTGCGCAACGCCCTCGGGGACATCCCCTACAACGTCGTGCTCCACACGTCCCCGCACTCCAACGGCGACGACTTCCACTGGCACGCCCACATCTGGCCCCGCTTGGTGATCCAGGCCGGCTTCGAGCAGGGCACCGGCATCCTGGTCAACCAAGTGCCGCCGGAACACGCCGCCGCCGCGCTGCGCGCCGCCGGCCGGGGCGCGGAGCCGCCGGCGTGACGCGCCTGCATGTCGAGGTCGTGATCGATGCTCCACCGGCGGCGGTGTGGGCGGAGATCGAAGACGTCGCGTCGCACGTCGAGTGGATGGCCGAAGCGGTGGCGATCAGGTTCCGCAGCGCCCAGCACCAGGGCGTCGGGACGGAAATCGAGTGCGACACCCGGGTGGGCCCCCTCACCACCACCGACGTTCTCCGGTTCGTCGAATGGACGCCCCCGCGTGTCATGGGGATCGAACACACCGGCGCCGTGAAGGGCAGCGGGCGATTCCTGTTGGAGCCGATCGCGGATTCCCGCACGCGGTTCGCGTGGGACGAGGACTTGACCTTCCCGCTCCGGCTCGGAGGTCGGCTCGGAGGCGTCGTCGGCGCCGCCCTCTTGCGGCGGGTGTGGGCCCGCAACCTCACCCGCCTCAAGCGGAGGATCGAGGCGTAGCGGCGGCCATGGTGGGCGCCCGAGCGAGGTGGCGGGTGGGTGGGCGAGCGAGGGCTCGCGGTGGCCAGGGTCGGCGCCCGAGCGAGGTGGCGGGTGGGTGGGCGAGCGAGCGCAGCGAGCGAGGGCGAGCGAGGGCGCCAACCATGGCCACACGTGCGAGCCGGTTGCGCGCCAGGGTCAGCGGCCGGAGAAGTTGGCCTTCCCGGGGCCGTGTTCGAGGAAGCTCTGCACGCCGACGGTGGCGTCCTCGGTCTCGAACACCTCGGCAAAGGCGTCCGTCTCGGCCGCGAGTCCCTCGTCCAGCGGTCGGCCGAGCCCGGCGTGGATGGCCCGCTTCGCGAGGCCCATCGCCACCACCGCCCCCGACGCCAACGCTGTCGCCCATGCCATGGCGGCGTCCCCGAGTTCCGCGGCCGGAACGACGCGGTCGACGAGCCCAATCCCCAACGCCTCGTCGGCCTTGACCTGCCGTCCCGTCCAGATGATCTCTTTGGCACGCGCCGGTCCGACGAGACGCGTCAGCCGCTGGGTTCCGCCGCCCCCGGGGATGATGCCGAGCAGGATCTCCGGCTGGCCGAGCCGGGCGTCGTCGCTCGCGATGCGCAGGTCGCACGCCATGGCCACCTCGAGCCCGCCACCGAGGGCATAGCCGCGGAGGGCGGCGATCACGGGCCGGGGCAGCGCCTCGAGCGCGCCACAGGCCTCGTGGAACACCCCCGCCACCCGCCGGGCCTCGCCGGGGCCCGCGAACTCCTTGATGTCGGCACCGGCGGCGAAGGCGCGATCCCCTGCCCCGGTGACCACCACGGCCTTCACGGCGGCGTCGCCGGCGAGGTCCTTTGCGGCCGAGGCCAACTCGGAGAGCAGGGCGCTCGACAGCGCGTTGAGCGGCGGATTATCGAGCATGATGACGGCGACGCCGCCGTCGTGGCGGTCGAGCTTCACGAGGTCGGACACGTACGGGACGTTACCGGGAACCGATCGCCGGGTCGCAGCGTCTGATCGGTGGGTTCCACCACGAGACACACAGGGGTTCGCACACATGACCGGATCACTCCGCCGCCTCACCATCACCGCCACCTCCCTTCTCCTCGTCGCCGGCTGCAACGGCGATTCGATCTACGACGGCGGCGCCTCCCGGCCCGACGGGCCACCCGAGTTGGCGCTGCGCCTCGAACTCGCCGCCAACCTCGAACCCTTCGGCGACTGCGAAGAGCTCCTCGGCTATTTCGAGGAGTCAGCGCGTGAGATCGCCACGTCATTCGAGGTCCCCATCGCCGATGCCGTCGGTCCCCTCCCCCCCGCCGGCGCCCAGGCGGAAAGCAGGGGTGACGACCTCGGCGCGGCCGCTGGCCAGGCGGGAGACGCATCGGGCGCCGCCGGTGTCGCCGCCGACAGCGCAGAAGGCGCCCTCGCCACCTCGGAACCGCCGGCCACCGGCGGCCCGACCGAGTTCTCGGGCACCAACATCCAAGAGCGCGGGGTCGACGAACCCGACCTCGTGAAGACCGACGGCGAACGCATCGTCGCCGTCTCGCAGAACCGCCTGTTCGTCGTGGTTCCGGAGGGATCGGGGACGCGGGTCGTTGGCTCGGTCACGCTTCCCTCCGAAGGCGGCCACGAGGTCTTCCTGCACCGGGACCGGGTGATCGTGCTCACGCGCTCGTATTACGCGATCCCGCTTGGCGGGCCCGAGGTCGGGGGCAACCCCGTCGCCGACTACGCGGCGCCGACCGCGAGCACCACCGTCGTGACGGCCGTCGACATCTCCGACCCCACAGCGCCCTCGGTGGCGACGTCGGCCACCTTCGAGGGCGACTACGTGTCGGCGCGACTGCACGAGGGGGTGGTTCGCCTCGTGCTCACCTCCTACCCGGGCGGGCATTTCGCACCGGCCGCGCTCGAGGGCACGGAGATCGACGACTGGCTCCCCAACGCGGTCGAAGGCTCCGACCCCAACTCGTCGGAGGCCACCGACCTCCTCGTTCCCTGCGACGCCGTCGCCCGGCCACCGGAGCCCTCGGGAACGGGAACCGTCACGGTGCTCACGATCGACGCCGGCGGTTCGATGGAACCGATCGATACCGACGCCGTCGTCGCCGACGCGCAGACCGTGTACGCGTCGACAGAAACGCTCTATGTCGCCACGAACCAATGGCACGATCCGAGCACGACGGTCGACGGATCGGAGACCACCACCGAGCTCCACGCCTTCGACATCTCCGAGCCCGACCGGACGACGTACCTCGCGTCGGGCAGGGTGCGTGGCCAGCTCCTGAACCAGTGGTCGCTCTCGGAGCACGAGGGCCATCTCCGCGTCGCCACCACCGACGGCTCACCATGGGGTCCGGCGGACGGCCAGTCGACGTCCGAGAGTTTCATGAGCGTCATCCGGCGCGAGGGCGACCGCTTGGCGATCGTCGGACAAGTCGGCGGCCTCGGAAAGGGCGAGACCATCCAGTCGGTGCGCTACATCGGCGACATCGGCTTCGTCGTCACGTTCCGCCAGACGGATCCGCTGTACGCGCTCGACCTTTCCGACCCGTCGTCGCCCCGGGTCGTGGGTGAGCTGAAGGTCCCAGGGTTCTCGGCCTACCTGCATCCGATCGAGGGCGACCGCCTCCTCGGTGTGGGTCAGGACGCCACCAACGAGGGCGTTCGCATCGGCACGCAGGTTTCGTTGTTCGACGTCTCCGACGTCACCGATCTGAAGCGCCTCGACAACGTCACCATCGAGAACGCGTCATCGTCGGTCGAGTTCGACGCCAAGGCGTTCCTGTGGTGGGCCCAGCGCGAGCTGGCCCTCGTCCCCGTCGAGATCTACGGCCCGCCGATCGCCACCGGGGTCATCGAACCGGTGCCCGTGTCGCCCGACTCCCCTGACACTCCCGTCGCCGGCGGCGACGCCGTCGCCGAACCAAGCATTGGCATCGCTCCGCCGCCGCCCGTCGACGTGTTCAGTGGCCTCGTCGCATTCCGAGTGGAAGGCGGCAACGTCGACGAGAGGGCCCGGATCACCCACCAGGACCAGGCCGCTTCCCTGTCGGGGACGGCGTCCGATCCGTACTACGGGGGGCCGCAGATCCTGAGGGCCATCGTGGTCGGCGACAGCCTCTACACGGTCTCCTCGGTGGGAATCATGGCGAGCGACCTTGGGTCGTTTGCCGAGCAGGGCTTCGCCGCCTTCTCCTGAGCTTCGCAGGCCTCCTGAGCGCGATGGCTCACGCCTCGCCCATGAGCCGGTCGGCAGCTGCGTAGGGGTCGAGGGTGCGCGATCGCACGCCCTCGACCGCTGCGTCGAAGGCGGGGCCCTCGCAGATCTCGGCGGCCCGTTCGTGCAGTCGCTGGAGGACGATGTCGTGCAGTTCGCGCCGCACGCGGTCGGCGCGCCGGCGGTCGAGTTCGCCCGACGATTCGAGGTGGGCGCGGTGCTCGCCGATGGCGGCCCACAACTCAGACACGCCGTCGCCCGACGTGGCGACCGTGCTCAGGATGGGCGGACGCCATTCGGAGAGGTCGGAGAGCTCGAGCATTAACTCGAGGTCGCGACGCGTGTCGGCGGCGCCGTCACGATCGGCCTTGTTGATCACGAAGATGTCGGCGATCTCCATCAAGCCAGCCTTGTTGGCTTGGACGGCGTCACCCCACCCCGGCGTGACAACCACGATGGTGGTGTCGGCGGCGCCGGCGATCTCGACCTCGACCTGACCAACGCCGACCGTCTCGATGATCACCCACGGCTTCCCGGAGGCGTCGAGCACGCGAACGGCTTGGGGCGTGGCGAGAGCGAGACCACCCATGTGACCGCGCGTCGCCATCGAGCGGATGAACACGCCAGGGTCGGTGGCGTGCTCTTGCATCCGCACGCGGTCACCGAGAATCGCTCCCCCGCTGAACGGACTCGACGGATCGACGGCGAGCACGCCGACCTCGTCACCGGCGGCGCGGATCTCGGTGACGAGCTGGTCCGTCAGCGTCGACTTTCCCGCCCCGGGCGATCCGGTGATCCCGACCGTGTACGCCGATCCCGTGTGCCGGAACAGTTGTGCGACGGCGTCGTGCGCCCCCTCGCCGCCCCGTTCGAGGAGAGAAATGAGCTTGGCGACGCCGCGCCGGTCGCCGTCGACCGCGAGGGCGACGAGATCGTGGGCGGCGATGGCGGCCACGGCGGGTTCAGGCGCCGAACGAAAGTGCGGTTCCCTCGGCCGCCACGTCGACGACCTCGGTGACCCCGGGTACGCGATCCTTCAGGATGCGCTCGACGCCCGCCTTGAGCGTCGTGGTGGAGATGGGGCACGTGCCGCACGCCCCCTCGAGGCTCACCCGCACCACGCCGTCGTCGGTGACCTCGACCACGGTGAGGTCGCCGCCGTCGGCCTTGAGCGCCGGCCGGATCACGTCCATCGCCGCTTCGAGCTTTTCGAGATCGACCACGTCTTCAGTATCCCATTCAGGCGTCGTCGCGTCGGATGTCGGCGCCGAGGCTGGCCAGCTTCCCGGCGAGATCCTCGTAGCCCCGGTCGACGTGGTGCGTGTCGATCACCCGCGTCTCGCCGTCGGCGGCCAGCGCGGCCAGCGTCAAGGCGGCACCCGCCCGCACGTCGTTGGCGACGACCGGCGCTCCCGACAGGCGTTCCACCCCCCGGATCACCGCGTGGCGACCTTCGGTGCGGATGTCGGCGCCCATCCGGTTGAGTTCGTCGACGAACCCGAAGCGGTTGTCGAAGAGGTTCTCAGTGACGATGGCGGTTCCCTCCGCGATCGAGAGCAGTGCGACGGCGGTGGGCATGAAGTCGGTGGCGAACCCGGGATACGGGAGCGTCGCGATATCCACCGCGCGGGGGCGGCCGTCGGCGCGGACCCACAGGCCCTCGGCCGTGGGCGACACCTTCAACCCCATCTCGCCGAGCTTCACGACCACCATCTCGAGGTCTTCCATCCGCGCGCCCTCGAGGGTGACCTCGCCCCCGGCGACGCCGCACGCCATGAGCAGGGTGCCGGCCTCGATCCGGTCGGGGATGATGACCGAGTCGACCGGCTCGACGCCCTCGACGCCCTCGACCTCGACGGTCGAGGTGCCGGCGCCGATCACCTGCCCGCCCATGCGGTTGAGCGTCGACGCGAGGTCGGCGATCTCGGGCTCGCGCGCCGCGTTCTCGATGACGGTCACGCCGTCGGCGAGCACGGCGGCGAGCATGAGGTTCTCGGTGGCCCCCACGCTCGGAAAATCGAGGACGTGGCGGGCCCCGACCAGGCCGGGCGTCGACGCTTCGATGTACCCGTGCACGATGGCGATGTTGGCTCCCATCGCTTCGAGGCCGCGGAAATGCATGTCGAGCTTGCGCGAGCCGATGTTGTCGCCGCCCGGCATCGCGACGCGCGCTTCGTGGCACCGGCCGAGGAGCGCGCCGAGCACGTTGACCGACGCCCGCATCCGCGACACCAGCTCGTAGGGCGCGTGCGGGGTGATCGTCCCGCTGGTGTCGACTTCGACGACGTCGTCGCCGGGCTGGTTGACCCCAACCCCTAGTTCGCGGAATAGGTCGACCATGACCGGGAGGTCGCCGACGGGGGTCATGTTGCGGAGCACGGTGGTGCCCGGCGCGAGAAGCGCGGCGCACATCTGCTTGAGGCCCGCGTTCTTCGTGGCGCCCGCCACGCGGACCGAACCCTCGAGGGGCGCGCCGGGGCGGATCACAAACGAACTCATCGGCGAAAGGGTAGGTCTCTCGGCCCCTCGCTGACGCATACTCACGCCTGAGATGGACATGCCGAGAGCGGTGCTCTTCGCCAGCCTGCCGGCGCCTGAGGCAAGACACGTCATGACCGCACGCCAGACTTGACGGATGCGTCAAGCCAGCGAGGAGCCGCCGAAGGCGGTGCTTTTCGACTTCCATGACACGCTGGCGGAGCTCGTCGGTGGCACCGAGCGGGTCGTCGCGAGCGAGATCGGCGCGCCCGTCGAAGACGTTCGCCTCGCCGTTGCTCGGGCCTTCGACGAGCGAGTGCCATTGCTGCGTGCGGAGGGGGTGTGGCCGGGCCAACCTGGCGTGATGTTCCACCGCCTCTACGAGCATGTCTATGAGTTCCTCGGCCTCGAGGCCGACCCCGCGCCGGTGGTCGATCGGCTGAACGCCCTGTTTTGGGCGGCCGACTCGTATCGGGCCTACCCCGATTCCGCGCCCGTCCTCAGGCGACTCCACGATGCGGGGTTCCGCCTCGGGGTCGTGTCGAACTCCGACTTCGACCTCCACCACGTGCTCGACCACATCGACCTCGGGAAGATCATCGACGTCGCGGTGCCCGCGTTCCTGCACGGCGTCGAGAAGCCCGACCCCGCCGCGTTCGACCTCGCCCTCGACGGCCTCGGCGTCGCCGCCGCCGACTGCTGGTTCGTCGGCGACCACCCCGAGTTCGACGCGGTCGCGTCACACGTGCTCGGCATGACCGCGGTCCTCGTCGACCGCGAGGACCGTCACGCCGCGACCGACTGGCCCTTCCCGCGCATTCGCGACCTCACACCCCTTCCCGCGATGCTCGGGCTGGCCTGACCATGGGGCGTCGGTGATCCGCTCGCGAACGATCGCCTATCGGGTCATCCGGTTGTGGTGGCGCGTGGCGCGTCCGCGGACGCTCGGGGCGCGCGTCCTCATCGTCGACGCGGAAGGCCGCGTGCTGCTGATCCGCCACACCTACCGGCGCGGGTGGCATCTTCCCGGGGGCGGGGTGCGCCGCGCCGAGTCGTTCGAGGCGGCGGCGCGGCGCGAAGCCCGCGAAGAGGTCGGCGTAATCCTCGGCGCCCCGCTCGAGCTCCTCGGGATGTACTACAGCGACGACGAGGGGAAGTTCGACCACATCGCCGTCTACGTGGCGCGGGTGTGGGAGGGAACGCCGACGAGCGACCGCAAGGAGATCGCCGAGACCGCGTGGCTGTCGTCCGACGCCGATCCGCCCGTCGGCCTCAGTTCGTGGACCCGCCGCTGGCTTGAGGATCTCGCCGGGCCCATGGGTGAGAACTCGTCCGCTGAGGACTCCTGACCGGTGTGAGTGCTGGCCCGCAAATAGCCGGGGAGACACTCACACAGGGCTACGTCGGGGTGAACTCGGCCGGAAGGTGCGTGATGCCGTTCGCCATGGTGCTGCCTCCCGCCTCCCGCCTCCTGCCTCCTCGGACCGGCGCTACTCGCCTCGGTATTCCGGAGTGCGCTGCTCGATGAAGGCGCCGATCGCCTCCGCGAAGTCTTTGGAGCGAAGGCACACGGCCTGCCGCTCCGCCGTCTCGCGAAGAACGACCTCGCGGGGCTCGCCGTGGGCGGCGAGGTTGACGGCCGCCTTGGCGCCCGCCACCGCGAGCGGGGGCTGCGCCGCAAGGGTGGCAGCGAGCTCCTCGACCGCCGATTCGAGGTCGGCGTCGTCCACGAGGCGCTCGCACAGCCCGATGCGGAACGCCTCGTCCGCGTCGATCTGCGCGGCCGTCCACGTCAGTTCCTTGGCCTTCGCCGCGCCGACCAGGCGGGGAAGCCAGTGGGTGCCACCGAGGTCGGGAAGGATGCCGTACTTCTGCTCGAACACGCCGAGCTTGGTTCCCCGCGCCATGACCCGCAGATCGCAGGCGGCGGCGAGCTGAATGCCGGCGCCGAGCGCATAGCCGCGGACGGCGGCGATCGTGGGAAACGGCACGTCTTCCAGCCAGGTGTAGGCCTCCTGCGCCCGCAACACGCCCGCCACCAGTTCGTCTTCGTGCGAGCGCTCGGCGATCGGGCCGGGGTCGAGGGGCGAGCCGCCTCCAAAGGTCGACGTGTCGATGCCGGCCGAGAACGCCCGCCCGTTGCCGATCACCACGAGGCACCGCACGTCCAGCGGATCGTCGAGCAACTGCTGGCCCAGCTCCCGCATCTCGGCCCACATCTGCGGGGTCATGGCGTTGAGCTTCTCGGGCCGGTTCAGGCGAAGCCACGCCACCGCGCCCTCTTGCTCGAACGTGATCGTCTCCATCGGGCTACTCCCCTCGGCTCTGGCTCTCTTCCCAAGTCTCGGCGCACGACTGGGCGCAGAACGACACCTTCTCACCGTCGGCGCCGACGCGCGTCGCGACGACCGCATCGAGCGGGATTTCCATACCACACACCGGATCGAACACCGTCTCGGGTTTCGTGTGATCCCTCGCCGTGAGGTTGACGACCTTCACCGGATCCAAGAAGCCGTGAAGTTCGACCGGCTCCATCGGCTCGACGTCGACCCACGGCGGGACGAAGGCGGCCAGCTCGGGCGTGCTGAGGATCTCGTGGGGCTGCGCCTCCTGGCTCAACCGGGCGGCGAGGTTGACGGCGCTGCCGATGTAGTCGTCGCCCTCCATCAGGATCACCTCACCGGACGAGATGCCGCCGCGCAACAAGAGCGGTGATTCGCCGTCGTCGACGCGCTGTTCGATCTCGATGACGGCCTCGATCACCGGACGTTCCTCGACCGACACGAGCATGGCGCCGTCGCCGAGCCACTTGGCGACGCGCACGCTGCGCCGAGTCGTGACTTCGCGGACGTGCCACCGGAAGAGGCCGAGCACCCACACCGCCTCTTGGTCACCGTGCACCTCGGTGTATTGGGTGAATCCGCCGAGGTCGATGAAAGCGAACGTCCGCCGGACCCGCACGGGCGACAGTGTCGCCTATCCGGGCAGCGAAACCACGAAACGCACGACGGCCTCGGCGGCTTCGGCCCGAGCCGACTCGAGCGTCGAACCGCTCGCCTTCAAGGGACGAAACCCGTGGTCGGCAGTGTCGAGCCAGTGAAACGTCACCGGTCCTTTGATCGCCTTCGCCTCGTGTTTGAGGACCGCCTCGGGAGCCAGCGCGTCACGAGTCCCGCTGACGAAGAGCAAGGGAACCCGGAGACGCGGGAAGTGCTCGACCCGTAGCCGCTCGGGCTTGCCCGCCGGGTGCAGCGGATAGCCGAGGAGCGTGAGCGCGAGCGCGGGCAGCGGGTCGTGCGGGTCCGCGACCACAAGGGAGCAGTAACGCCCGCCCATCGAGCGCCCGCCGAGGGCGATGCGGTCGGCCGGCAGTCCGGTCCGCCGAGCCAGCTCGCTCGCCGCCTCGCGGGTCGCCGCCTCGAGGACGGGCGCCCGGTCCGGCGCCCTCTTCCCCGCCGTGCGGTAGGGGTAGTTGAACCGAAGCGACGGGATCCCTGACGCCGCAAGGGCCTCCGCGACGGCGACGAGGGTCCCCTCGTGCATGTCGGACCCCGCGCCGTGGGCGAGCAAGACGGCGCGATCCGGGGCCTTGGCGCCCCGCCGGAACGCGACCTCGAGGGCCACGCGCTAGCGCTTGAGGACGTGGGTGCTCAAGAACGCCTCGGTCTGGAGCAGCTCGTCCTCGATGACCTCGGGCTTCGACCACCCGTGTCCTTCGTCCTCGTACACCACGTACTCCACCGGAATCCCCTTCGCCCGCAGGCTCGCCACCATGGCGTCCGACTGCTCCTTGGGAACCGCCACGTCGCGGTCACCCTGGAACACGATGAGCGGGACCGAGATCTTGTCGGCGTGCGTGATGGGCGACTGGGCGCGGAACCGCTCGGCGTCCTCCGGCAATCGCCCGACCAACAACTCCTCGTACCGACACTCGAACCGGTGCGACACCTCGCCGATGCGGAACAGGTCGGTCACGCCGAACAGGTCGACGCCGGCGCGGACCGCATCGCCGTGGAGCGCGCAGATCATGAGCACGGTGAACCCGCCGGCGCTGCCGCCGATCACCGCCACGCGATCGGGGTCGCACCACCCTTTGTCGCCAGCGTGGCGGATCCCCGCCACGGTGTCCTCGACGTCGAGGATCCCCCACCGATGCAGCAGCGCCTGCTGGAACTCGCGGCCGTACCCGGTCGACCCGCGATAGTTCGGCGACAGCACCGCCCAGCCCCGATCGACGAAGAAGGCGGTACGCGCGTTGAACGTTGCCGTGGACTGGCCCGTCGGTCCGCCGTGGATCGACACGAGCAATGGCGGCTTGGTGCCGGACCCGAGCGCGGAGTGGCGGGGGCGGAACAACAGCCCGTGCACGGTCGCTCGATCGCGGCCCTTCCACTCGACGGCCTCCGGCTCGAGGAGACCCGCTTCTTCGAATCCGCCAACCGGGCCGCGGACATAGGCCCGGTGGGCCCCGTTCGTGGGATCGACGACGGCGACCTCGTCGGGAATTTCGGGAGCGCTGCGCACGGCGAGGATCCCACGCGGGCTCCAGTCAAGGGCGACGTGCCATCCCGGCGCGACCTCGCGCGCCTTGCCTCGGCCGACCGGGAGCACCACGAGTCGACCGAGGCCGGCCTCGTTGCGGCACGTGGCGATGGAACGCCCGTCCGGCGACCACGCCCACGAACGCTGCCCGGGACCCCACGTCGGCTGCGAGTGCTCGTAGGACTCCTTCGCCAGCGGCTCGGCCTTGCTGCCGTCCCAGCGACCGGCCCACACATTGGCGAAGCCCGTCTCGTCGGACACCCACGCCAGCTGTGACCCGTCCGGAGAAAAGCGCGGTTGCGACACCGACACGGCGCCGCCGCCGGCCACGAGCCGCACTGGTTCGGTCGGCTGGATCCCGTCGACGGTGGCCATGACCACGCGCGAGGCGTCCCACGGCATGTTCGGGAAATCCCACTCAACCCAGACGATGCGGTGACCGTCGGGTGACCACGACGGGTCGAAGGAGTAGTCCGCGCCACGCGAGACCTTCACCGGCCACCCCGAGCCATCGAGGGGCACGAGGGCGATGTCGCAGCTCTCCGGCGTCTCGGCGATGTAGGCCACGCGGGTTCCATCGGTCGAGACGGCAGGCGCCGACGCCGTGCGCTCAGTGGTGAGCAGCCGCGCCGGACCGCCGAAGCGATCGACCACGACCAACTCGCCGGTGGCGGCCGCGTAGACGATGGAACCGTCAGGCGCCCAGTCGAACACCCCGCCGCCATACGAGGCCACGCCCTTCGCGGGGATCTCCGCCGTGACGACCCGCGGGGCGGCGGACTGGTCGGCCGGGGCGACCACGATGTCGGCGCGGCCCGCGAACGAATCGACCCACGCCAGGAATCGACCATCGCGCGACCACCGCGGTTCGGCAACCCGCCGACCGCGGGCCACCATCGCCGCTGAGATCATGGGCTCGGATGCATCGGCCACGACGACGGACGTTATCCGTCCGGCGTGTGCGGCTCGTGCGGCTCCTGCGGCTCGTTAGCGAGAACGGCTGGGACCCACTCGAGAAGTCGCGAGCGCAGCTCGTCGCCGACTTCGCTCAAGAGGTGGCCCGTCCCCGGCAGGATTACCAGCTCACCGTGGCCTCCGGCGAGCATCTGGACGGTCTCGCTGACGTGGGGCGGCAGCAACTCGTCGTTCTCACCATGGAAGAGGAGGAAGGGGCGTCCGGCGAGGCCCGCGGCGTGCTCACACCCCGCCGACTGGGTGGCGAGCGTCACCACGCCACGAATGAGCCGGGGGAAGGCGACGCCGACGCGCACCGCGATCGCACCGCCGAACGAGTGGCCCATGGTCACAAACCGCCGGGTGCCGCGCACTGCTGCCATCTCGCACGCGGCCGCCATGTCGTGCGAGCACATCGGGATGTCGTCCGGTCGCCGCCACCCAACCCGGATGGTCGCGATGCCCTGCTCGGCCAGCGCAACACCGAGGTCGTGATACAGGCCGCTCGCGGGACCGAGGAGCCCCCCGGCTGCGCCTCCTCCCGCCACCAGCGCGCCCGGCGCATCCCGCGGCCCATGCCACATCAGGGTGAGGAGTCCCTTCCACGTGTAGATCTCGAGGTGCGCAAGCGCGGACGCGATTTCTTTCTCCTGGATGGCGAGCACGCCCAATTCCTCAAGCGGAGTCCCCCGCGGGGTGGCTGCGTCGCCATCCGCTCCACCGGTCGACACGTCGGTCACGTGCGGATGCTACGGACATAGGCTCCTGTGATGTCGCTCGACCCTCAGATCCAGACCATCGTTGACCAGATCGCACTCATCGACCCACCGCCGGCGTCCGACGTGACCCCGGAGGAATTCCGGGCCGGGTATGCGGTCCTCGGCGCTCTCTCACCCCGTTCCGACGCGGTGAGTGTCGATGACCATTGGATCGAGACCCCGAACGGCCCATTGGCGCTGCGTACCTATCGCCCTATCGACGCCCCGGCCGACGTGCGGCCCGGGCTGATCTACTTCCACGGCGGCGGCCACACGATCGGAAGCGTCGACACCCACGACGGGCCGGCGTCGCTGCTTGCCGAGTTGGCCGGCGTGGTCGTGGCCGCGGTCGAATACCGGCTGGCGCCCGAACACCCGTTCCCCGCCGACGTCGACGACGCCGACGCCACCGTTCGGTGGGTTGCCGAGCACGCGACGGAGATCGGCGTCGACCCGGACCGGCTCGGCGTCGGCGGCGATTCCGCCGGGGGAAACCTCGCCGTCGTGGCCGCCCTCCATGCCCGCGCACGTTCGGGACCCACCATCGCCGCCTTGGTACTCATCTACCCATGGCTCGATCTGGCATGCGACCGGCCGTCGATGCAGGAGAACGGCAGCGGCTTCGTGATGACGCGGGCCGACCTCGAGACGCTTCGTGGGTATTACGCGCCCGAGGCGTCCTGGACGCACCCGGACGCGTCGGCGATCTACGCCGACCTCGCCGGGCTTCCACCTACAGTCATCGCCACCTGCGGATTCGATCCTCTGCGAGATCAGGGCGATGAGTTCGCACAGCGCCTTACCGCGGCCGGGGTGAACGTGACCCATTTGCAGTACCCCGACCTGATCCACACCTTCGTGCAGTTAACCGCCGTCTCGGAACGGGCCAAGGCCGCCACCGAGGAGATAGCGCGAGAGGCAGCCGCCCTGTTGTTCGCCTGAACCAAATGCCCCCCTACCAAATTCTCGATTCCGGGAGAAGGCTCCCCCCGGGACCCGATGAGGGACCCGGCCGAAACGGGGCAGAAAGGGGACAGGCATGACGAGAACCGGCGCCATCGTGTTCACGTGGGGCGCACCAGTGCGGGGCCGCGAGATGAAGGGCCTCGAGGTGTTCGGGGAAGCGTTGCAGTACTACGAGGAGCTCTCCAAGGAAGGCCGCATCATCGCCCACCGCGAGTACTTCAACACCGCCGCCGACGGCGGGATGATGATCATCGAGGGCCTCTTGAGTGAGCTGCACCTCCTCGTGCAAGACGACGAGTTCCTCCGCCTGCAGCAGCGCGCCAGCGCCATCGTGGAGGACTTCCGCCGCGAGGTCGTCGCTGGCGGCAGCGATCAGACGGTGCAACAACTGGTGACCATGTACACCGAAAGCCTGGCCGACCTCGGCCTCGCATAACGACCCACCGGCCATTGGCGAGGGCTCGGTGACTAGATCACCGGGTCCTCGCGGTGGCGACCCCAGACGACGGCGAGGGCGTCGCATGTCTCACCGACCGTCGCGTAGGTCCGCGCCGCGTCGATGAGCGCTGGCATCAGGTTGATGGCCGGATCGGCGGCGTCCGCCGCGAGCCGCGCCAACGCGGCGTCGACCGCGCTCTGATCGCGATCAGCCTTCACTTTGGCGAGCCGCTTGGTTTGCAGTTCCTCGACCTCGGGACCTATCCGCAACGTCGGGGGTGGCTCCTCGTCGTTTCCTTCCGTGAATGCCGTGACGCCAACCACAGTGTCGCGACCGGCGTTCAGCCGATGCTCCGCCGTGTAGGCGGAATCGGCGATCTCGCCCTGGAACCAGCCGTTCTCGATCGCACGGAGAACCCCCTCGAGCATCGAGCCGCCACCGAGGTGGTCGAGGTGGGCGAAGATCTCCTCGGCGCGCCGCTCCACCTCGTCGGTGAGGGACTCGACGAACCACGATCCACCGAGCGGATCGGCGACGTGCGGAACGCGCGTCTCGTGCGCAATGACCTGCTGCGTGCGGAGCGCGATGCGCGCCGCCTTTTCCGTGGGGAGGGCGAGCACCTCGTCCATCGAGTTGGTGTGCAGGCTCTGCGTGCCCCCGAGGACGCCGGCGAGCGCCTCGATGGCGGTTCGCACGATATTGACCTCGGGCTGCTGCGCAGTCAGCGACACGCCGGCGGTTTGCGTGTGGAAACGCATCGTGGTCGAACGCGCGTCGGTCGCGCCGTAGCGGTCGCGCATCCAGCGGGCCCAGATGCGGCGGGCGGCCCGGTACTTGGCGATCTCCTCGAAGAAGTCGATGTGGGCGTTGAAGAAGAAGGAGAGCCGCGGACCGAACTCGTCGACGGCGAGGCCGGCGGCCACGCCTTGTTCGACGTAGGCGAATCCGTTGGCGAGCGTGAAGGCGAGCTCCTGCACGGCCGTCGAGCCCGCTTCCCGGATGTGGTATCCGGAGATCGACACCGGATGCCACCGGGGCATCTCGGCGGTGCAGAACCGCACCACGTCGTTCATGAACCGCATGGACGGGCGGGGCGGGAAGATGAACTCCTTCTGCGCCTGGTACTCCTTCAAAATGTCGTTCTGGATCGTCCCGCCCAAGTTGGCGCGCCGGCCGCCGGCCGCTTCGGCGGCGGCGACGTACATGGCAAGGAGGATGGGGGCCGGCGAATTGATGGTCATCGACGTGGTGACCTGTTCGAGGTCGATGCCGCGATAGAGGTCCTCGACGTCGGCGAGCGTGTCGATGGCGACCCCGCACCGGCCGACCTCGCCGAGGGCGTGGGGGTCGTCGGAGTCACGGCCCATCAGGGTGGGAAGGTCGAAGGCGGTCGAGAGGCCTCCGCTCCCCGCCGCCAGCAGCTCCTTGAAACGGCCGTTGGTGTCACTCGCCGTCCCAAAGCCGGCGAACAACCGCATCGTCCACAGCTTCGTGCGGTACATCGACGCGTACGGGCCCCGGAGGTAGGGCCACTGCCCCGGAAAGTCGCCGGCTTCGGGGTCGTCCGGTCCGTAGACCGGGTCCAGCGGGATCCCCGACATCGTCTCGAAGTCGGCGTCTCGAAGCTCGGCTCCGTCGTAGCGCTCCTGCCAGTCGTCGCGTGGAGTGGGCATCGGCTCCATGATCGCACGGGGAAGCGGATAAGTTCGCCCGCATGGGAACTCACGCAGGAGAGCCAGCACAGGCAGCGCAGGCACCAGACCGCAACCTCGCCATGGAGTTGGTCCGGGTCACCGAGGCGGCGGCCCTCGCCGCCGGCCGTTGGATGGGCCGGGGCGACAAGGAGGCCGCCGATGGCGCGGCCGTCGACGCCATGCGGGTCGTCCTCGGAACCGTCCAGATGGACGGCATCGTCGTGATCGGCGAGGGCGAGAAGGACGAAGCGCCGATGCTCTACAACGGCGAAGAGGTCGGCGACGGGAATCCCCCACGGGTCGACATCGCCGTCGATCCGATCGACGGCACCACGCTCACCTCTCTCGGTCGACCCAATGCCATCTCGGTCATCGCGGTGTCAGAGCGGGGCACGATGTTCGACCCTGGCCCGTGCGTCTACATGGAGAAGATCGTGTGCGGCGAGTCGGCCAAGGACGCCATCGATCTGAACGCGTCGGTGACCCAGAACCTCAAGGCCGTGGCGGCGGCGCTCGGCAAGGACGTTGACGACGTGACCGCCGTGATCCTCGACCGGGATCGGCACAACGAGATCATCGCCGAGTGCCGCGCGGCGGGCGCGCGGATCCAGCTCATCCCCGACGGCGACGTCTTCGGGGCCATTTCGGCGGCGCTCCCCGAGACGGGCGCCGACATCCTGTTCGGGATCGGCGGGACGCCCGAGGGGGTGATCGCCGCATGCGCCCTCAAGTGCCTCGGCGGCGCCATGCAGGGTCGCCTCTGGCCGCGTGACAACGACGAGCGCGCCAAGGCCGAGGCGGCGGGGTACGACGTCGGCCGAGTGCTCACCCTCGACGACCTTGTCAGCGGCGAGGACGTGTTCTTCGCCGCCACGGGCATCACCGACGGCGACCTGCTGAAGGGCGTCCGCTACACGGGCGGGGGTGCGACCACGCAGTCACTCGTGACCCGTTCGAAGTCGGGGACGATCCGGAAGGTGGACGCCGAACACAAATGGCCCAAGCTCATGCGCTACTCGGCCATCCAGTTCGACTGATCGACCCCACCCCACCCACCC
>DATDOY010000035.1:0-3929 GCA_035293045.1 Acidimicrobiia bacterium
GCGTTCGAGGAATTCATCGACGACCCGATCATCGGAATCGGCCCCGAGCGCCCGTTCGTGTCGCGTCCGTCGGGACGCACCGAGCTCGCTCGCTATGCGCACAGCGAGCCGTTGCAGATCGCCATGAGCGCGGGACTCATCGGCCTCGCCCTCCTCGTGGGCGTTGCGGGCACTGTGTACCGTTTGCTCCGTTCGGGCAGCGGACCCCCGGCCGCGACCGCCGGGGTGGTCGTGTTCACGATCGGCGGGATTCTCGATTTCTCCTGGCACCTCCCAGCGATCGGGATCGTGGCCGGGATTCTTTGCGCGACGGCCGGCCAACTGGGGCGTAAGAACAGCAGAGAGGAGGGGTGAGCATGCGGCGGAAGCACACCCTCATCGCACTGGCAACGGTCCTCGCGTTCAGCGCTGGTCTGCCCGCGCTCGGGAACATCCTCCCGATCTACCACGTCGACTGGAATGTGCAGGCGGAGGCGTACGCCATCGCCGAGGGGGCGTGCGGCTACGTCGACCCGCCGATGCCGGACGGCCAACGACGCCACCTCACCTTCTGCTTCGGTACCCGTGTGGAGAGCACGAACACCAACGGATCGGTGGGCGAGAGCGTCGTGGTGCAAGACCTGCACTGCTACACGGACGAGGAGTTCCGGGAGAACTGCTGGACCGAATCCGTGTCGTGGTCGCCCGGTGAAACCAAGACCGTCACGATCGACCCGCTCTTGGAGTCGGCCACGGTCGCGGCCCCCGGAAAGGACGATTGTGTGGAAGGCGTGGTGCTCACGCTGGAGGCGACAGGAGAGCCGGGGCTCAGTACGCAGTCGGGTGGGTCGAACACCCACGGCGACCTCGCAGTGGAGGGCGGCTCCGAGGAGATCCATATCGGCACCGCCTCAGGATCGGTCGGTCGGTCGGCGTCGATCGCCGGCACCATTTGCGGCCTGACCGTCGGCGCCGACGGACATGGCGGCCGGATCATGCGCGGGCTGGGGACCACCGGAGCCATGGTCGGCGTGGACTACAGCTGATGAAGGGAAGTGCCATGCGAGCCCGACACGCCTTGATCGCCCTTGCCACGACCGTCCTGCTGACGGCGGCGCTCCCCGCCCTCGGAAGCCTCCTGCCCGTCTACCACTTCGGGGGCGGTGCGCAGGCCGAGGCGTACGCCACGGTTGACGGGGCCTGCGGCACCGTGGACCCGTGGGTTCCCGACGGCCAGCGGCGTCACCTCACCTTCTGCTTTGGGCCGACCCCGGAGGCCAGTGCTCACAACCAGGGTGGGAGCGTCGCGCTTTCCACGATGTGGGTCCGCGACACCCAGTGTCACGTTGAGGAGTCGCAGGAGGTTTGTGAGGGCTTCACCCAATACTTCTTCCAAGACCAGGTCGCGATCACGGTCGACCCACTCCTTGAGACGGCCACGGCCATCAACCCGGATGGCTGCGGTGGGATTGACCTGACGCTGACCGCCTACCGAGAGGCGTCTCTGACGACCAGCACGGGCAGTCTCGATCACGACGCAGGCGTCGGCCCCAACGGCGGCGGCGCCGGGGTCAACCTCGGGCCCTCGTCGGGGTCGGTCGGGCGCGATGCGACCGTCACCGGGACGCTCTGTGGCGTCGATCTGACGCAGGCGGACGCCGGCGGACGGATCCTGCGGGGCGTTGGGACCACGGGGATCGGTGCCGGCGGCGGCGCCGGTTGATCACCGCCTTCGGGCGCTGCGACTGATCAGTTCGGGGCTCGTCCTCGCTGCGTTGGCGTTCCCCGCGTGCACGAGCGAGAGCCCGGAGGAGGTGGTCCGTCGCTACGTGACGAGCTGGTCTCGTGGCGACGCCGCCGTGCGGGCCACCGTCAGCGGGCCCGACGCAGAACAGCTCGTGGAGCGCATCGGCGTCGTCCGGTCCTTCGTGGCCGGCCGGCCTCGGCTCGTCGATCACCGTCGAGACGGCAACGAGGTGTCGGCCACGGTCGCCCTGCCCATGAAGGGTGGGCCGGAACTGCGGCTTTCGATTGCGGTGACGGTCGACGGAGGCCGGATTCGCGCCGAGCCGACTGCGTTCGACCGCCGCCTCACGTCGTGGCGCGAAGTTCGGATCGAGAGCCAATCGATTCCGTCGGGCCGTCTTCTCGATCGCTTCGGCGCTCCGCTCGACGAGCGGCAGCGGGCCGCGCTGATCGACGCGGTGCGCCCTGTCTTCGGTGAGCGCCTCGGCGGGGGAACGGCATACCAACTCTGGGCGGGCAATGAGGTCCTCGATGCCGTTGAGGTGGTCCCCGCCGGTGATGTGACGCTGGCCATCGACCCCGCGATGGAATCGGCGGCTCTCGGTGCGATCGGGGACAAGCACGGACGCGCGCTCGTCGTGATCGATGCGGCGACTGGTGAGGTCGTCGCCTTCGCGTCTGACGATGCGGACGGGCGCCCGCTCGCCGTCACGGCGATTCCGGTGGGGTCGGTGTTCAAGGTCGCGACGGCGGCCGCCGCCCTGTTGGAGGGTCGATCGCCCGACGACGCCGTGCCATGTCCGGCGGCCGCGGTGATCGAGGAACGCTCGGTGGTCAACGCCAGTCAGTTCGATCTCGGTGACCTGTCGCTGCGACGCGCCTTCGCGTTGTCGTGCAACACGTCGTTTGCCCAACTCGGTGTCGACCTCGGTGGAGATGCCGTCGTCGGGGCGGCTCGGTCCTTGGGGTTTGACACCCGGTTCGCCGGAGTCGAGCCCGCAGCGATCGACGCGCCCGACTCTGGCGAAGAGGAGGCCGCCTTCGGATTCGGTGCGGCGGGGATCGAGGTCAGCCCGGTGATCCTGGCGTCGGTCACCGCGACCATCGGCGCGGGCGGCATCGCCCGGGCGCCGTCGTGGGTGCCGACCGTGAGCCCGGGTGAGCGCGTGATCGAGGAAGGGGTGGCGGCGTCGCTGATCGAGATGATGCACGACGCGGTGGAGAACGGGACCGCGCAACGCGCCGCGGTCGAGGGGGTTGACGTCGCCGCCAAGACGGGGACGCCTCGTCGCATCGTCGACGGCGTCGCGGTCGACGACGGCCTCACTGTTGCCGTCGTCCGCCTCGACGGTCGAGTGTTCGGAGTGGCCGCCGTCGTGCTTGAAGGTGACACGGGCAGCAAGTCGGCCGCCCCGCTCATCGCCGACTTCATTCGGTCGATCTCGAGCAAGTTTCCCACCTGACAGGTGGGAAACTTGCTCGAGATCGCCGGGAGCGCCCCCAGCAGGACTCGAACCTGCGCCACCGCCTCCGGAGGGCGGTGCTCTATCCACTGAGCTATGGGGGCGTGGTGGGGCTGATGGTACTGAGGTCGGCAGCCCTTACCGGCAGTAACTCGCGCATAGTGCGCGTTACTGCAGGTAACAGTGGGGGCGCGGCGCAGTTACGGCGGGTCAGTCGACGCGGACGGTGCGGCCGGCCATCTCGTCCTCGAGGAGTTGGACGTCGCCGTCGACCATCCGGCGAGCGAGGCCGTCGAACTTCACCGTGGCCTCCCACCCGAGCACGCGCTTGGCCTTGGAGGCGTCACCGCAGAGCGCGTCGACCTCGGACGGGCGCTCGTAGCGCGGATCGGTGCGCACATGCTGCTCCCAATCCAGTCCGGCGTGGGCAAAGGCAACCTCACAGAATTCCCGGACGGTGTGGGTTTCACCGGTCGCAAGGACGAAGTCATCCGCGACGGGGTGCTGCAGCATGCGCCACATGCCCTCGACATATTCCGGGGCATACCCCCAGTCGCGCTGCGCCTCGAGGTTTCCGAGGTACAACTCGTCCTGGATTCTCGCCTTGATGCGCGCGACGGCTCGCGTGATCTTGCGCGTCACGAAGTTCTCACCCCGTCGCTCACTCTCATGGTTGAACAAGATGCCGCTGACGGCGAACATCCCGTACGCCTCGCGGTAGTTGACCGTCGCGTGATGGGC
>DATDOY010000036.1:0-6487 GCA_035293045.1 Acidimicrobiia bacterium
GCTCGACCGCGGCGAGCCGCGCACCCTCGAGGAGGTTGGCGAGCACTTCAACCTCACGCGGGAGCGCATCCGCCAGATCGAGGCCCGGGCGATGAGCAAGCTGCGCCACCCATCGGCCGACACGGGAGCGCGCGACCTCCTGGCCGTCTAACCGCCGCCCGTTCTCGAGCAAGTTTCCCACCCCTCAGGTGGACAACTTGCTCGAGAATCCGATTGGACCCGTCCTCGTCGAGGGCGGGTCTCTTCGCGTGCGGCGTGTCTGACCGCAGTGCTGCCCGACGCGACGAGGCCTGAGCTGTTTCGTCCGACCCAAGGGCCGAGCATCATCGCGCGGGCGCATTCCCTCGGATCGGGGGCCCATTTCCCGACCCGTAGCGCGTGTTGGGCACCTCTGGGTAGTGAGATCGCCGGCCTTCCACCACAGAAGGTGGCAAGAGGCCGCGGTGAGTGACCGAATCGCCCCACCCTTGGCCACGGAGCGTAAGAAGCGCGCACCGACGGCGTCTGATTCGTAATCCCGGCAACAGGGACATCCACACCGGACGGCTTCGGCCGGGAGACGAGGAGGGGCGGGCTGTGCGACGCATGACTGGAGTCCTAGGGATGGTGCTGGCGCTCGCCACGCTCTCCCCGATGGCGTCTGCGAACCACGCGCAGGTGCCGGCGAACCCGCTCACCGAAGGCTGTGTGGCGACATGGTCCGGCGACACGAGTTGTGAGTGGACCGCCCCGGATGAGGGTGCGGGCAACATCGTCGCTCGCGGCGTCTGGACCGTGAAGGTCTGGTGGGACGGCGACTGCCACTCGGGGAACGAACCCGACTGGATCGTCTCAAGCGACGACGGGTCGACCGGCTCGCCAGGGACGGGGAACAACCTGCCTGGTGGCGTCGGAGGAACCTGGGAGGGCTCGATCGCGGCCGGCTCGTGCGCCCGGGCGGTTGTTCTGTTCGACGGCAGTGTGGCCTCCATCGGCCGCCTGACGACGTAAGCGGGGGCGGCGTCCGCCGCCTCGTGGGAGACAGGGGCTTGTCCAGGGCGGGCGGGTTCCGAACAACAAGAGAGGAAGGAACCCGTGAAGCGAAGGATTCTGCTCAGCGTTGTGACGTCGGCGGCGGCCATTGCCGCGGTCGTCACCGGCGGCGCATTCGCACCATTCAGCGATACCGGAACTGCGGTCGGGGGCGTGCAGGCCGGCACGCTCGAAGTGAGCGTGGACGGAGATGGAGATGGCGGCTCGCTCGTCTTCGATAGCGAGGATTGGTGTGACGCCAACATGGCTCCTGGCGACGTTTGCGAGGCGGACGTGACCGTTGTGAACACGGGGAGCCTGTCCGCGACGTACGTGGCGTCGATAGCCGACGACGAAAGCGCATGCTTCACGCCAGGCATCACCCCCGCGTTCGAGGCTGCACTTGAGCCCGGCCATGCGGAACTGCCAGACGACCCCACCGAGGACCACGACGCAGGGGACTCGCACACCGGCACCGTGACTATCACCCTCGATTCGACGGCCGGCAACGAGTGTCAGGGAGCGAGCACCACGGTGACGTTCACCGTCGACGCGACGCAGTCGGCAACCCCGCACGACTGATCCCGTCCATCTGGAGCCGGGGGCGTCTAAAGGCGCCCCCGGCTCTGCATTCCGGGTCAACTGCCATATGTCGGTGCGTCGCATCCTCCTCAGCGTTCTCCTGACCCTCGCCACCCTCGCGAGCCTCGTGACCGGCGCGACCTATGCGCCATTCAGCGACATCGACACGGCGGTCGGGGGCGTGCAAGCCGGGAGCGTGGACGTCGTGCTCAACAGCGAAGCGGACGACGAGGTCGAACTCGAGTACGCAGGTCCGCATTGCGGAAACCTGGCCCACGGCGAGTCGTGTGGCGCCCCGCTCGCCGTTCGGAACGCGGGTTCGCTCTCGATCGTCTTCACGAACGTCGTCGTGGACGACCAACACCCCGAATGCTTCTCCAGCGTGCTCGACACGCGCTCGGCGCTGCTCCAGGGAGAGCAGAGTCCAGCCGGTGACCCCCACAGCGACCACAACGCGAACGACGTACACGCCGGGACCCTCACGACGACCCTCGACGGCGACGCCGACGAGTGCCAGGGCCGGACGAACACGGTCCTCGTGACGATCAGGGCTCAGCAATCGCCTTCGCCTCACGACTGAAATGGAGACTCAGGACCGTGCGTGGCTGGCTGCGATTTGCCCGTTACCTGGCCCGCCCCCGCCCTGTCCTGGCCGCCGCGGTTGCCGCGGGCTCGATCGGGACCGTGGCCCTCACCGCCGGGCGCGTGAGCGTGGATTCGGAGTCGCCGGAGCGGCACGCCCGGGTCCTGGGCGAGGATGTCGAGGGGGTGGACGTGGTCTTGAACGGCGAAGCCGGCGATGTCACCCTGTCGTTCGAGGGGGCGGGCTGTCCCGATGCTCTCGCACCCGGGAGCGTGTGCACGGCTCGCTTGACGATCGCCAACGGTGGGGACCGAGCGGGCCGGTTCAACGTCCAGACGCGAGACAGCGACGACAGTTGTTACGCGAGCGCGTGGGTCCCCGCCGACAGCGGCAACGCTCACAGCTTCCGTCTCGAACCCGGCGAGTCTCGCGAGGGGGACGCCACCGTCGAGCTGAAGGGCGCCGCCGAGCGCTGTGCGTCGTCTTCGAATTCGACGACGATTACGGTGCGCGCCGACGAGGCCGGCGGCAAGGGTGGCTGAGATGAGGCGCGCTGCGCGCGTTCTGCGGGTCACAGCGAGCACGATCTTCGTTGCCGTGTGGATCGGGCTGCTCGCGCTCATCCTCGTTCCGCGCGCGCTGGGTTGGCACGGCGTGATCGTGCTGAGCGGATCCATGGAGCCCGAGTTGGCGACCGGCGGTGTGGCGTTCGTCGACCGGATTCAGCCGTCCGAAATTCGCCGGGGCGACGTGATCACCTTCGCGAACCCGTTCTCACCCGATGTCGAGGTGACCCACCGCGTGACCGAGGCGTCTCGCGACGACAAGGGCTACTTCTTCCGGACGCGCGGTGACGCGAACGACGAGGCCGACACGTGGACCGTTCGGCCCGAGCATCTCGTGGGGAAGGTGCGGCTCGACCTTCCGTACTTGGGCTACGTGGCTGAGAGGCTGGCTGATCGCACGGGCTTCCTCCTGCTGATGGGGGTACCCGCAGCGCTGATCGTCGCCGGTGAAATGAAGTCGATCGCCGACGAGCTCCGCAAGGCGAGGGCCGAGCGCGAGGCAGCTCGCGCGCCCGCCCGGCGCCCGCGGCCCCTCCGCGCGCGCCCCTGACTTCCCCGACGCGACGCCGGGCGGCGGCGACACCGGCGTAGCCGAGTCGTTCTCGAGCAAGTTTCCCACCCCTCAGGTGGATGACTTGCTCGAGAACGGGAAGCTCGGGGTCGCGGAGGCGGCAGGAATCGAACCCACCGGACGGCGTGAACCGTCCCACTCGTTTTGAAGACGAGGGGGGCCACCAGACCCCGTTCACCTCCGCCACCGTGATTAGCAGAGATCGCGTGGCAATGAACCCCCAGCCGTCGAGGGCGCGGAGCCTGAGGAGGAGCGTCTTGAGACGCTCGACCACCGCGCCCGCGTCGTCGTGGTCGCCGCTTGACGAGTCTGCGGTCGGCGCGTGGGCATCTCCCGCGGCGGTCTCATCGGCGACGGCTCCCGTGCCCGTGGCACCCCCAGCCGGCCCGGCGGGCGGTGCCACCACGTCATCACCGTCGGCCGACGCAGCCGGTGAACCGACCGGTGCGGACGCGTCGGCGGGCTCCGCGTCGGCGGCGGGCTGGAGGATCATGAACTCCTCGGCGACGAAGAGCGTCCCGTCGGGGTTGACGACAACCCCGACGCCGACGTGGGTGAAGTCGGATCGCACGAGGTTCGCGTAGTGCGACGGCGACGCGACGAAGGCAGCGTGGAGCGAGGCCACAGAGGGGCCCTTGCCCACGTTCTCGCCGAGCTTTGCCCAGTCGGCGGCGACCCCGTGCGCCAGCGCGGAGTGCCAGATGCGGCCCTCGGCGCTCATGGTCGCAGCCCAGGAGCGGGCTTTTTCGACGAGTTCGGGGTGCAGCTCGAGTGGGGGGCGTCCGAGTGAGGACCGCAGCGCGTTGATCGTCCCCACGAACTCGGCCTCGAGCGCGGCGGACGCCGAATCCGAGGCCAGCTCGGTGACGGAGGGATCATTCTGGCTGCCGGCGGGCCCGGCGGGAGCGAGGGCGACCAATGCCGCGATCACCATCGCCCCGAAGACTCGCACGGTGCCTCCTCGACCCCGAATGCCGGATTCGCTGCCTCGCGACAGGGTGCGCGTCCGAACCTGGCCGGGCATCCTCAGAATTGATGCGAATCAACACCGACGACCGCGCCCGTGTCCTGCACCACGGGCCGCTGGATGCGCCAAGTGTCCGGTTGCCGGGGTCCGGGTAGAGTCGGGACGAGTCGTTCTCCTCCGAGTCTCCGGGCTCATGAAAGGACCGTCATGAAGAAGCTGCTGCTCATCGTGCTCGTCGTGGCCCTCGGCGTCGTCATCGCCAAGCGCACGCAGGTCACCATCACCGCATAGCGGCTTCCCCACCGCGTTGGTCGTCGCCCGAGGGCGAGCGGCGCGGGTCAGCCCTCGCTGAGGCGACGCTCGTAATGACGGGCGAACAGCGCGGGCGTCCCGCCGGTGTGCCAGAACACCACGGTGTCGGACGGCCCGATCCGGCCGTCGCGCACCCGTGAGAACAGCGCGGCCATGGCCTTGCCCGTGTAGACGGGGTCGAGGAGCAGCCCTTCGAGTCGCGCCGTTTCGCGCAGCGCTTCGGCCGTCTCCGGATTGAAGTTCCCGTAGCCCTTCCCGAAGTGATCGTGGTCGACGATCACGTCGCCGAGCGCGGGGCCGCGTCCGGCGAGCGCAGCCACCTCGACGGCCCGGTCGGGCACGTACTCGTCGAGGTCGGGGCGGGTCCCGACGTCGACGCCGACCACGCGCACCCTCGGGTCGAGCCCGGCCACCAACCCGGCGTGCGTGCCGCCCGATCCGTCGGCCACGACCACCCAGTCGGCGGTCGCGCCGAGGTCGGCGAGTTGCGCCGTCACCTCGTCGGCTGCTTCGACATACGACAGCGCGCCGGTCGCCGACGCGCCGCCGATCGGCAAGACGAACGGCCGTCGACCGGCGCGCTCGAGCTGGGCCGCGGCCTCCTCGATGGCCGCCTCGACGTCGTAGTACTCCTCGACACCGCAGAACTCGATGGTCGCGCCGAGCACGCGGTCGAGGAGCAAGTTGCCCGCCGAGGCGTCGGGGGCGTCACCACCCAGCACCAGATGCGCCTCGAAGCCCAACCGGTTGGCGGCCGCCGCCGTCATCCGCACATGGTTGCTCTGGTGTCCGCCGCCCGTGACCAGCACATCGGCGCCCGCCGCCTGCGCCTCGGCGCACAGATACTCGAGCTTGCGGGCCTTGTTGCCCCCCATGGCGAGGCCGGTCTGGTCGTCGCGCTTGACGAGCAACCGGGGACCGCCGAGCCATTCGGTCAGCCGAGGCATCAACTCCAAAGGAGTCGGGAGGTGCGCCAGGGCGACCTTCGGGGCCAGCGTCACTTCCGGCGTTTCTCGGACGACCCGGGCAGGCGCTCGCGCACCCGTCGCTGGAGGGGGTCGACCGCCCCGGTCGCCGCCAGCTTCACCCGTTCCATGCGGCTCTTGGGACGCCGACGCCGCAACACCCACGCCGCGGCGACCGCGCCGGCGGTCAGCGCCACCGCCCCGCCGACCGCGGCGGTCGGCCCGGGGGGCGGCACCGGCAGCCGGTCGCGCAAGCGCACGGGCTGGGTGAAGTTGAGGATCGGCCACTCGCGCTCGCGCGCCACCGTCGCCAACTCCCGGTCGGGGTTGACGGCGAACGGATGGCCCACGGCCTCGAGCATCGGGAGGTCGGTGACCGAGTCGGAGTAGGCATACGACGCGTCCAAGTCGATGCCCTCACGCTCCGCCATTTCCCGGATGGCCGTCGCCTTGAACGGCCCGTAGGCGTAGAACTCCAGCTCGCCCGTGTAGCGGCCCTCGGCGTCGACGCGGCCGCGGGTGGCGATCGTCTCGTCGACCCCGAGGTGCTCGCCGATGGGACCGACCACCTCGATCGGCGACGACGAGATGATGACGACTTTGCGGCCCGCCCTCTTGTGCTCGTCGAACAGTTCGAGCACCTCGGCGAAGACGAGCGGGGTCACGGTGTCCTCGAAGGTCTCGCGCACGATGCCCGAGACGTGATCGCGGCTCCATCCCTTGGTGAGCGCCAGCATTGACTCGCGCATCCGCTCCATCTTCTCTTCGTCGGCGCCCACGAGCATGTAGACGATCTGGGCGTAGATCCCCTTCATGATCGTGCCCCGGCTGAGCAGGCCCTCCTTGTAGAAGTGGCGGCCGAACGCGAGCACCGAACTCTTGGCGATCACGGTCTTGTCGAGATCGAAGAAAGCGGCTTCCACGGCGCGG
>DATDOY010000037.1:0-8701 GCA_035293045.1 Acidimicrobiia bacterium
CGCGAACTACCGGGCGATGAGGACGATGACGAGCGCGATGGCGTAGACGGCACCGAACACGGCGGCGACGCGGTACAGCGTCGGACGCGAGACCGTCTTGCCGTGACCGCCCATCCACAGGCCGCACGACGGGCATCGCTCGGCGGCACCGGCGAGGGCGGTCGAACACAGCATGCACAGCAGCGGAGCCGGAGGCCCGGGCTGTCGGATGGAGATCGGATCGAAGTGCTGACCAGGGGAAGTGGGAGACAGTTCGTGTGCGTAGTCGGACATCTCTCCCCTTACAACGGGCGCCCACGTCTTCGGTTCGAGTTCTAGCAGGTCGCACCAGCGGAAGCGACCCCCCGATCCGCGGGGATCACCCGGCGAAATCGGTCAGGCGGCGTGCCGCTCGGCGGCCTCCACCACGTTACGCATGAGCATGGCGATGGTGGTGGGACCGACGCCGCCCACCCTCGGGGTGATCCACGAGGCCACCTCGCCACACGCCTCGTCGACGTCGGTGATGATGCGTTTGCCCTCGTAGGTGAGCCCGCCGGCGATCACGACTGCCCCCGGCGAGATCATCTCTGGCGTCAGGAACCCCGGCACCCCCACGGCCACCACCACCACCTCGGCCCGCCTCGTGAAGTCGGCGATGTTGGGCACGCCGGTGTGCACGACGGTGACGGCCGCGTTGGCCCCCGCCTGCTTGAGCGTGAGCAGGAGGGCGAGGGGGCGCCCGAGCGTGGGGCCGCGGCCGACGACCACGACCTCTTTCCCGGCGATGTCGATGCCGTAGTGGACGAGGATGGCCTGGATGCCCGCGGGCGTGCAGGGACGAGGGCCGGGAGCCTGCAGCACCAGCTTGCCGAGGTTGACGGGGTGGAGCCCGTCGACGTCTTTCTCGGGGTCCATGGCGATCATGGCGCCGTTGAAGTCGAGGCCGCCGTGCACCGGGTTCTGGATGAGAAAGGCGTCGACCTTGGGGTCGTCGTTGAATCGGGCGACGGCGTCGAGGAGGTCGGCCTGAGTCGCAGAGGCGGGCACGTCCTGGTTGAACGAGGCGATGCCGAGCGTCTCGCACATCTCGTGTTTCATGCGCACGTATCCGGCGCTGGCGGGGTCGTCGGTGGCGAGGATCGTGCCGAGTCCGACCGTCTTGCCGTCGGCGGCCAACTTCTCGACGCGCTCGCGGACGTCGGCGAGCACCTGCTCGGCCACGGGACCGCCGGCGAGGAGTTGCGCGGCCATCAGTGGACGAAGTGCCGTTCGCCGGTGAAGACCATGGCGAGGCCGAGGCGATCGGCGGTGGCGATGATGTTCTCATCACCCATCGCGCCGCCGGGCTGGATGACGACGGCGACGCCGGCGTCGGCCGCCGCCTCGACGCCGTCGGGGAACGGGTAGAAGGCGTCGCTGGCGCACGCGCCACCCTTGGCGCGCCCTGCTGCCTTCTGGGCCGCGATCAACCCCGACTCGACCCGGTTCTGTTGGCCGGCGCCGATGCCGACCGCCTGGCCGTCCTTGGTGAGCACGATGGCGTTGGACTTCACCCAGCCGCAGATGCGCCAGGCGAACTCGGCGTCGCGCCACTGCTCCTCGGTCGGCGTGGCCTTGGTGACCACCGTCCAGTCGGCGCGCGCGGTGGCGAAGTGATGGGCGTCCTGCACCAGCAACCCACCCGTCACCGGGCGGATGTGGCGATCGGCGGGGACCGGCGGCGGGGCTTCGAGCACCCGCGTGTTCTTGCGCTTCTGACGCAGGCGCTCGACGACGCCGTCGCCGTAACCGGGGGCGATGATGACGTCGGCCTGCGCGGCATCGACGATCTTGTCGGCGGTGGCGTCGTCGACGGTGCGGTTGAGCGCCACGATGCCGCCGAACGCGGAGCGCTCATCGCACTCGAACGCCCGCTGGTAGGCGGTTGCGAGGTCGCCGGCCACCGCCACCCCGCACGGGTTGGCGTGCTTGATGATGGCGCACGCCGGCCCGTCGCCCCACGCGAACGACAGGTCGTGCACCAGCAGCCAGGCCGCGTCGGCGTCGAAGATGTTGAGGTAGGAGAGCGCCATCCCCTCGTGTTGCACCATGTGCTCCCACCACGGATCGGCGCCGGCGAGCCGGTACAGCGCGGCGGACTGGTGCGGGTTCTCGCCATAGCGCAAGGCGAGATCGACGCGCTCGCCGACCACGTGGAGCGTGGACGGAAAGCCCGCACCCGCGACACCGGCGTCGATGCCCTCGTCGAGCCACTCGACGATCGCCGCGTCGTATGCGGACGTGTGGGCGAAGGCCTTGCGGGCGAGGGAACGGCGCGTCGCGAGCGACAGTTCGCCGCCGGAGCGCAGTTCGTCGAGCACGGCGTCGTAGTCCGACGGATCGGTGACGATGCCGACGTGGTCGTGGTTCTTCGCCGCGGCGCGAACCATGGCCGGACCGCCGATGTCGATCAGCTCCACCGACGGGTCGCTGAGGAACGGATAGAGGTTGCTGACGACGAGGTCGATGGGCTCGATGCCCTGCGCATCGAGGTCGGCGAGGTGGTCGGGCTTCGACCGGTCGGCGAGGATCCCGCCGTGGATCTTGGGGTGCAGGGTCTTGACCCGACCGCCGAGCATCTCGGGCGCTCCGGTCACGTCCTCCACTCGGGTGACGGGAACGCCCGCCTCCTCGAGATACGTCGCGGTGCCGCCCGACGACACGATGTCGATGCCGAGGGCGGCGAGGCCACGGGCGAACGCGTCGAGGCCCGTCTTGTCGTAGACCGACACCAGCGCGCGCCGGACGTCGCTCACCGGACCCCCTCCGCGATCTCGTCGACGAGCCGCCGCACCACCTGCGGGTAGAGGCGGTGCTCGACGGCCTTGATGCGTTCGTGCAACGTCTCGACCGTATCGCCGGGCTCCAACGCGACGGCCTCTTGAGCGAGGATCGGCCCGTCGTCGACGGTGGCGGTCGCAACGTGGATCGTGCAGCCCGTGAGCTTGACCCCTGCCTCGAGCGCCTCCTCGACGGCGTGGGCGCCCCGGAACGCGGGAAGCAGACTCGGGTGGGTGTTGATCACCCGGCCCTCGAAGGCGTCGAACATCGGCTTGCCGAGAATGGTCATGAAGCCCGCCATCGCCACGAGGTCGACGTCGTGGCGGCGCAAGGCGTCGACGATCGCCTCGGTGAAAGCCTCGCGGCGGTCGGGGAGGTACGCGTCGCGATCGACGACCTCGGTTGTGATCCCCGCTGCTGCCGCCCGGTCGAGCGCGACCACCCGCGGGCGGTCAGACACGACGACGGCGATGGCGATCCCGGTGTCGATCAGGGCCTGGAGATTGGTTCCGCTTCCTGAGACGAGCACCCCGACGCGAGTCACGCGCCCAACGTATCAAGGGCGCGCCCGTAGCGGCCGAGCGGATTTAGTCGGGCGGGTCGGCGTCGCCGGACGCTGCGGGCACGTCGAACTCGGCCGGTTCCGACATGGCCCGCGACACCAGGTCGGCGCCGATGATCAGGGCCGCGCCCACGACGAGCACGGTGAGGCCGATGGCGGTCAGATCGGAGTCCTCCATGGCGTCGCCGATCACCATGACGACGCCGGAGGCCACGCCGGCGCCGCCGATCCACGTCGTGGCTCGGCGCCCGAAGCCCGAGAAGTAGATGGCCACAGCGCACCCGGTCGCCGCGATGAGGATGCCCGTCCCCGCCATCTCGAGGTCGCCGCTCAGGGCGGAGAACCCGTTGTTCACGATGAACAGGCCGGCCACGACGAACGGGGTCGCGAAGCCGTGCAGCGTGCGAGCGTCGAGCCACCCGGCGAGCACGAGGTAGCCGTAGCCGAAGATCAGGCAGACCACGCCGACGGTGGTCGCGTCGGGGCCCTCAAAGCCCGAGGCGCCGTACCCCCCGACGAGAAAGGGGACGGGACTCAGAAAGAAGAACGGGGCCGAGAAGAGGCCCTCGACCTGCTCGAGGACGAACGCCCACGCACCGATGAGCGCGGCGCCGAGGAAGATCGGCCGCCCCACGCTCGGACCCGCGAGATAGGCGAGCGCCCACCCGATCGTGGACACCATGAGGATGACGTCGATGGAGACCGGAGGGTTGTCGGAAAGGTCGAACGTGGCAAAGAAGAGCAGCGCGGGGAGCGCGAGCAGGGCGGCCGCGGCCCCACCGGCCCGGAGGCCGTCGCGTCGGCCGCGGGCCACGAGGGCGTATCCCGCGGCGAGCACCGCAAGGCTGATCAGCACCCCCGGCGTGGTGTTGGGCGACTCGGCGTTGAGCCCATCACCCGCGAGGCGATCGCCCCCGATCATCACGCTCCCGACGAGGGCCATGGCCCCGCCGCCAGCGGCGATCGCCACGCCGAATCGGGGGTGCGCCCGAAGCCGGCCGCGCACGCCGAGGCGATCGACCAGCGTTCGCCCAGCCGTCGCGCCGGGATCACCGATTGCCGTGCTACCCAGAGGTTCGTCAGCCATGGCTGGAGGGTAGGAGTCGGCAGCGGCCGGCACGCGGACCATCCCCGACGGGTGCCTGGTGCCCTCACTAGTCTGAACCCAAACCTAGAAGGTCTTGGAGGTGTTCGGTGAACAACAAGCCGACGACGGCAGAGATCACCCTGATGGCAGCCGGAGGCGTGGCATTGCTGGGCTCGTTCCTGGATTGGTACTCGGTCGACACCGCGTTCGGATCGGGAAGTGCCAATCCCTGGTCGGAGGAGGGCGGATTCCCAACCTTTGCGTGGGTTGGCATCTTCGGCGGCGCCATCGCCGTGCTGATCGCGCTTGAACTCTTCGCCAATGTCAAGCTGCCCACCAAGGTTCTCAACTTCACGTGGCCGCAGATCCATTTCATCCTGGCGGACTTCGCGGCCCTGCTATGCATCTCATACCTCATTGCAGGTAGCGACCAGGCGATCGGATTCTTCCTCTCGCTCCTCGCCTCAGCCGGACTCGTCGCCGGGGCGATCATGCTCGACAAGGAGCGCCCCAGCGGCGTGCGTGCGGCTCCCGCCGCCTCGCCGGGTGCACCACCCCCCATGGCCCCGCCGCCTCCCCCGCCCCCCGCATAAGGACGCGAGCCGTCGAACACCCCGCCCTTCGCTCCACCGAGCGGGGCGGGGTGTTTCGCGTTCGGTCACGTCGGTGCGCGGACGGCGCTCACGATGGGTCGACGCACCCTTGCGCACCGCCCCCCGGGCCGGCGGGCGCAGTCCTCGGATACGGCTCGGTGAACACGTCGCCCGGCTTGTCGCCCCGGAAATAGCGCCCGATGGCGGTGGCGATGGCCGCCGCTTCGGCCCGGCGCACGTCGTCTCGCTGCAACAGCGCCTCCTCGGCCGGGTTGGAGATGAACCCCGACTCGAGGAGCGTGCCCACGATGCCGGCCTCGAAGCTGCGGCGGATGACCCCGTAGTAGTCGTCGCCGTCGTCGCTCAGTCGATACTTCGCCCCGGCGTCGAAGTCGGCCGCGAACGACACGTCGTAGGCGCTGAGGGCCCGGAACACCTCCTCGTAGACGAGACCGGTCAGTCGCTTGGACTCCTCCGAGTTGATCTGGAAGTAGGCCTCGGTGCCGGGCGTCGTACGCTGCTCGTCGGGTTCGGCGTTGTGGTGGATCGAGACGAAGACCTCCGCACCCGCGTCGGAGGCCAGCTGGATGCGGAACTTCAGGGGCGCTCGGTAGTCGTCGCTGCGCGTGAGGACGGCCGGTATGCCGCGGTTGGCGAGCAGTTCGACGACGTAGCGGGCGATGGCGAGGTTGAGTTCCTCCTCGGTGAGGCCCCCCTCGCCGGTCGCGCCGGGCTCGTCGCCGCCGTGGCCCGGGTCGATCGCCACCCGGTAGGGCCCCGACGCTTCCCCGGCAGAACGCGCCACCCAGGCCTTGGCGTCGCACGGAGTGGTGACCCGGAAATAGTCGCCCGATGTCTCGGCGTAGGGAAGGAGCACCCCGGCCCGGATGCGTCCCACGGTCTCGCCTCCGGGCGCATCGAGCAGGTCGACCCCGGATTCGCCGACGACGAAGACCCCCTTGGGGGGCGGGGGGCCCTGGGTGGTCGCGGTGGTCGGGGCGGGTGCCGACGTCGCCTTCGGCGCCGTCGCGCCCGGATCGGCCTTGCCCTCGTCGTCTCCACCCGACGAACACGCCCCGGCGACAAGGATCGCCATGGCCAGCGCGGCCACCCGTCGTCCGGCTTGTGCGCTGCCGTACCCCCGTGGCGGGCGCGAATCGAGCACAGGCCGAGGGTAGGACAGGGTCAGAGCGAGGCGACGACCTCGGCCATGATGTCGCCGACCTCGGTCGGGTTGAGGCCGACGCGGACGCCCGCCTCGCGCAGCGCGTCCATCTTCCCCTGCGCCGTTCCCTTGCCTCCCGACACGATGGCGCCGGCGTGGCCCATCTTCTTGCCCGGGGGCGCCGTCACCCCGGCCACGTACGCCGCAACCGGCTTGTCCATCTTGCTGGCGATGAACTCGGCGGCCTCCTCCTCGGCCGTCCCGCCGATCTCGCCGAACATGATGACGGCCTTGGTGTCGGAATCGGCCTGGAACGCCTCGAGGCAATCGATGAAGCTCGTCCCCGGCACCGGGTCGCCGCCAATGCCGACGCACGTGGTGACCCCGATGCCCTTGTGTCCGAGCTCGGCGAGGGCCTGGTACGTGAGGGTCCCGGAGCGACTCACGATGCCGACCGGGCCGCCGGGCTTGGCGACCTCGGCGGGGATGAACCCGATGTTGCACTCGCCGACGGTCACGAGACCCGGGCAGTTCGGCCCGAGGATGCGGCTCTTCGGGAAGTCACGCTTCACCTTGTTGAAGAAGTGCGCCTCGTCGTGGGCGGGGATGCCCTCGGTGAGACACACGATGAGCTCCATCCCGGCCTCGGCGGCCTCGAGCACCGCGGCGGGGGCAGCGGGTGCGGGGACGAGGATCATGGTGGCGGTTCCGCCGGTCGCGTCTCGCGCCTCGGCGACGCTCCCGAACACGGGGATTCCCTCGACGTCTTGTCCGGCCTTCATCGGGTTGACCCCACCCACGACCTGGGTGCCGTAGTCGCGGTTGCGCAGCGCGTAGAAGCGGCCTTGGCCGCCGGTGATGCCCTGCACGATCAGCTTGGTGTCCTTGTTGACGAAGATCGACATGACTAGGCGCCCCTCCGGTCCGGGCCTGTTCCCCGCTTCGAGGGGCCGCTCGGGCCCGTTCCCGCCAGCTCGACGGCCCTTTTTGCCGCCCCGACCATGGTCGGATGGGAGATGAGCCGGTCGGACTCGTGCGACTTGAGGATGGCCCTTCCCTCCTCGGCGTTGGTGCCGTCGAGCCGGATCACGATCGGCGACTTGATCTCGACGCGGCCGAGCGCTTCGACGATGCCGTTGGCGACTTCTTCTCCCTTGGTGATGCCACCGAAGATGTTGATGAAGATCGCCTCGACCTTGGGGTCGGCGTTGATCACTTCGAGCGCGTTCGCCATGACGGCGGCGCTGGCGCCCCCGCCGATGTCGAGGAAGTTGGCCGGCGCGCCGCCCACTTGGTTGACGACGTCGCATGTGCTCATGGCGAGCCCGGCGCCGTTGGCGATGACGCCCACGTTGCCGTCGAGGCCGACGTACTGCAGCCCCTTCTCCTTGGCGAGCGCGTCGCGCGGGTCGAGGTCGGCGACGCCCTGCCACGCTTCGCGCTCGAGGTGGCGAAAATCGGCGCTGTCGTCGAGCGTCACCTTGGCGTCGAGGGCGTGCACGCTCCCGTCGCTCGTCAGGATGAGCGGGTTGATCTCGACGAGGTCGGCGTCGCCGTCGACGTAGGCGCGATACAGCTTGATGAGGATGCTCACCGCCCCCTCGGTTGCCGCCGGGTTGAGCTTGGCCTCCTCCACCCACGCCCGACACTGCGCCTCGGTCAGCCCGTCGACCGGGTCGACGTGGATGCGGGCGATGGCCTCGGGATTGGTGGCGGCGATGTCTTCGATGTCGATCCCACCCTGCGCGGACAACATGCCGAGGTGCTTCTTTGCCGAGCGGTCGAGCGTGAAGCTGGCGTAGTACTCCTCAGTGATGTCGGACGCCTTCTCGATCCAGACGCGCTTCACGACGTGGCCCTTGATGTCGAGCCCCAAGATGTTCGACGCGTGCTCGCGCGCCTCGTCGGTGTTGGTCGCCAGCTTGACGCCGCCCGCCTTGCCCCGTCCGCCGACTTGCACCTGCGCCTTCACGACGACGGGATAGCCCAAGCGGTCGGCGGCGGCGACGGCGTCGTCGACCGTGTCGACCGCCTCGCCGGCCGACACCGGGATGCCGAAGGACGCGAAGAATTGCTTGCCTTGGTACTCGAAGAGGTCCACTCGTTCTCCTGGACGGTTACAGATGGTCAGCTAGGCCGAGGCCGCGATCTCCCGCTCGTCGAGCGTGGCGGCCAGCCACTCGGTGATGGAGACCATCGTGGCCCCCGGGGTGAAGAGCTCGCCCACGCCCTGCGCCTTGAGCGCCGCGGCGTCGTCCTCGGGGATGATGCCGCCGCCGAACAGCAGGGCATCGTCGAGGTCACGCTTCTGCAGCTCTTCCTTGACGCGCGGGAACAGCGTCATGTGGGCGCCGGACAGGATCGACAGCCCAACGGCGTCGGCGTCCTCCTGGAGGGCGGTCTCGGCGACCTGCTCGGGCGTCTGACGCAGCCCGGTGTAGATCACCTCGAAGCCGGCGTCCCGCAGCGCCCGCGAGATCACCTTGGCCCCC
>DATDOY010000038.1:0-7001 GCA_035293045.1 Acidimicrobiia bacterium
GGGGACCACGACGATCGTGAGCGTGGACAGCAGCGGCGCGCAGTCGGCCGCCTCCCCGAGTGGCGTCAAGGGCTCGGCAATCTCGGCGGACGGCAACTTCGTGGCGTTCGAAACGGCTGGCACTCTTGTAACCGGCGATGGGAACGGCGTTGCCGACGTGTTTGTTCGGGATCGGGTGAACAACCGCACCGAACGGGTGAGCACGACGGCCGCTGGCGCCGAGGCGCCGGCGGGTGGGGCTAGCAATTCGCGCGTCGATATCAGCGCAGAAGGCCGCTACGTGGTCTTTGAATCAGCCGACACGACCCTCGTGACACCCGACGCAGGGGGCTTTGTCGATGTGTTCCGCAAGGACCGCACGACGGGGGCGATCATCCGCGCAAGTCAGAAGTCGGACGGCACTCAGGCCAACGCAAGCAGCGCACTTACGAGCGGACCGGTCATCAGCCCCGAGGGGCGCTTTGTCGCGTTCCCCTCGGCAGCGAGCAACCTGGTGTCCACGAGCACCGACTCGACACCCGGGAATGTCGATGTCTTCGTGCACGATGCCGTGTCTCGCCAGACCGTGCGGGTCAGCGAGGGTTCGGAGGCCAACGGACCGAGCAATGGCCCGACGTTGTCGGCCGGTTCTGAGGCTGCCTTCGACTCCACCGCCACCAACTTGGTGACCCCCGACACCAACGGCGCCGTGAGCGACATCTACGCCCGCCACTTCCGCCGTCCCGTCGGGTCCTTTGTGCTCGACAACGTCGGTGGGATCTTCACCTTCGGCACGGCGACGTTCCGCGGATCCGTGCCGGCGCTGCGAGCGGCGGGCACGCCGGTGGGCAGCGCCAACATCGTCGACCTCGAGGTCACGCCCTCGGGCAACGGCTACTACGTGCTCGACGACGCCGGCGGCATCTTCACCTTCGGCGACGCCGGCTTCTTCGGATCGGTGCCGGGACTACGCGCGTCGGGTGTCTCCATCGGCCCGGGCCGTATCCTCGACATGGCCGTGACTCCCACGGGCCTCGGCTATCTGATCCTCGACGACGCCGGCGGCATTTTCGCCTTCGGTGACGCGACCTTCTTCGGGTCGATCCCGCAGCTTCGTGCCGCGGGCGTGGCCGTCGGTTCCGCCCGTGGGGTCGATCTGGCCATGACGCCCAACGGCCGCGGTTACCTCATCCTCGACGACCAGGGCGGCATCTTCACCTTCGGCGACGGCGCCTTCTTTGGGTCGCTGCCGGGGCTGCGCGCCGCCGGCGTCAATATTGGGAGCGCTCCGTCGATCCGGATGGCGATCTCACCGTCGGGCAACGGCTATCTGGTGCTCGACTCGGTGGGTGGGATGTTCACCTTCGGCGACGCCCAGTTCTTCGGATCGATTCCAGGACTGCGAAACGCAGGGGTGGCCATCGGCAACGCCGCAGGGGTCGACCTCGCCATGACCCCGACCGGCAACGGATACGTGATCCTCGACAGCCAGGGCGGCATGTTCACCTTTGGCGACGGCGAGTTCTTCGGGTCCATCCCGCAACTCCGCAACGCCGGCGTGTCCATCGGCCCGAACTCGTCGATCCGCGTCGACCTCGTCTCCAGCCTGGTCGGCGGCTAGGGCCTGTGGTGTGCGTATGGCGTCGCGCATAGCGCGACGCCATACGCACACCTTTCGCACACCCTTCGCACGGCTGACGGGTGTGAGTGCGTGCCCGCCCATGGGCGGGCACGCACTCACACCAACGACGGATGGGGAAACAGGGTGACCTGTGGGTGCTGCGTTTAGTACCCTTCTCTCAAGTGAGCGACGACTCGCGGCTCACTGACCCTCTTTCCACCGTTGTGGCCGCGCGCGGCCTCCGAGGAGCTGTCTCGTGCCAGCGACCGTGATTGTCGGGACCCAATGGGGTGACGAAGGTAAGGGCCGGTTCACCGACCTCCTCGCCAAAGAGAGCGAGCTGGTCGTGCGTTACCAGGGCGGGCACAACGCCGGGCACACGATCGTGGCCGACGGCGAGATCCTCCAACTCCAACTGGTGCCGAGCGGCGTGTTGTACCCCGCGGTCACGCCCGTCATCGGCAACGGCGTCGTGATCGAGCCGGGCGTCCTCATCGAAGAACTCGACATGCTCGAAGCCCGCGGCATCGACACCGGTCGGCTCCGCCTCTCTGGGAACGCCCACCTGATCATGCCGTACCACCAGGAACTCGACATGGTGACCGAGCGGTTCCTCGGCAAGAACAAGCTCGGGACGACCAAGCGCGGCATCGGCCCGGCCTACGCCGACAAGGCGGCCCGCGTCGGGATCCGGCTCCAAGACCTCCTCGACCCGAAAATCTTCGCCGAGAAGCTCGACCTCGCCCTTCGCGAGAAGAACCTCGTGCTGGCCAAGGTCTACAACCGGCTCCCGCTGAACCGTGACGAGATCGTCGAGCGCTACCTCTCTTACGTGCCGCGGCTCGAGCCGCTGATCTGCGACACGGTCTCGCTGATCCACGACGCCCTCGAGAGCGGTCAGCGCGTCCTCTTCGAGGGCGCCCAGGCGACTTTCCTCGATCTCGACCACGGCACGTACCCCTTCGTCACCTCCAGCAACCCGACCGCGGGCGGCGCCAGCACTGGCGCGGGTGTCGGGCCCCGCCACCTCGATCGCATCATCGGCGTGACCAAGGCCTATTGCACCCGCGTCGGATCAGGGCCCTTCCCTGCCGAGCTGCTCGAGGGCGACCCGGTGGGCGATCTCCTCGTCGAGCGGGGTCGCGAGTTCGGCACCAATACGGGCCGTCGACGCCGCCCGGGTTGGCTCGACGCGGTGATGCTGCGGCACGCCGTCCGCCTGAATAGCCTCACCGACATCGCCGTCACCAAGCTCGATGTCCTCAGTCCGGTCTCCGAGATCAAGGTGTGCGTCGCCTATGAGGTTGCGAACGGCACCGGCGGCTGGGACCGCGTCGAGCACTTCCCGTACCACCAATCGGTCCTCCACAAGGTGCGCCCCGTCTACGAGGTGCTCCCCGGGTGGGGTGCGGAGATCGACGCCGTGACCGAATTCGACGACCTCCCCAGCGAGGCTCGCGACTACGTTCGTTTCATCGAATCGCTCGCCGGGATTCCCGTGTCCTACGTGGCGGTCGGTCCCTCAAGGGAGCAGACCGTCGTCCTGCCGGTCGCTGCGTGAAGGTCCTCGTCGTCGGCTCCGGTGGGCGCGAGCACGCACTCGCGTGGGCGTTCGACCAGTCGCCGTCGGTTGAGGAAGTCTGGGCCGCACCGGGCAACCCTGGTATCGCCGACTGCGCGGCGTGCGTCGAGCTCGACATCGCCGACCTCGACACCGTGGCGGGATGGGCCGCGGACAACGCCGTCGACCTCGTCGTCGTCGGCCCCGAAGTGCCGCTCGTCGCCGGCCTCGTTGACGCCTGTGAAGCCCGGCGAATCCCTGCCTTTGGCCCGCGAGCGGACGGCGCCCGCCTCGAGGGCTCGAAGTCGTGGATGAAAGAGATCCTGGTCGCCGCGGGGGTGCCGACGGCGCGCCACGCGACCTTCACGGTGGGCCAAGAGGAAGCGGCCGATGCCTTCCTCGACACGCTTCCCGGTCTCTACGTGGTCAAGACCGACGGCCTCGCCGCCGGCAAGGGTGTGGTGGTCACGGAGTCCATCGCCGAGGCGCGAGAGGCCGTGCGCGCCTATCTCTCGGGCGACGCGTTCGGGAGCGCCGGCACCACGCTCGTGATCGAGGAGGGCCTCAGCGGCCCGGAGTTGTCGCTGCTCGTGCTCACCGACGGCGAAACGGCGGTGCCGCTCGCCCCCGCCCAAGACTTCAAGCGCGTCGGGAACGGCGACGCCGGTCCCAACACGGGCGGGATGGGCGCCTACTCGCCGGTTCCCGCGGTCGACGCCGGCGTCGTCGCCGACGTCATGGCGTCGGCGGTGGAGCCGACCCTCGCCACCTTGAGGTCCCGCGGCGTCACCTACCGGGGTGTGCTCTACGCCGGCCTGATGCTCACGCCCGACGGCCCCAAGGTGCTCGAGTACAACGTGCGTTTTGGAGACCCGGAAGCCCAAGTCGTGATCCCGCGCCTCGCGTCGGACCTGGCGACGCACTGTCGCGAATCCGCCGAGGGCTGGCTGCGCACCGAGGTCCGGTGGCACCACGACGCCGCGGTCACCGTGGTCCTCGCCGCGCAGGATTACCCGGCGTCGCCGCGCACCGGGGATCCGATCGAGGGCCTCGACGACGTCGCGGATCTCCCCGGCGTCGTCGTGTTCCACGCCGGGACCCGGCGCGAGGGCGACAAGATCGTGACCGCCGGGGGTCGGGTGTTGAACGTGACGGCGCTCGCCCCGTCGATCGGCGAGGCTCGCCAGCGCGCATACGACGCCATCAGGCGCATCTCGTGGGACGGCATGCACCACCGCACCGACATCGCCGGGACGGTGGCCGTGTGATTCCCCGGTATTCGCTGCCGCCCATGGCTGATCTCTTCACCGACGAGGCGAAGTTCGGCGCTTGGCTCGAGGTGGAGATCCTCGTCGTCGAGGCCCTCGCCGAGTTGGGCATCGTGCCGGCCGACGACGCCGCTGCCGTGCGCGAGCGCGCGGACTTCGACGTCGACGCCGTGCTCGAGCGCGAGAAGGTCACCGAGCATGACGTCGCCGCGTTCGTCGACGTCGTGCAGTCGAGGGTCGGGCTCCCCGCCGGCGCGTGGGTGCACTTCGGGCTCACCTCGTCGGACGTCGTCGACACCGCGCAGGCGTGGCTCCTGACCAAGGCGTGCGACGTGCTCCTCGGCGCGACCGCGGAGCTCGAGGACACCATCGCGGCGCGGGCCCGCGAGTTCCGCGACACCCCGATCATGGGCCGCACGCACGGGATCCACGCCGAGCCCACGACGTTCGGGGCAAAGCTCGCTCTGTGGGCGCTGCAAGTGCGCCGGGATCGGCACCGGCTCGCCCGAGCGCGCGACGCCATCGCGGTGGGCAAGCTCTCGGGCGCGGTCGGCACGTACTCCAACATCGACCCGAGGGTCGAAGAGATCGTCTGCGCTCGTCTCGGGTTGACGGCCGTCCCCGCCACCCAGGTGTTGGCGCGCGATCGTCACGCGGAGTTTCTGACGACCTGCGCGTCGATCGGCGCAACCGTCGAGGCCTTCGCGACCGAGATCCGCCACCTCGCGCGCACGGAAGTCCGCGAGGTCGAGGAAGGCTTCCGCGAGGGTGCGCAGAAGGGCTCGAGCGCCATGCCGCACAAGCGCAACCCGGTGAAGGCCGAGCAACTGTGCGGCCTCGCCCGGGTGTTGCGCGCCAACGCCCAGGTCGGGCTCGAGAACGTGGCGCTGTGGCACGAGCGCGACATCTCGCACTCGTCTGCGGAACGGGTGGTTCTCGCCGATTCCTCGGTGCTGGCGCACTACGTCGCGGTGAAGGCTCGGTCGCTCATCGAGGGACTCCAGGTGTACCCCGAGCGGATGGCGCGCAACATCGAGGCGAGCCACGGCCTGGTGTTCTCGCAGGCCGTCCTGCTGTCGCTCGTCGAGAGCGGTCTGTCGCGCGACGACGCGTATCGCATCATCCAGCGCGACGCCATGCGCACGTGGGAAGAGGAGCGCCCCTTCATCGAGGTGCTGAAGGAAGATCCCGAGGTCACAGAGCGTCTCGACGAGTCCGACCTCACGCGCTGCTTCGACCTCGACCGTGCGCTGGCCAATGTCGGGCGCGTGTTCGACGCCATGGAGAGAGAACTTGGGCAGCCCGCGCCACCCGGTGTGCGCTGAGAACGAGGAGGGGTTCATGACTGCGCTGGGACTCCAGCATGTTCGATCGGGCAAGGTCCGCGACATCTACGAGGTCGACCACGACCGTTTGCTGATCGTCGCCTCGGACCGCATCTCGGCCTTCGACGTCGTGATGGACGAGCCCATCCCGGACAAGGGGCGCGTTCTCACGGGGCTCTCGACGTTCTGGTTCGAGCGGACGACCGACCTGGTCGCCAATCACGTGATCTCGGCCGACCCCACCGATTTCCCCGAAACCGCAGGGGCCGACGTGGCCGGGCGGGCGATGCTCGTCCGACGGGCGACGCCCCTTCCCATGGAGTGCGTCGTGCGCGGCTACCTCTTCGGATCGGCGTGGAGCGAATACCAAAAGGAGTCGACCGTCAACGGCATGCCCATGCCGTCGGGCATGCAGCAGGCCGAGGAACTCCCCGCGCCGATCTTCACGCCGTCGACCAAGGCCGACGAGGGTCACGACGTCGCCCTCACCCGCGACGAAGCCATCGCCCTCGTCGGCGCGGAACGCCACGCCGAACTCGAGCGGCTCTCGATCGAGCTGTATCAGTTCGGCGCCGAGTTGGCGGCGACCCGGGGCATCATCGTGGCCGACACCAAGTTCGAGTTCGGCGAGATCGACGGCGCCATCGTGCTGATCGACGAGGTGCTCACGCCCGACTCGTCGCGCTTTTGGCCCGCCGACGAATACCGGCTCGGCACCTCGCCGCCGAGCTTCGACAAGCAGTACGTCCGCGACCACTTCGACTCGGTCGGCTGGGACCACGAGCCGCCGGCCCCACCGCTGCCGGCCGACGTGATCGCCGGGACGCGCGCTCGCTACATCGAGGCCTACGAATGCATCACGCAAGCATCGTTTGACCAGTGGTACGCGCCCGACGGCTCCTGACCACCTCGATCTTGTCTGCGCTTGTCGTCGCCAGTACCCCTTGTTGCGACGCGGGGGCGGGTCCCGCCCCCGAAGACTCGGTGGCGATCACCGGCACGGCGGTCGACGACGCCGGCGCCGCGGTCGTTGGCGCGACGGCGTCGGCCCGCACGGCCCTCACGCCCCAACAGATCGACTCCTCCCGGCTCAACGAGCTCGACGAACTCGGATTCGCGTGCATCGACGAGCGTCCGCCCTCCGCGTGCCACGACCACCGCAAGAGCGGTGCGACCGGGGCGGCCGGGGAGTTCTCGCTTGTGTTCGGCGTGCTCGAGGCACTCGGTGGCGGCCCCGCCGTCATCAC
>DATDOY010000039.1:0-12546 GCA_035293045.1 Acidimicrobiia bacterium
GAAGGCCAACCCGAGGCGGACCCACATCTCGAGGTCGGCGTCGTCGCTCACGCCGCCCCGCCCCACGGTGACCCATCCCTTCATGGGCCGACCGGTGAAGTCGAACTCCCGGGCGTCGGGGCGCGTCAGCGCGTCGTGATACAGGTCGGGCCCCACCCGCACCATCAACTCGTCGCCGATGATCCCGCAGCACATGTGGCCGGCCACCATGAACCCGACGCCCCCGAACATCTCCCGCTCGGTGAGGTCCTTCTCCGCCGTGAGTTCGTCGCGCACGCGCTCCGCGAGCTCCTGGGAATACGCCATGCCGAATTCAACCACGGCGCCCACACCCCGTCCCCGCTCGATCCACTTGTTCGCCGGGACGGGCGAGAATAAGGTTCTCGCCAATGCAGAACGACGTTCTCACCCGCGCCATCGATCGCCCCCTAGCAGGGAAGCGGCGCGCCGCGGCCCAAGACGTGCGGCGCTTGGTCGACGCAGGGCTCGTCGTCATCCGGCGCCACGGGGGCCTCGACCCCAAGGTCTCGGAGATCGTCCGGGAAGCGGGCCTTTCGAATCAGGCCTTTTACCGACACTTCGCCAGCAAGGACGAGCTGCTCCTCGCCATCCTCGCCGAGGGCCGCCGCGAGCTCCTCGCCTTCCTCGAACGCCGGATGGCCGCCGAGCCCCGCCCCATCGACCAGGCGAAGCGATGGATCGAGGGGGTGCTGGCCCAGGCCCGCAACGCCAAGGCGGCGTCGGCAACCCGACCGTTCGCCGTCAACGCCGCCCGCCTCGCCCGCGACTTCCCCGATGAAGTCGCCGCCTCGGCCGACGCCCTGAAGGCCCCGCTCAGGAACGCCCTCGCCGCCGCCGACACTCGCGACCCGAGTCGAGACGCCGACGCCATCTACCTCCTCGCCTTCGGGGCCATGGAGCGTCACCTCGTCGCCGGGACCCGCCCCACCGACGCCGAGGCCGACCACCTGATCGCCTTCGCCCTCCGAGGCGCAGCCTCGTGATCTCCGGCGAGCGCGAGCTGATGCTCACCGGCATCGGCGGTCAGGGCGTGCAGCTCGCCGCCGAGGTCATCGCCCGCGCCGCCACGGCCGAAGGAAAGCACGTCACCTATTTCGGCGTGTACTCAGGGGTCATGAGGGGCGGCAACACCGACGCCACCGTCGTCGTGTCGGACGACCCGATCGAAGCACCGGCCCTCGTTTCCCACACGTGGTCGGCCATCGCCATGCACCATGAGTTCTGGGAGCCGCTCCGGGCCAAGGTGCGCTCCGACGGCGTCGTGTTCCTCAACTCGACGGTCTTCGAGGTCGATCCCGCCCTCCCCGACACCGTGCGCGTCGTCGAAGTCCCAGCCACCGAGCGGGCGGCGCAACTCGACAACCTCATGGTCGCGTCCATGGTGATGGTCGGCGCGTACGCCACCACGACGGGACTCGTCGGCGTCGAGGCCTGCATCCAGGCGATGCGCGAGTGCATCCCGCCGTATCGCGCCCAGCACCTGCCCGCGAACGAGGAAGCGATCCTCGCCGGCGCCGAGATGAGGGCGGCCCTCACGTGAGCCGCACCGTTCTCACCCGCGGCACCGTCGTCATCGACGTCGACGCGTGCAAAGGATGCGACCTGTGCATCCCGGCGTGTCCGCCCGCAGTGCTCGTGATGACGACCACCGACGTCAACCGCAACGGGTTCCGCTACCCGCAACTCCTCCCCGGATGCACCGGGTGTCGCGCGTGTCTCGACGTGTGCCCGGACTTCTGCTTCGAGGTGCACAAGTACGACGAACCGATCGAAGAAGTCGTCGACGCGCCCGTCGACGGGCGGGGGCGCGCATGAGCGAGCGGCGGCTGATGGAGGGGTCGGAGGCGCTCGCCGAGGCGTGCATCGCCGCGGGGTGCCGGTTCTTCGCGGGCTATCCCATGACGCCGTTCACCGAGTTGCTCGAGCACATGGCCCGCCGGCTCCCCGAAGAGGGCGGCGTGTGCGTCAACGCCGAGAGCGAGATCGAGGCCATCGGGATGGCGTGGGGCGCCCTCGCCACCGGCGTGCGCGCCGCCACCGGCTCGACCGGCCAAGGACTCTCCCTCATGCAGGAGTCGCTGGCCGAGATCACGCTGGCCCGCCTCCCCCTTGTCGTCTTCAACATGGCCCGCGGGGGAAGCGACTACTTCCAGGCCACCCGCGGCGGCGGCCACGGCGACTACCGCCACATCGTTCTCGCGCCCATGGACATCAACGAGGGGGTCGAGCTGACCCAGCTCGCCTTCCATCTCGCCGACAAGTGGCGCAACCCCGTGCTCGTCTACGGCGACTATTTGCTGAGCCACACCTACGAAGCGGTCGACGTGTCGCCGCTCGACTTCGGCGACGGCCGCCCCGCCAAGGACTGGGCCGTCGACGGCCGGCGCGACCCGAGGGCCAAGCTCGTCACGATGCTCGGGTTCAACAAGCACGGCGAGGAGAGTCCGGGAATGGCCCAAGGAATGGAACGCCACTTCCAGGCCGCGGTCGAGCACACCGCGGCGATGGAGCGCGGCGAGCCGGCGCTCGTCGACGTCGGCTTCTGCGACGACGCCGACGTCGTGGTGGTCGCCTTCGGCACCCTCGCCAAGTTCGTGCGGTATGTGGTGCGCCAGCTCCGGGCCGACGGCCATCGCGTCGGGTACGTGCGCCCCATCACGCTGTGGCCGTTCCCGTCGGAGGCGGTCGCCGCGGCAACCAAGGGCGCGCGCGCCGTCGCCGTCCTCGAAAACAGCGGCGGGCAGATGATCGACGACGTGCGCCTCGCCGTCCTCGGCCGGGCCCCCGTCGAGTTCATCGGCGGCATCTCGACCGACAGCTCAGGGTTCGGCGTCGGCGACCTGCTCGACACCGAGGTCGTCCGGGCCCGCATCGAGGCTGTCCTCGCCTCCGTCGTCGCCAGCGAAGGAGCCCCCGCATGACCGACCACCCCGGCACCCACCTCGTCGCTCCGCTCAAGCCCGAGTTGTTCCTCACCACCGAGCATCACCTGTGCCCGGGGTGCGGCGAGCCGGTGGCAACCCGCATCGTGACCGAGGTGTTGTGCGAGCTCGCGCAACAACGCTCGGCCGTGTGCGTCCTCGGGATCGGCTGCTACACCGCCTTCGCCCGCATGCTCGACATCGACACCGTGCAGGCCCTCCACGGGCGCGCCCCGTCGGTGGCGACGGGCGTCAAGCGCATGCTCCCCGACGTCTCGGTCTTCACCCTCCAGGGCGACGGCGACATGGTCAACGAGGGGCTGCAAGAGGTGCTCCACACCGCGGCGCGGGGCGAGAACGTCACCGCCATCCTCCTCAACAACGGGGTGTTCGGGGAGACGGGTGGACACATGACCGCCACCAGCGTGATCGGCCAGCGGACCAAGACCAGCCTCGACGGGCGCGACGCCGAATACCACGGCCACCCCATCCGCATCGCCGACCTCGTCGCCCGCCTGGACGGCGCGGGGTATGTGGCGCGGGGGTCGGTCCACTCGGCAGGTGCGGTCGCCAAGACCAAGAAGATGATCCGCGCCGCCTTCGAGTGTCAGGTCGAGCGGCGCGGGTTCTCGCTCGTCGAGGTGCTCACGATGTGCCCGACGGGATGGTTCGTGCCGACCGCCGACGGCCCCGACTACATGGAACAGACGCTGGGCCAGATCCACGTCATGGGTGAACTCAAGGTCGCAAGGGCCGGTCGGTGAGCAACGAGCGCCCCCTCGAGGGCAAGGTCGCCTTCGTCGCCGGTGCGAGTCGCGGGATCGGCGCCGCCATCGCCGAGGCGCTCGCGCTCGCCGGCGCCGCCGTTGCCGTCGCCGCCCGCACGGAGGAGGAGGGATCGGTCCCCGGCACCATCCACGGCGTCGCCGAGCGGATCCGCTCGCAGGAAGGCATCGCCACCGCCATCCAGTGCGACGTCACCGAGGAGGATTCCGTGAGCGCCGCGGTGCAAGCGACGGTGTGGGAATTCGGCGGCCTCGACATCGCGGTGTGCAACGCCGGTTCGGTGTGGCTTGCCCCGACGCTCGAAACGCCCGCGGCCCGGTGGGACCTCGTGCTGCGCGTCAACCTCACCGGCACCTTCCTCGTCACCAAGGCCGCCCTCCCCCATCTCATCGAGCGCGGCGGTGGGTCGCTCATCGCCCTCACCACGAGCGGGGTGGGAATGATTGAGCGCGGCTCGAACGCCTACTGGGTCTCCAAGGCGGGGGTGGAGCGGTACTACGCCGGCCTCGCCCACGAGGTGCGCGACCACGACATCGCCGTCAACTGCCTTGCTCCCAAGAAGGTCGTCGAGACCGAGGGCTGGAAGGCCTTCTCGGGGGGCAAGGAGCTGCCGCCCGATCTCGTGGAGCCCAAGGAGCACGTCGCCGACGCCGCCGTGCTCCTCGCCCAACAACGCCCGTCCACTAGCGGGCTGACGGGGACTGTGCAGTTCTCGCTCGACCTGCTCGACGCGCATCGGTCGCAACCCCGCTAGCCGAGGGTCTGGCTAACCCTCACGAGCGCTGACGGCAACTTCGAAGAAACGCCAGTGATGCTGGAGCCGCTCCGGGATCTCTGTCCCTTCATACGGCCCGCGCTCGATGAATCCACGCGACCGGTACAGGCGCTGCGCGTCGGCCATGAACCGGACGGTGTCAAGCCGCACGATCCTGGCACCGAGGCTCCGGGCGTGGTCCAGCACGTTGTCAAGGAGGGCCGCGCCGGCGCCGAGACCCCGAGCCTCAGGCCGCACGTACATGCGCTTCACCTCGGCAACGCCGTCTTCGAGGCGGCGCACGGCACCGATTCCGACGGGCTCGCCGCCGCGCTCGGCGATGAAGGCCGCGCCCTCAGACCCGTACTCCTCCCAGCTCGCCCGTACGTCGTCGATGGCAATCGCTGGCCACGAGACGTCGTACTCCGCCTTGAGTCGCTCGACGGCCCACACGAGGTACTCGAAGGCCAAGCCTGATAGCGCCTCTTCATCCCCTGGCCCCGCGCGCCGGACGACGAGTTCGGCGTGGGTCAACACTGCCCTCGCATTCGGTCACGGTACCGCGGCCGAGGGGTCGGAGCGGGGGGACCTGGGTTCACACCGCGAGCCGACGGCAAGCGTCGGCTGCGCAGTCGCCAAAGACGCGGTCGGCGACGCCCGCCGTTTCGGGAGTTGAGATCGGGGCGGTCGCCCGCCTCACCGTCCCGCGGTGGCTACACCGATACGGCGATGCGGAGCTCTTCGAGGCCGCGCAGCACGAAGTGGTCGCGGTAGCGGACGTCCTGCGTGATCTGCTCGACGCGCGAGAACCGCTTGGCGAGGCTGGCGATCGCCACCTGACCTTCGACCCGGGCGAGGGCCGCGCCGAGGCAGTAGTGGATGCCGTGGCTGAACGTGAGGTGGTGATTGGGCGTGCGGCCGATGTCGAGGCCGTCGGGGTCGGCGAACTCGGCCGGGTCTCGGTTGGCGGCGGCGAGCAATGCGATGACGGTCTGGCCCTTCTCGACGCTGAAACCGTCCATCTCGATGTCCTCGGTGGCCATCCGTCCGGTGACGTGCACCGGGCCGTCGTATCGCAGCAACTCTTCGACGGCGAGCGGGGCGAGGTCGAGATCGTCGCGAAGGCGTTGCCACTGATCGGGGTGGCGCAACAGCGCGTACATCCCGTTGCCGATCAGGTTCATCGTCGTCTCGTGGCCGGCGACAAAGAGCAGGAGCGTCGTCGAGCGCAGCTCCTCCTCGGAGAGCACTTCGCCTTCCTCCTCGGCCGCGATCATCGCCGAGAGCAGGTCGTCACCAGGCGCCTTGCGACGCGCGTCAATGACGTCGCCGAGGTAGGCGATGATGCTCATGGCCCCGCCGAGGGCCTTCATCATCTCGTCCTGGGGAATGAAGCCGTCGAGCAATCGGGTGGCCGCGGCCGACCACTCGTGGAACAGATGGCGGTCTTCCTTCGGCACGCCGAGCATCTCGCAGATGACCGTGACCGGAACCTGATACCCGAGATCGAGCACGACGTCGATCTCGCCTTTCTCTTGGGCGTCGTCGAGCAGGGCGTCGACGAGCGCCTGGATGTGCGCCCGCATCTCCTCCACCCGTCGGGGGGTGAACGCCTTGCTCACGAGTCGCCGGATGCGGGTGTGGTCGGGCGGGTCGATGAACAGGAGCACGTTGGCATTGGTGCCGCTGAGCTGGGTGCGCACGTCCTGTTCGTCGAGGGGGAGCTGGAGCCGCCGGTGCGCCGGGTTGCTGGAGAACCGGGTGTCGCGCAGGACGGCCTCGCAATCGGCGTGACGCGTCAACACGTATTCGTCCCACTCGGGCACGAAGAGCACCGGGGTCTCGGTGCGAAGCCGGTGATAGAGCGGGTGCGGATCGGCGCGGTGCTTGGGCGACTGGAACGTCGTGAACGGGTCGAAACCCTCGATCGTCGCTCGCGTGTTCGTCGCCCGGTCTTCCATCACGGCGAGGCTACCGCCCTCACGCCTTGGCGACGACGGCGTCGGCGAACCGCCGGAGGTGATCGAGTTTCTCCGACAACGGCTGGGTGTCGGGCTCGGTCGAATACGGATTGCGAAAGCCGACGACGACGTCGGTGACCCCGAGGTCCTCGAGGCGGCGAACGCCGTCGAGGGTGAAGGCGTCGAGCGAGATGACGATGACGTCGAAGGGTTCGGCGGAGCGACCCGCCTCGGCGCGCAGTGCATGCACGCGCTCGACGAGACCGCCGAGTTCGCTGGGGTCGCCGCCGCCGTGGACCCAGCCGTCGCCGACGCGGGCGGCGCGGCGCAACGCCGGCTCGGAGTGTCCGCCAATCAGGAGCGGGATGGGCTCGGTCGGGGTCGGGCAGATCTTGATGCGCGGCACGTCGAGGAGGTCGCCGTGGTGCTCGAACCACCCGCCCGCCCACAGGCCGCGCATGATCTCGATCATCTCGTCCATGCGTTTGCCCCGCTGGTCCCACGGCTGCCCGAGGGCGGCGAAGTCCTCCGGCCAGGGACTCAGGCCGATGCCGAGGCGCAGCCGGTTGTCGGTGAGGGCGGCGACGCTCGCCGCCTGCTTGGCCACGAGCACGACGGGTCGCACCGGCAGCTTGATCACGAAGGTGAGGAACCGGATGCGCTCGGTCAGCGCGGCGAGGTAAGGGATGAGAGTGAACGGCTCGATGACCGGCTTGTCTTCGATGAAACTGCGGTCGCCGTCGGCGGTGTAGGGATACTCGGTGTCGGAGTCGGCCGGATAGATGAGGCTGTCGGGCACGACGAAGGAGTCGTAGCCCGCCTCCTCGGCAGCCTGCGCCAGCGGCCCGAGGTGGGCGGGGTCGCAGAAGGTCTCGGCGTAGGCGAAACGCATCGCCCCAGTATCGCTGCGGGCGCAGGCACCCGTAGGATCACGGCCGCATGGACTTCAGCTACCCGCCCGAGGCGGAAGCCTTCCGCGCCGAGTTCCGGGCCTGGCTCGACGCCAACCTCGACGACCGCTTCCGCGGCCTCGACCGCTTCGTCGCCGAGGGCGGTCACTCGGAACTCGAGAAGATGCGCGAGTGGAACCGCCTCCTCGCCGACGCCGGCTACGCCGCCATCGCCTGGCCCGACGAGTACGGCGGGCGCGGCGCGTCGGTGATGGAACAAGTGGTGTGGGCGGAGGAGATGAGCCGAGCCGAAGCGCCGCCGACCCTCAACCCGCTCGGGATCGCCAACATCGCCCCGGCGATCATGGCCTACGGCACCGAGGACCAAAAGCTCCACTACCTCCCCCGGATGCTCCGCGGCGACGACATCTGGTGCCAAGGGTTCTCGGAGCCCGACGCCGGATCCGACCTGGCGTCGCTGAAGGCAACGGCGGTCCGCGCCACGGGTGCCGGCGGCGACCACTACGTGGTGAACGGGCAGAAGGTGTGGAACACCCTCGGCCACCTCGCCACCCATTGCGAGTTGTTGGTGCGCACCGATCCCAGCGCGTCAAAACACGCCGGCATCTCGTGTCTCGTCGTCGACATGGCGAGCCCCGGCGTCGAAGTGCGGCCCCTCGTGACCATCACCGGCGACACCGAATTCAACGAGATCTTCTTCACCGAGGTGCGCGTGCCGGTCGAGAACCTGCTCGGACCCGAGAACGACGGCTGGCGCGTGGCGGTGACCACGCTCACCCACGAACGCGCGGGGGTCGCCAACCTCCACCTCTCGGTGCGCAAGAAGATCCAGCGCCTGCTCGACCAGGCCCGGGAGATCGAGGTCGAGGGCCGCCCGGCGTCGCAGGATCCGGTGCTGCGCCAGCGTCTCGCCAAGGTCTACCTCGAAGGTGAGTACCTCAAGCTCCTCGCCTACCGCGCCGTCTCGGGCATGTTGCATGGGCGCGAGACCGGGCCGGAGTCGAGCGTCGCCAAACTGGTGTGGAGCGACCTCGAACAGGAGCTGGCCGAGGTGCAAGGGGACGTGTTCGGCCCCGACGCCAACGAGGGAGACGTCGGGCGCAACCGCCTCTACGTCCGGGCGCTCTCGATCGCCGGCGGCACCACCCAGGTCAACAAGAACATCGTGGCCCAGCGCATCCTGGGCCTCCCGAGAGGAACATAGGAGGGCCGATGGCCACCATCCCCGTCGCCACCGGAGACTCGATCGAATCCGCCGCGCTGGGCACCGCGCTCATGCACGAGCACGTGTTCGTGCGCACGCCCGACGCGGCGTGGGACTGGGACCTCGGCTGGGGCGACACCGAAACGCGCATCGCCGACGCGGTGAAGCGCCTCGAGGAGTTGAAGGACGCCGGCGTCGACTCGATCGTCGACCTCACGGTGCCGGGGAACGGGCGGGACGCGCCCGTCCTGCGAAGGATCGCTGAGCAGACGCGGCTCAACATCGTGGTGGCGACCGGTTGGTACACCTACGAGTCGCTGCCGCCGTCGTTCCACTGGCGATCGATCCTCGGTGGCAGCGCCGCAGAGGTGCTGACCGAGTGGTTCGTGCGCGACATCGAGGAGGGGATCGGGTCGAGCGGAGTGAAGGCCGGCATCCTGAAATGCGCCACGGACGAAGCGGGCGTCACGACCGACGGCGAGTCAATCCTGCGCGGCGTCGCCCGCGCCCACCGGCGGACTGGCGCGCCCATCTCGACCCACACCCACGCGGCGAGCCGCAACGGGTTGGACCAGCAGCGCATCTTCGAAGAGGAAGGCGTCGACCTGTCGCGGGTGGTGATCGGCCACTCGGGCGACACGACCGAGCTCGACTACCTCGAGGAGTTGGTCGGGCGCGGCTCGTATATCGGAATGGACCGCTTCGGCGTCCACGCGATGCTGTCGTTCGAGGAGCGGGTGGGGGTCGTCGCCGACATGTGCGAGCAGGGGCACGCAGATCACATGGTGCTGTCGCACGATGCGTCGTGCTTCATCGACTGGTTCGACGAGGCGATGCTGAAAGAGGGTGCGCCCGACTGGCACTTCCGCCACATCACCGAGAGCGTGGTGCCAGCGCTGAAAGAGCGCGGGGTCACGGAGGAGCAGATCACCACGATGCTCGTGGACAACCCCCGCCGGATCTTCGAAACCACCACCCCATACTGAGGGCTCGGCGCGTTCGACCCGCGACCGCCTACCCCGGTGTGAGTGGTGGCCCGGCTAGGGCAAGGCAGACACTCACACGTGCATGGGAGGCGCACCGTTAGATGACGGCGGCCTCGTGCGCGAGGAACCAGGCCTTGCGGTGCTCGCCGCCGCCGTACTTTCCGATTCCACCCGACGCCGGGACGATGCGGTGACAGGGCACGACAATGCCGACGGGATTGCGGCCCAGCGCTGAGCCGACGGCGCGCATCGCGCGGGGCGCGCCGATGACGTTGGCGATGTCGCCGTAGGTCGCCGTCTCCCCCGCCGGGACCTCGCGGGTCGCCTTCCACACCGCCTCCTGGAACGGCGTGCCCTCGACGTCGACCACGACTCCGTCGATGGCGCGGACGTCGCCGTCGAAGTACGCGGCGAGGACCGACACCATCCCCGCGGGGTCGTCCGCGGGTTCCAATTCGGCCTCGGGGAAGCGACGCCCGAGGTCGTCGCCGCCGCCGACACCCCAGTCGACGTCGAAGCGGAGCACGACGAGGGCCCCTTCGTGGACGGCCACCTCGAGCCGGCCGAGCGGGGTGTCGAGCGAACCGATCTCGATCTTGGTCAGGGTCATGGGCTCAGTCTGTCGCGCCCGCTGCGCCCCCGTCCGGCCACATCCGGACAGCCTCAGGGCCCTGTCCGAATCCGTCCGACGTGGCGGCCGCCGATGGCGTACAACTGCACCCATGGCTCAGGGGTTCAGCGCCGTCGTGACCACCGGCATCTACTGCCGCGACACCTGCTCGGCCACGCCGAACGCGGCCAACGTCGTGCCCTTCACCTTCGCCGCCGCGGCCGAGGCGGCGGGCTTTCGCGCCTGTCTCCGGTGCCGCCCGTATCGGGCCTCCGAGCCCGCGTCGTGGGTGGACTCCCCCGAACTCGTGTGCCGCGCCGTCCGGCTCATCCTCGACGGGGCCCTCGACCCGTCGAACGAAGGGGCCAACGAGAGCGACCTTGGGCGCCGCCTCGGCGTCAGCGGCCGCCACTTGCGCCGGCTGTTCGTCGAGCACGTCGGCGCCACCCCCGACGCGGTCGCTCGCTCACGCCGGGCCCACTTTGCCCGGCGGCTCCTCGACGAGACCGACCTGCCCGTGGCCGACGTGGCCTTCGCCGCCGGCTTCGGAAGCGTGCGCCAGATGAACCGCGTGATGCACGAGGTGTTCCGCGCCTCGCCGACCGAGCTGCGGGCCAAGCGGCGCAAGACCGACCGGCTCGTGGCCGACGGCGGCCTCGACCTCCGCCTCCCCTTCCGGGGGCCCCTGGATTGGGAGGCGGTCACCGGCTTTCTCGGTCCGCGTGCCATCCCGGGCGTGGAGGCAGTGGATGGAACCGCCTACTACCGCACGATCCGCATCGAGGGGTTCCCCGGCGTGCTCGAGGTGCGCCCGGGGGGCGCCGACCACCTCGTGCTCCGCGCCCACCTCCCGCGCTGGGAGGGGCTCATCCACGTCGTCGATCGAGTGCGCCGGATGTTCGATCTCGACGCCGACACCGGCGCCATCGGCGCCGACCTCGCACGAGACCCGGCGCTGCGATCCCGCGTGCGCGCCCGACCTGGGATGCGCGTCCCCGGCGCGTGGGACCCCTTCGAGTTGGCGGTGCGCGCCATCCTCGGCCAACAGGTGAGCGTGCGCGCCGCCACGACCTTCAGCGGCCGCCTGGTGGAAGCCTTTGGCACACCCGTCGAGGGCCTGCATCCGCTCGGCCTGACGCATGTGTTTCCCGAACCCGCCGCGGTCGCCGACGCCGGCGCGCACCGGATCGCCCGCGCCGTCGGACTGACCGAGGCCCGCGGCGCCAGCCTTGTGGCGCTCGCGCAGCGCATGCTGGACGGCTCGCTGGTGCTCGACGGCTCGCGGGGGCTCGACGCCTGCCTGACCAGCCTGAGCGACGTGCCCGGCGTCGGCCCCTGGACCGCCAACTACATCGCGATGCGGGCGTGCGGCGAGCCCGACGCCTTCCCAGCATCCGACCTCGGCCTTCGCAAGGCGCTCGGCAACGGCGAGCCGCTGACCACCACGGAGGTGACCGACCGTGCCGAGGCCTGGCGTCCCTGGCGTGCCTATGCCGCCATGCACCTGTGGGCTCCTCCTCAGAGGCGTCACGCCCTCATCGCGAGCTGACGACCTCGGGGACGTCGGTCCCCGACGTCATTGTCCGTACAAAGCGGACATTCCGGCGCGTGGATCCAAGGTCTCGGGCGTTAAGACGGCGAACACGACCTCACACGACGTCATTGGAGGACCCACGATGCGTTCCACGCCTTCCCTTCTCGCCCTTGTCGCCATCGTCACGGTCGCGCTCGCGGCGTGGGCGACCCCTTCTGCTCACGCCGTGGTTGATCCGATCAGCCGCTGGCAGGTCGCCTGCAGCGGGGTCTGGGTCGCGGGCCAGGCGGCCGAGTGCACGTTCCAACACGCCGGTTGGCGGGGCGTCCAGGCGTCCGCGACCAGCGTCACGTCCGCCCTCCCCGTCGTCACCGTGCGGACCCGCGACGGGCGGTACCTCATCGAGGGCTGCCAGAGCTCCGGCGGTATCGTCACCAACCAGTGCTCCGGGCGCGGCGACGCGTCGACCGTGGCAGCGGGAACGACCCTGATCTGCCGCGTCGATCCCGGCTTCGCCGGGCCCGCGAGCGGAGGCACCTTCACCTGCGGCTCGGATCTCCTCAGCTGATCGACCCGCCGTCCCGGCCACGGACACCACAGCCAGCGCTGTAGCGTCGGCTCGATGCGAGTGAACCAGGCGCTGCTCACCCTGCACCTCCTCGCCGCCGCCACGTGGATCGGCGCGGCGCTGGCCCTGCAGGTCATCGCGGCTCGGACCGAGCGCGCCGCCATCGATGCGGTGAGCGACCAGTTCGCCCTCGACGCCGAGGCCGTCGGCAAGACGCTCTTCGCGCCGTCGTCGATCCTTCTCCTCGTCACGGGCGCCGCCTTGGTGGAACGCCAGGACCTCGCGTGGTC
>DATDOY010000040.1:0-11357 GCA_035293045.1 Acidimicrobiia bacterium
GGGTTGTGAACCGGGTCGCCCACCGGGGCGCCCGGGTCGTTGCCGTTGGATGGGCAGTCGATGACATCCTGTTCTGCGAGCGACGGACTTGCCGTCACAGCCATGATGCCGGAGGCGGCAAGAGCGCTCGCCGCCAGAAGACGAGTCAGCTTGCGCATGATTCCGCCCTCTCCTTTGTGGTTGGGCCGCCCGCGGTGGGTGTGACGGCAGTCACGCTTCCTGTTCTCTTTACGAATCATCTCGCTAGGCGTCGCGGCATTTTCTCGACAGAATTTGAGCCTGACGCAGCCACCCGCGCGCGCAGAGCGGTCAAAGGGGGCAGGTCACACATCTTGGACGCCGTCGAATCGTACGGAGCGTGGGCGCGCCGCGATACACCCGATCGGGGGGTCTTCTGACTGATCGTCAGATCACACCGAGGGTGTGCGTGTCAGCCCGGCGTGAGCCGGGCTGACACGCACACCGTCTTACGCAGTCTCGCTGTCGTTCAGCGGTTCGGCGTCGAGCGGGTCGTCGACGAGAGAGATCTCGTCGGCCGCACCCGCCTCGGGCACCGGGGCGTCGGTGGAGAACGGCGGCAGGTCGCCGCCCGCCGGCGTGACCGAGGCGGCGCCGAAGATGCTGGCGCCGAGGGTCTCGGTCTGCTGCTCACCGATCGAACGCAGCCACTCGGCGAGGTCCTCTTCCTCGGTCCCCGCCGCCGTCTGGAACGGGAGCGGTTCGGCGTCGGGCGCGAGCACGTTGAAGTCCGTGTAACGCGGCATGCCGGTGCCGGCCGGGATGAGCTTGCCGATGATGACGTTCTCCTTGAGCCCGAGCAGTCCGTCGCTCTTGCCCTCGATCGCCGCCTCGGTGAGCACCCGGGTCGTCTCCTGGAACGACGCCGCGGCCAGCCACGAGTCGGTGGCCAGCGAGGCCTTGGTGATGCCCATCAGTTCCGGGCGGCCTTCGGCCGGCGTCTTGCTCTCCTCGAGGAGGCTGCGGTTGGTCTCGGCGTACACCCGGGCGTCGACCTTCTCGCCGGGGAGGAACGGGGCGTCGCCCGGCTCCGCCACCGCGATCCGGCGCAGCATCTGGCGCACGATGACCTCAATGTGCTTGTCGTGGATCGACACGCCCTGTTCCCGGTACACCTTCTGCACTTCCTCGGTGAGGTAGCGCTGGGTCTCGCGGATCCCCTGGATCTCGAGGATCTCTTTGGGGTCGAGGGGCGAGTTCTCGTCGCCCACGAGCCGCTCGCCGGCCGAGATCTCCTGGCCGGAGCGCACGGCGATCGGCGCGTGCCGAGACACCGGGTACTCCTCTTCCTCACAGTCGTTGGCGACGACCGTGACGTGGATCTCGTCCTTCTCCTCGTCGATGTCGATGCGCACGACGCCCGAGGTGCGGGCCGGAATGGCCTTGCCCTTGGGGGTACGGGCTTCGAACAACTCGACGACGCGCGGGAGACCGTGCGTGATGTCCTCGCCGGCAACGCCGCCGGTGTGGAAGGTCCGCATGGTGAGCTGCGTGCCGGGCTCGCCGATCGACTGGGCGGCGATGATGCCGATGGCCTCGCCGAGTTCGGCGGGTCGGTTGGTCGCCATCTGCCAGCCGTAGCAGGCCCCGCACACCCCGTAGACCGTCTCGCAGGTGAGGACCGACCGCACGCGAACGCGGTCGACCTTCTCGTCGAGCATGAGTGCGTTCATCTCGCGCTGGCCCATGTAGGTGCCGGCGTCGAAGCCACCTGCACCCTCGGCGAGCACGCGACCGAGGATCTTCGTTTCGAGAGAACGCGCCTTGTCGCCCTCTTCGTTGATCTCCTCGACCCAGATCCCCCGACTCGTTCCGCAGTCCTCCTCGCGGACGATGAGCTCCTGCGCCACGTCGACGAGTCGACGGGTCAGGTAGCCCGAGTCCGCGGTCCGCAGGGCGGTGTCGGCGAGGCCCTTGCGGGCGCCGTGCGTCGAGATGAAGTACTCGAGGACCGACAGGCCCTCGCGGAAGTTGGACTTGATCGGGCGCGGGATGATCTCGCCCTTCGGGTTGGCCACGAGGCCACGCATGCCGGCGATCTGTCGCACCTGCATGATGTTTCCTCGGGCGCCCGAGCCCACCATCATGTCGATCGGGTTGAACCGCTCCTGGCGAAGGCCTTCTTCCATGGCCCGGCGCACCTCGTCGGTGGCCTCGGTCCAGATCTCGATCTCCTTTTGGCGACGCTCCTGGTCGGTGATGACGCCTTGCGCGTGCTGTCGCTCGACCTTCTCGGCCTCTTTCTCGTACTTGTCGAGGATCTCCGCCTTGCTCGGCGGGGACTTCACGTCTTCCATGCCGATGGTGAGGCCGGCCTTGGTCGCGTAGCGGAACCCGAGGTCCTTCATGGCGTCGAGGCTCGTCGCCACCGTGGCGTTGTCGAAGCGGTCGACCAACTCGGCGACGATCGCCGACGTGTCGCGCTTTTTCACCGTCGCGCTGACGAACGGGAAGTCCGTCGGCAGCGCGTCGTTGAAGAGGATGCGGCCGAGCGTGGTCTCGACGAGCACGCGACCGGTTGCCTCGTCGCGTGACAACACCGGGCTCTCGGCGGTCTCTTCGCTCCCGTCGCGCACCGGAAACTCGTCGACCGGGAACTTGGAATCGCCGACCCGCACGTGGATCAACTCGTGCAGCGTGAGGCTGTTGGCGCCGCTCGTGCGACCGCCCGCCTCGTGCGCCATGAGCGCCTCGGCGACCGACGAGAACGAGCGCAGCGCGCCGTCGTCCTCGCGCGGCACGACTTCGGTGAGGTAGTACATCCCGATCACCATGTCCTGGCTCGGCACCGCGATCGGCCGACCGTGGGCGGGCGACAGGATGTTGTGCGCCGACAGCATGAGGAGCCGGGCTTCGGCCTGCGCCTCCGCGGACAGCGGAAGGTGGACCGCCATCTGGTCGCCGTCGAAGTCGGCGTTGAACGCCGCGCACACGAGTGGGTGGATCTGGATGGCCTTGCCCTCGACGAGGATCGGCTCGAACGCCTGGATGCCGAGACGGTGGAGCGTTGGCGCCCGGTTGAGGAACACGGGGTGCTCCTTGATGACCTCTTCGAGGACGTCCCACACCTGCGGGCGAGCGCGCTCGACCATGCGCTTGGCCGACTTGATGTTCTGGGCGTACTCGAGGTCGACCAGGCGCTTCATGACGAACGGCTTGAACAGCTCGAGCGCCATCTGCTTGGGCAGGCCGCACTGCTGGAGGCGCAACTGCGGGCCGACCACGATGACCGAACGGCCGGAGTAGTCGACGCGCTTGCCGAGCAGGTTCTGACGGAACCGGCCCTGCTTGCCCTTCAGCATGTCGGAGAGCGACTTGAGGGCGCGGTTCCCCGGGCCCGTCACCGGCCGGCCCCGACGGCCGTTGTCGAACAGGGCGTCGACGGCCTCCTGGAGCATGCGCTTTTCGTTGTTGACGATGATCTCGGGCGCGCCGAGGTCGAGGAGGCGCTTCAGCCGGTTGTTGCGGTTGATGACGCGGCGGTAGAGGTCGTTGAGGTCGGACGTGGCGAAGCGGCCGCCGTCGAGCTGCACCATCGGGCGCAGTTCGGGGGGAAGCACCGGGACCGCGTCGAGCACCATGCCTTGCGGGTCGTTCTTGGCCCGGCCGTCCTCGTGGACGCCGTTGAACGCGGAGGTGACCTTGAGTCGCTTGATCGCCTTGGCCTTGCGCTGACCCTTGGCGGTGGCGATGACCTCGCGCAGGTTCTCCTCCTCGGCGTCGAGGTCGAGCGTGGCGATGAGGTCGCGCACCGAGTCGGCACCCATGCCGCCGGAGAAGTACTCGGAGTAACGGTCGACGAGGTCGCGCCACACGCGCTCGTCCTCGATGAGCTTCTTGGGCTTGAGCGTGCGGAATTCGCTGATGACCGCGTTGAGGTGCTCGATCTCGAGGTCGGCGCGCTCTTTGAGCTCCTCGATCTCCTTGTCGGTCGCCTTCTTGAGCTTGTCGGTGTCGGCCTTCTTGGCCCCCTTGGCCTCGAGTTCGGCGACGGCGGCCTCGAGTTCGCTCAGGCGCTTCTCGATCTCGGCGTCGCGCTCAGCCTCGACTTCGGCGACCTCCGTGGCCATCTCCTTGTCGAGGTCGCCGAGGTCCTTGTCGCGCTGGTCGAAGTCGACGGTGGTGACGACGTGGGCCGCGAAGTAGATGATCTTCTCGAGGCTCTTGGGAGCCATGTCGAGCAAGTAGCCGAGGCGCGACGGGACGCCCTTGAGGTACCAGATGTGGGCGACGGGAGCGGCCAGCTCGATGTGACCCATGCGCTCGCGACGGACCTTCGAGCGCGTGACCTCGACGCCGCAGCGCTCGCAGATGATCCCCTTGAACCGGACGCGCTTGTACTTGCCGCAGTAGCACTCCCAGTCCTTGGTGGGCCCGAAGATCTTCTCGCAGAACAGGCCATCCTTTTCCGGCTTCAGCGTCCGGTAGTTGATGGTCTCCGGCTTCTTGACCTCACCGTTGCTCCACATGCGGATCTGGTCCGCCGTGGCCAGACCGATTCGGAGCTTGTCGAACTCGTTGACGTCGAGCAAAGGACGTCGCCTCCCTCATCGTGTTCTCTTACGAACTTTGTTTCTCTACTCACCCTCAGCCGAGGTTGAGCAACAACGTTCGCTGTGACCTTCTGTCAGAGCCGGCTGGGTTCGCGTGAGCGTTCGTCTTCCTCGTCGGTGCCCCGTTCGGGACGCGACAGGTCGATGCCCAGCTCCTCTTGCGTGCGGTACACGTCTTCGTCGAGCTCCCGCATCTCGATCTGTTCACCGGAGCGGGAGAGCACCTCGACGTTGAGGCACAGAGCCTGCATCTCCTTGATGAGCACCTTGAAGCTCTCGGGGATGCCCGGCTCGGGGATGTTCTCGCCCTTGACGATGGCCTCGTAGACCTTCACGCGGCCGAGGACGTCGTCGGACTTGATGGTGAGCAGCTCCTGGAGCGCGTAGGCGGCGCCGTACGCCTCGAGCGCCCACACCTCCATCTCGCCGAACCGCTGACCGCCGAACTGCGCCTTCCCGCCCAGCGGCTGCTGGGTGATCATCGAGTACGGGCCGGTCGAACGGGCGTGGATCTTGTCGTCGACGAGGTGGGCGAGCTTCAGGATGTACATGTAGCCCACGGTCACCTTGCGGTCGAAGGACTCGCCGGTACGGCCGTCGTAGAGCACGGCCTTGCCGTCTTCGTCGACCAGCCGCTGACCGTCGGCACCATCGGGGTGCATGGTGGTGAAGATCTGGCGGATCGTCGGCTTGCCCGGGGTGGTGTCCTCGTCCCAGTGCGCGCCGTCGAAGACCGGGCTGCTCACCCACACGGCCGGCTCGAGCCGCGGCGAGGTGGCGTTGTCGTGGACGGGCTGGGTCGGCTCGTCGCCCCACCCGTGGCGCGCGGCGTATCCGAGGTGCGCCTCGAGGACCTGCCCGACGTTCATCCGGGACGGCACGCCGAGGGGGTTGAGGATGATGTCGATCGGCGTCCCGTCGGCGAGGTGCGGCATGTCCTCCATCGGCAGGATCTTGGAGATGACGCCCTTGTTGCCGTGGCGACCGGCGAGCTTGTCGCCCTCGTTGATCTTGCGCTTCTGGGCGACGTAGACGCGCACCAACTGGTTGACGCCCGGGCTCAGCTCGTGACCGTCCTCGCGGGAGAAGACGCGCACGTCGATGACCGTGCCGGTCTCGCCGTGCGGGACCTTCAGCGACGTGTCGCGGACCTCCCGCGCCTTTTCACCGAAGATGGCCCGCAGGAGCCGCTCTTCGGGAGTCAGCTCGGTCTCGCCCTTGGGCGTGACCTTGCCGACCAGCACATCGCCGGGGCCGACCTCGGCGCCGATCCGCACGATCCCCCGCTCGTCGAGGTCCTTCAGGATCTCCTCGGAGAGGTTGGGGATGTCACGGGTGATCTCCTCGGCGCCCAGCTTCGTGTCGCGGGCGTCGATCTCGTGCTCTTGGATGTGGATCGACGTGAGCACGTCGTCGCGCACCAAGCGGCTCGAGAGGATGATGGCGTCCTCGAAGTTGTGGCCGTCCCATGACATGAACGCCGTGAGCAGGTTCTTGCCGAGGGCGATCTCGCCCTGGTCGGTCGACGGGCCGTCGGCGAGGACGTCGCCCTTCTTGACGCGCTGGCCTTCTTCGACGGCCGGCCGCTGGTTGATCGATGTGTCCTGGTTGGAACGCCGGAACTTGTAGAGGCGGTAGCTCTTCTTGCCGAGGTCGCGGTCGTTGGGGCCGGTCTGCCCGGCCTCGTACTCGACGATGATGGCGTCGCCACCGACTTCGGTCACGACACCCCGACCCTCGGCGAGAACGAGGTCGCCGGCGTCGCGTGCGGCGCGCTCTTCGACGCCCGTCCCGATGAACGGGGCCTCGGGCTTCACGAGCGGCACGGCCTGGCGCTGCATGTTGGATCCCATGAGCGCCCGGTTGGCGTCGTCGTGCTCGAGGAACGGGATGAGGGCCGTCGCCACCGACACGATCTGCTTGGGCGAGACGTCCATGTAGTCGACGCGCTCGGGCTCGACGAACGCCACCTCGCCCTTGCGGGCGCGCACGAGGACGCGGTCGCTCTTGAAGCGGCCGTTCTCCTCGATCTCGGCGTTGGCCTGGGCGATGACGTGGCGGTCCTCGTCGTCGGCCGTCAGCCAGTCGATCTGGTCGGTGACGCGGCCCACCTCGACCTTGCGGTAGGGCGTCTCGATGAAGCCGAACCGGTTGACCCGCGCGTACGTGGACAGCGAGCCGATCAGGCCGATGTTCGGGCCCTCCGGCGTCTCGATCGGGCACATCCGGCCGTAGTGGCTCGGGTGGACGTCGCGGACCTCGAACCCGGCCCGCTCACGCGAGAGACCGCCCGGCCCGAGGGCCGAGAGGCGGCGTCGGTGCGTGAGGCCGGCGAGCGGGTTGGTCTGGTCCATGAACTGGCTGAGCTGGCTGGACCCGAAGAACTCCTTGATCGCCGCGACGACCGGGCGGATGTTGATCAGGGTCTGGGGCGTGATGGCCTCGACGTCCTGGGTCGTCATGCGCTCGCGCACGACGCGCTCCATCCGCGAGAGACCGATCCGCACCTGGTTCTGGATCAGTTCGCCCACCGTGCGGACGCGCCGGTTGCCGAAGTGGTCGATGTCGTCGTCCCAGTAGTCGGCCTCGCCGTAGTGCAGCTTCACGAGGTAGCTCACCGTCGACAGGACGTCGGCCCGCGTGAGGGTCATGTCGTCTTGCTTGGGCGTCTTCTCGCCGTGTCGCTTGAGGGTGTCGGCGAGCGCGCCGTACTCGTCGCCGAGCTTCTTGCCGACCTTGTAGCGACCCACCTTGGCGAGGTCGTAGCGCTTCGAGTTGAAGAACAGGCTCTGGAGCAGGCCCTTGGCCGACTCGACCGTGGGGGGCTCGCCGGGACGGAGCTTGCGGTAGATCTCGACGAAGGCGTCGTCGACCGTGGCCGTCGTGTCCTTGTCGATGGTGTTCAGCATCACCTCGTAGGGCTCGCCTCGCTCGTTGGTGATGAGCGACGCCAGCTCTTCGCGGCTCTCGCCGAAGTCGAGGGCTTTGAGGAAGATGGTGACCGGGATCTTGCGCTTGCGGTCGATGCGGACGACGACGACGTCCTTCTTGTCGACCTCGAACTCGAGCCACGCCCCGCGCGCCGGGATGACCTTGGCGTCGTAGATGTCGCGCTCGGGGTTGGTGCGGTCGGCGTTGACGCCGAAGTAGACCCCGGGCGAGCGGACGAGCTGGCTCACGACCACGCGCTCGGTGCCGTTGATGATGAAGGTTCCCTTGTCGGTCATCATCGGGAACTCGCCCATGAAGACCGTCTGCTCCTTGATCTCGCCGGTCTGGCGATTCATGAAGCGGGCGGTGACAAAGAGCGGACGCGAGTAGGTCAGGTCCTTCTCGCGGCACTCCTCGATCGAGTACTTCGGCGGCTCGAACACATGCTCGGCGAGCTCGAGTTCGAGGTTCTCGGTGAAGTCCTTGATCGGGGAGATCTCATTGAGGACCTCCGCCACACCGTCGCGGAGGAACCAATCAAAACTGTCCCGCTGGACCGCAATCAGGTCCGGAAGCGGAAGGGGTTCTCCGAGGCTGGCGAACGAAAAACGTTCGCGGGTCGCGGAACGAGCCACAGGCCTCACTCCTTACAGGGCGCGCGAAAAGGACAGAGATTTTCCGGTCAAAAGCGAAGACGCGGAACGACGGGCACGGCGACAGGCAAGCCTAGTCGGAACCGCGTACGCGCGCAACACGACACCTCCACGAACCCTCAGGTTCGAGAGGCGCCGGTCTGAGCTGCGCCGGGTGGTGCCCGGATTGTCCGCCGCGGAGGATACGCCCCGACCCCTGATGGGTCAAGGATCCTCTGTGACGACCCGTCGTCGCGTTGACCGTTATGTTCGCTTCCGGGCTACTTGAGCTCGACGGTGGCGCCGGCGCCTTCGAGCTGCGCCTTGGCCTTCTCGGCGTCCTCTTTCGAGGCGCCTTCGAGCACCGTGCCCGGGGCGTTGTCGACCAGCTCCTTCGCCTCTTTCAGGCCGAGGCTGGTGAGCGTGCGGACTTCCTTGATCACCTGGATCTTCTTGTCGCCCGCACCCGTGATGACGACGTCGAAAGAATCCTTCTCCTCCTCGCCGCCGCCGGTGTCGCCGCCGCCAGCCGCCGGTGCGGCCGCGACCGCCACGGGCGCTGCCGCCTCGACGTCGAACTCCTCCTCGAACGCCTTGAGGAACTCGTTCAGCTCGAGGACGGTCATCTCCTTGAAGACGTCCAGGAGTTCTGTGGTGCTCATCTTCGCCATTGCGTGTCTCTCCCTTTGGTTACTGAGATCTGGTGACTATTCGGAGGCTCCGGCGGATTCGCCGGCAGACGGCTTCTCCTCCGCCTCGTCGGACGCCGCTTCGGGACTGACAACCTCGGCTGACTCGTCAGCCGAGGTACCGCTATCGGCGGCGTCCTCCTCAGACGTCGTCGTCGCCGCTTCCGGCGCTTCCGCCCCGGCTTCTTTTGCCTCAGCGCCACTCTCGGCCGCCGGTTCCGGCGAACCGGCGTCCTCGGCGGCTGCCTCGGGCGCGTCCGCGCCCTCGGCCGCTGGCGCAGCTTCATCGGCCACCGTTGCGTCCACCGCGTCGGCTGACGCTTCCCCTTCAGTGCCGCCCTTGACAGCCTCTCCGTCGGCCGCGGCTTCCGGGGCCTCTGGCTCGGCGGCGGGGAGTTCCTCGCCGCCGGCGACGCGCTGGTCGATGAGGGCCTTCAGGCCATAGGCCATGTTGCGGGGGATGGCCGAGAGCAGGCTGGCCGTCTTGTACATCGGGGCCTTGAACACGCCGGCAATCTTCGCCAGCAGCTCGTCCCGGCTCGGAAGGCTCGCGATGGCGGTGACCTGTTCGGCCGTGATGATCTGGCCTTCAAGGAGGCCGCCCTTGACGACGAGGGCGTCGTTGGTGCGAGCGAAGTCGCGGATGGCCTTGGCGGCGCCGACGATGTCGCCGTCGACGAAGGCCCACGCCGTCGGACCCACGAGAAGGTCGGTCAGCTCGCCGAGTTCGGCCGACTGGACGGCCCGGATGGCCAGGGTGTTCTTGTAGATCGTGTAGGTCGTGCCCGAGTCGCGGAGCGCGGCACGGAGGCGGGCGATCTCGGTCACGGTGAGGCCGCGGTACTCGGTCAGCACGGCGGCGTTCGAGGACGTGAGCTTGCCTTTGATCTCTTCGACTGCGGCGACCTTTTCCGGCCTCGCCATGGGTGTTCCCCTTGCTCAACTCACGAGACGCGCGAGGAGCGGCAGGCCAGCCCAAGGGCAAGCGTGCGTGGCCTCGTTCGGCGGGGCCCCGATCCGGGATTCCCATTACCCCGTCCGGCACGGACGGGACCGAAGGTCTCTGGCTACGACAGGTGGGTGAGTGTAGCGACGTGGGCGCGTGGAACCAACCTGACCGTCCCCACCGTGGACGGGAGACCATCGCGCGCCCTCGAAACCCCTCAAGTGCACGACCAGCGACTCCCCGCCGGCGACGATGCCGGACGAGGAGTCTCAAGCCGAAGCCAAGGAAACCCGCGCTAGACGATGATGATGGTTACCGCCGCGGATGGGCTACCCGTGTTGCCGATGGCATCCGTCGCCGTTGCGGTCACGGTGTACAGCCCCGGTGCGAGCCCGGCCGTGGTGACTTCCCATGTGGAAGTCCCGTCCGCGGGACGGATTTCCGCGGCCCCGAGGAGGTCAGGGGTGAACGCCACGCTGACCGATGCGACCCCCGAGCCCGCGTCGCTCGCGGTACCCGTCACCTTGCCGTCGAGCGCGCTGATGACGAGGGGAACGGTCGGCGAGTCGACCTCCGCCGAGGGACCCGTTGCGTCCTGGGTGGTGCTCACGACGTTCCCCCACGGACTTGCATTGCACCCCTGTGGCTTGGTCTTGGCCCGGACGTGGAAGTAGTGGGTCTGCTCGGCCAAGCCGCTCACGGTGTACTGCGTGGCGGTCGCCGCGATGCTGCCGTCTACGAACACGAGGTTGGCGTCCACGAAGGAGCCGTTCCCCTCAGTCTCGGGGCCCGACGCAACCTCGATCTGGAACCCGCCCGACGACCCCGCGGTCCAGGTCACCGTGTTGGTGGTCCCGGGCGCGAACTCGGGAGCGGACGCCACGGGTGTCTCGCAATCAGTAGGCGGTACCGCCTGGGAGCCCGGAAGGATCAGGGCGGTTGGCGTCGCGACCGCCGCCGCGAGCACGAGAAATCGGGTTACACGCATGAGTCTTGCCTCTCGGTCGCCGAGGTCGAGAGGGAGTTCCCGCGCCTCGTTCCGCGAATTCAAGGCTCTTACGCTCGAACGGCGCCCCCTGCGCGGCGAACTCGCTCTGCGTCTGTGGCGCGTTATCGGGCTATATCCCCGCTAACGCGCCACAGACACGAGGGTCAGGTGGCGGCGGCCTCGATCTCTTCGTCGGATTTCACCGTCGGGTCGACTTTGATGCCGGGGCCCATGGTCGAGGAGACCGTCACGTTCTGGAGGTAGCGACCCTTGGCCGAGGCCGGCCGAGCCCGGTTGACCTCGTCGATGACGGCCTGAAAGTTGCCGAGCAGCGCGTCGGTCTCGAAGCTGACCTTGCCGATCGGGACGTGCACATTGCCGAACCGGTCGGTGCGGTACTCGACCATCCCGCCCTTGAACTCGCCGACGGCCTTGGCGATGTCGTCGGTCACCGTGCCCGTCTTGGGATTGGGCATGAGGCCGCGGGGGCCGAGCACCTTGCCGAGCTTGCCGACCTGCCCCATGAGATCGGGAGTGGCGATGGCGACGTCGAAGTCGAGGAAGCCGCCCTCGACGCGAGCAACGAGATCGTCGGAACCC
>DATDOY010000041.1:0-13043 GCA_035293045.1 Acidimicrobiia bacterium
TGCTCGACGACCGGGAACTCCTGCTGTGACGTGCGGCGGACCCAAAGCGCCAGGTGCTCGACCGGCTCGGAGGCGTCGACCACGACGGGCGCCTCAACCATGAGGTCGCGTGCCCGGCGACCCGAGAGCCGGGCGTGGACCACCGTGGCCGCCTCTTCGCTCGTGGCGCCGAACCATACGAAAAGTCCGATGACCATGAGCCATGGGTTGGTGAGGACCCCAACCACCACCATGAGCGCGGCGAGCTGGCGACCGGCTCGGGCCGCGACGTGCGTGGCCTGCTCCCTGTCCAACGTGCGCTCGAGGAGCGAGCGCAGGACGCGGCCCCCGTCGAGTGGGAAGGCGGGAAGCAAGTTGAACATGGCGATCACGAGGTTGAACCACGCGATCCGAGGCAACAGCGGCCCGTCGAAGAGGCGTATCGGGAGCAGCGGGGAGCCCGCCCCAACTGCCACGACGCCGGCCGCGATCGCGATCGCCAGGCTGGTCAGCGGGCCGACGACCGAGACGGCGAACTCGTCGGAGGCGGACTCGCTCATCGATTCCATCTCCGACACACCGCCGATGGGCAGGAGCACGATGGCCCGCACCCGGATGCCCCGCGAGCTGGCGACGACGCTGTGCGAGAGCTCATGGGCGGTGATGCAGACGAAGACGACGGCCAGCCACAGCATGGCGTTTGCCGGCCCCATCCCGCCCGGTTCGGTCGAGCCCGCCCAGACGAGGACCACGATCAGCAGGAACGTCGCGTGCACGCGGATCTGGATGCCGAAGAGACGGCCGATCGGAAGCGACCAACGGCGGTGGGCAGGCGCTCGATCGGACATGTCCTGCGGGCTGGTTCGACCATCCTCTCCGAGGTTCATGAATCCATCGTGACGATGCTGCCCTTCACATCCCAGGGCTGAACGTCCCCGACTGACGGACCGAGCGTCCGTCGAGCGGCCGGCGATTGGAACCCGGGCCCAGAAAGGAGTGCATTCGGGACCAAGGTCAGACCCAACGGCGACCATCGCCACTAAGACCCGCGAGACCGTGGGTCCATGGTGTGGTGGTCGCGCACACACGGAGGAACCGCATGGCACCCGCGGATCGCTGTGACGCCATTATGACGATGATCGACGCGGTGCTCGAAGAGTGTGAGCGGAGCGACGACGCACGAGGCGTCGCTCCGTTCGACGGCCCCTCCTCGGTCGGGCGGTCCCGATCGTGGGAAGTGGTCGCGCCCCGTCGCGTTTGCGGCGGTCGTAGCGGCCGAACCGAATCGGGAACCGCTCGGCGAGGAGGCGCTCCGCTCGCCATGAAGAGCTCGACGCGGAGCCCTTGATGAGGTTCCTCGACCGCGTAGACGCCGGGCGGCGCCTCGGCGAGGCCCTTGAGAACCTGCGGGACGAGGATTTGGTCGTGCTCGGGTTGCCGCGGGGCGGTGTGCCCGTGGCGCGGGAGATTGCGACGGCGTTGGGAGCACCTCTCGACGTCATCGTGGTGCGCAAACTCGGGGTGCCGTTCCATCCTGAGTTGGCCATGGGCGCCATTGGTGAGGACGGGGTACGGGTCGTGAACGACTCGCTTCTGAGATACGCGGGGATCACCCCCGAAGAGTGGATCGACGTCGAGCGGCGGGAACGAACCGAGCTCGACCGTCGCCTCCGACTCCTTCGGGGCGGCCGGCCTCGGGTCCCGCTCGAGGGGCGAACGGCGGTGATCGTGGACGATGGGATAGCCACCGGGTCCACGGCGCGGGCGGCGTGCGCGGTGGCGCGGGCGCGCGGAGCCCGCCGTGTCGTCGTCGCGGCGCCCGTTGCGTCTCCTTCGTCGATCGAGGAGCTGCGCGACGTGGCCGACAGCGTCGTCTGTCTCGAGGCGCCCGCGGCCTTTCGCTCCGTCGGAGAGTTCTACGCCGATTTCTCGGCGACGTCGGACGAGGAGGTCACGCGGCATTTGGAAGAGGCATGGGCCGCGCCGGCTGGACGTCCGGGACAAGGGCCGCGTTGGGCGGCGCGGTTGGCTACGCGCGACGAGCACGTCGAAGTCGCCGCCGGTCCGGTTGTGCTCGGTGGGCACCTGAGCGTTCCCGAAGGTGCGCGGGGAATCGTGGTCTTCGCCCACGGGAGCGGGAGCAGCCGACACAGCCCACGGAATCGCTACGTCGCGCGGGCGTTCAACGAAGCGGGTCTCGGCACGTTGCTCTTCGATCTGCTCACACCTGCTGAGGAGGGCGAGGCGTCGCGAGTCTTCGACGTCCAACTCCTCGCGGATCGCTTGGTCGACGCCACTGCATGGCTCCGGAGAGATCGCGACTTGTCAGAGTTACCGGTCGCGTACTTCGGCGCGAGCACGGGGGCGGCGGCAGCCCTGTTGGCGGCGGCCGAGTTGGGGGCTGATATTGCGGCCGTCGTCTCGCGGGGCGGACGACCCGACCTCGCGGCACCCCGCCTCGGCGAGGTCAGCGCTCCAACCCTCCTGGTCGTAGGCGGATCGGACGAAGTGGTGCTCGACCTCAACCGTCGAGCGCTCGCGCTCCTCCGGTGCGAGGCGCGGCTCAGCGTCGTGGCAGGCGCCTCTCACCTGTTCGAGGAGCCGGGCGCGCTCGAGGCCGTGGCGCAACTCGCAGGAGACTGGTTCCGAGATCACTTCGTTGCGCAGCGCGATCCCGCCTTGCACTGAGTCCGGGCGGTTGCCTCAAACGCCGGCTTCTCGCCAGAAACGGCGAAGCTTGGCGGGAAGCACGGCGGCTACGTCGGCTGCTTCCTCGGGCACAAGGTCGCGGAGGGCCGCGACCACGTTTTCAACCACTGCGGTCGGGTCGGCCGCGCCGTGGAGCCCGCCTGTGCCCTGGACGGCGTCAACGAGCTCGCGGATGTCGTGGACCCTCCGCCCCACCCGCAACGGTGGGGCGCTGAGCACCTTGACATCGTCGGGGAAGTGGCTCTCGATGTCGCGACGCTCGGGCTCGGGGATGCGGGCCATGAACGTGGCGAGGACGGAACGGACGGCACGGGCCGGATCGGGGGCGCCCGCGTTGCGCGCCGCGTCGGTCAAGGTGCGGCGGACGGCGGACGGTTCGGTGATCGTGCGACCCTCCGAGGGTCGCGAGTCACTCGCCAAGAGCCCGACATGGAGGAACGAGTGGACTCCCTCGATCCCGGGGACCCTCAGAACGGCAGCGGCGAGCGTCTCGTGCGCGTCGGGTGATGGCGCGTCGCCGTGAAGGTGGGCGATCCGGTCGAACACGCTCACGTGGACGCGAGGCATGTCGAGACGCTTCTCGATCGGTCCGAGCGACGAACGCACGCGATCGGCCAGCACGTCGTCGGCGACATTGTCGGCTGGATGACGACCGGCCAGGTGGTACCGGAGCCCCTGCCACCGCCCCCGTGCGTAGCGGAGGCGTCGCCCTGACGCGCGAAATGCCCGCCGTGTCGCCCGTCGCAGGCGCGGGCGGGACCATGCGACCGCGCCGAGGGCCGCACCAAGCATCACGAACCTTCTTCCTCGCATTGTTCCTCCCTTGTGGCCTGCGCCCTCGCCAACGACCCACGATTGGGGCGCTCGGCGCGAGACGCAGGTCGCGTTCGCTCGGGACCTCAGGCTGCCCATCGCTGCGAGGTCCGATCGGTGACGTGATGGCGGTGGCGTTGCGGGTCGGTCAGCAGCCCGCCGACGTACCCAAGTGCCTCGATGGCGAACGGGACGCGTCGTGGTGCGGCCGCCGCATCCGCCGCATCCGCCGCGCGACCGCGATCGAACGCCAACACCCCCTCGAGTTGCTGCCGACTGAGGAGGCCCGCTTGCGCTGCTCGCCGAAGCCGCGCTTCGAACTCGGCGGACGGGTAGGACGGGTCGTGCTCGGCGACGTCGGCTAGCGGACGCCATCCTTGCTCGGTTGTCGCCACCGTCTTACGTTGGCCCGTCACGCCGAAGATTGCCTTCACGAGAGCCAGGACACCGATCACGCTCATGGCGAACTCCTCGGTCCCGACATGGGCTCATGCTTTCGACTGTCCTTGGAATCGTCCTGGATGGCGGCGCGCTCGGCGAGGGCCGCAGGTCGCATCCGTACGGGACCTGTGGCCCGAGGGGCGCCGGGCGCGGGCAGGCGTGTGGCGCTGCTGGGCGGCGGCGAACCACGCCGCCGCCGGAGCCGCTTGTCGACGGCATCGGCGGCGATGACGGCCGGGAAGGTTGAGACGGCGCCGGCAAGGCCTGCCGCCGACGGCGCGAGGTGGCCCAGGGCGCCGGCGACCGGTGCGACGAGGAGGAGTGTTCGGGACCTCTGGCCCTGCCGCCACGGCGCGCTGCCTGTCAGGCTTTCCCAGGTCTATGGGGCGACGTGAAGGCGGCGGAATGGTTCACGTACGTAGCGACTCGGATCGGGGTGCTCTGATCGCGGCGGTGAGTCCCGCAACCCGTGCTGACCGACTCGAGTCGCTCGTGCACCGCCTGGGGATCACCGCGACGGGCGCGGACGCCGTTTTGGTGATCGATGTGAGCGAGGTCGTTCTGGACGACGCGCTGGCCGTGAGAGCGTTCGTGGGTGCGCTCATTGATCGGGGTCGCCATGATCGGGTCAGGGTCGTGGCGCGTCGAGGCACGGCACGTGCCGTCCTGCGCCGCTGCGGCGGAGCCGGGGTGTCCGTGCATTCCAGCATCGACAACGCGCTCGCCGACCGCGTTGGCGCGGAATCGATCGCCGTCTGAATCCGGTTGCTTCACGGCTCGGCGGGGCCGGGAGAGACCAACGGCCCGCAGGGTGGGACCCGACGACCCTGGCGCAGGGAGCCGGCGTCGCGCATCATGAGGGGCGACGAAGGGGGACCCGATGGGACAACCGTCGACGACACCATCGCACCATCCGGCGGGCCTAGGGGCTCTCACGCATTGCCCCACCTGTGGAGGTGAGCTCATCGCGGTCACCGACGGCGCGATGGCCAACTTCCTGTGCGAGTCCTGTCTGTGCTGCTGGCACGTCGACTTGGGCTACGTCAGCCGCGTCGATCCCGTCACCTGCCTGGCATGCCCTCGGCGCCCGGAATGCCTCTCCCGCTGGGGCGCGGACTGAGGTCGTGCCCAACAGGACCCGCTCCGTGTTCCCCGACCAGACCTTCGAGGCCCTGATCTTCGACTGGGACGGCACCGCCGTGCCGGACCGCCGAGCCGACGGGTCGGGGATGCGGCGGCGCGTTGAGGCCTTGTGCCGGGCCGGCGTCGACGTGGCCGTCGTGAGTGGCACCCACGTGGACAACGTGGACGGCCAGTTGGGTGCCCGGCCCCGGGGTCCGGGACGCCTCTTTCTCTGTCTCAACCGGGGATCGGAGGTCTTCGAAGTCGGCGCAGGAGGCCCCGAGCTTCGGTGGCGACGGGCCGCATCGAAGGGTGAGGAAGCGGCGCTGACCCGGGCGGCGCTTCGCACCGTTGCCGCTCTGGCTGACCTCGGGGTGCCAGCCGAGATCGTCTCCCGGCGGCTCAACCGCACAAAGATCGACCTCATCCCCGAGCCCCGTTGGTCGGATCCGCCCAAGGCCAGGATCGGTGAGCTAGTGGAGGCGCTGCTCGAGCGCCTCGCGCGGCACGGGATTGGCTCCCTCGCCGAAGTCGTCGACTTGGCGCGGCGAGAAGCGATGGCCGCCGGCGTGAGCGATCCCCGAATCACGAGCGACGCCAAGCACGTCGAGGTCGGCCTGACCGACAAGTCGGACTCAGCTCGGTGGATACTCGGCTCACTCTTGGGGCAGGGCGTCGGCGCCGGGCTCGTCGCCATCGTGGGAGACGAGTTCGGGCCGCTCGGCGGGATGCCCGGCAGTGACGACCTGATGCTCATTCCGGAGGCCGAGCGCGCGTACGCCCTCTCGGTGGGAGTCGAGCCAGAGGGCGTTCCGTCGGGCGTGATGCACGTGGGTGGAGGGCCGGAGATCTTCCTCGCCTTCCTGGACGAACAGCTCTTGCGGCGCCGCCATCGAAGGGTGCCGTCGGTGGACCAGGACCCGGCGTGGACACTCGCCTTCGAAGGTGACCCCAAGGAGGGTCGGCGGATGCGGGAGGCGGTCCTGACCCTGGCCGAGTCCGGGATCGGAACACGGGGAGCCCTCGAAGAGGACGGGCCAGGTGCCACGCCGCTGACCCTCGTCGCGGGGGTCTTCGTCGACGGCGAGGAGGGACGACCGCGGCTCCTGGCGGGCCCCGGGTGGACCTCGTTGGAGGTCACCGCCCGGCGAGCCGGCCGTCGGGTGTTGGATCTCCGCTCTGGGGTCCTGTGGAGGGAGCGTTCCGGCGACGGTGCCGCACTGCGGACGCTGCGGTTCGCGTCGGCCACGCGTTCGGGCGTGATGGCCATGCGCGCCGAGGGCCGGGCCGACGATCTGGCTCCGGGGGAGGCGCTGTCGGCACCCGACGGCGTCGAGACTGTCCGGCGGGGCGGGTCGCACGGCATGGAGTGGCTGCGGGCGACCTCATCGCGGGGCGGAGGCATCCTCGCGGCGGCCCACCAGGCAGTAGGAACCGTCCCGACCGGATGCACGCTCGAGCGACTGGTTGCCTACGCGGCCGACCCGCGACGCGTTCCGCGTGTCCAGGAGGCGAGCGGACGGCTGCGCGAAGCGCGGCGGGTCGGTTTCGACGCCCTGCTCCGGGAGCACCGCGAAGCATGGGCGCGTCGTTGGGACGACGCCGAGGTTCACATCGAAGGGGACCCTGACGCAGAGCTTGCCGTGCGGTTCGCTCTGTTCCATCTGATGGCGTCGGCGAGTGACTCGGGGGAGGCCGCGATGGGCGCCCGGGGGGTGACCGGCGATGCGTACGCCGGGCACGTGTTCTGGGACGCCGACGTGTACGCCCTTCCCGTGCTCGCCGCCGTCCGTCCTGGCGCCGCTCGGGCGATGCTCGAATACCGCATCCGTCGCCTTCCGGCCGCTCAAGAAATGGCCGCCGAGCGCGACTGCCAGGGAGCCCGGTTCCCGTGGGAGTCGGCCGACGACGGCCTGGAGGCGACGCCGCCGTGGGCCTCCGACGGGCACGGCGGTCTCCTGCGGCTGCACACCGGGGAGCGGGCCGACCACATCGTGGCCGACGTGGCATGGTCGGCGGTGCGGTACGCCCAGTGGACAGGTGATACCGGCTTCCTCGCGGGTCCGGGTCGTCAACTCGTGACCGAAGCGGCTCGGTACTTCGCGTCGCGCGTGCAGTTCGACGGGGGCCGGGGCCACCTGTATGCGGTGATCGGGCCCGACGAGTACCACGAGGTAGTCGACGACAACGCCTACACGAACGTGATGGCGCGCTGGACCCTGCGCACCGCTGCCGGTCTCGTCGAAGCCGACGATTTCGGGGGCTCGCCCAAGGATGTCGAGGGGTGGCGACACACGGCCGACGCCCTCGTCGACGGGTTCGACGAGGCGACTGGGCTCTACGAGCAGTTCGCCGGGTTCTTCGGCCTCGAACCCCTCGTCGTCAGCGAAGTGGCGGATGTGCCGGTGGCCGCCGACCTCCTTCTCGGCCGAGACCGGGTGGCCCGAAGCCAGGTGCTGAAGCAGGCGGACGTGCTCATGCTCCACTTCCTCGTACCCGACGAGGTCGCGGCGGGGTCACTGGTGGCGAACCTCGACTTCTACGGCCCCCGCACCGCCCACGGAAGTTCGCTGTCGCCGGCGATCCACGCCGCACTGCTGGCTCGGGCCGGTCGCCCCGAGGAGGCCCTCAGCTCGTTTCGCCTCGCCGCCCGCCTCGATCTCGACGATCTCACCGGGACGACGGCAGGGGGGTTGCATCTCGCCACCATGGGCGGCTTGTGGCAGGCACTCGTGCACGGATTCCTCGGTCTGCGTCTCGAGGAGGGCGGTGCCCATCTGGCGCCGGTCCTCCCGGAAGGATGGCGATCCGTGGACGTGACGGCGCGGGTGCGGGGCAGGCGGGTGCGCCTGCACGCCGATGCATCGGGAGGCGACATTCGGTACCTCGACGACGAGACTCGCACCCGACCGCATTCGCGGCGCGCGGCGCGGGGTCGAGAGGAGAGGGAGGCGAGCTCATGACCGTGATCATCGCTGCCATCGACCGATCGAGCGCCGCCGAGCCGGTCATCCGAGCGGCGACGGCGCTGGCGCCCCTGTTCGACGCCGTCGTGGAAGTCGTCCATGTGCGTGAGGACGGCACGGGGTTTCCGGAGGCCGTGGCCTCCGCCGCCGGTCGGGCGCTGCGGATCCTGGATGGTGATCCGGCCTCGTGTCTCGTCGACGAGATCACCCGGCCAGACGTGGTGGCAGCCGTGGTCGGCGCGCGGGGTGGCCCGGGGGGTCCGCGCCCTGCGGGGAGCACCGCCCTCGTGGTGCTGGCGCAAGTGCGCAAGCCCGTCATCGTCGTTCCACCGGAGTGGGCGCACGCGGCATCGTTCGAGCGGGCCATCGTTCCGCTGGACGCCGCCGCGGCCACCTCGGCGGCGGTCGAGGCCGCGCTCGGCGCCTGCGCGCGGGCTGGCCTGGAGATCCTCGTGGTGCATGTGTTCAGTCATGACACCCTGCCGCACTTCTGGGATCGGCCCGCCTACGAGGGGGAGGAGTGGGCGCGTGAGTTCCTGAGTCGTCACTGCGCGGAGCCGGAAGCACACATCGAGCTTCGAACGGGTGCGCCCGCTCGCGAAGTGCTCGACCTGGTCAAGGGGTCAGGCGACCTCATCGTGTTGGCGTGGTCGCAGGATCTCTCATGGGGCCGCGCCCACTTGGTAAGGGAAACGCTTGCCGATTCCTGCGTGCCGGTGGTGTTCGTGCCAGTCGGAGCGGCGCATCATCTGGCTGAGTGACGATTTCGGTCACCGACGCCGACTTCGGTGCCGGTCTGGTCGTCGGTCGTCGGCGAACGGGTCGAGATCTACGAGGGTCAGCCCGCATTCGCAGACCTCGAAGTCGCGGAGCAGGTCCGTGTGCGACGCGGCTTGGCCGGGGCAATCCCGTGCGCGAGGCGAACTTCTCGCCCGGCGAGCGGCCGGTCAAGCCGCCCGCTCCACCTTCACCTTCTTTGTCTTGCCGGTCTCGGCTCCCTTGTCTATCGGCACCCTGATCTCGAGGATTCCGTCGACGTAGGTTGCCTTGACGTCACGTTCCTTGGCACCGGCCGGGAGCGGTAACGAACGGGCGAAGGCGCCGTAGTGCATCTCGCGCCGGTAGTAGTTGCGCTCCTCCGTCTCCTCCTCGTGCTTGCGCTCGGCCCGGATCGTCAGCCGCCCGTTGACCACCTCAATGTCGACGTCCTTGTCCGGGTCGATGCCGGGCATCTCTGCCTGGACGACGAGGGTCCCGTTCTCCGTGTACTCGTCCACGTGGAGGTCGTCCTCTTCGGGCACGAGTGTCTCGAACGGCGGGCGGAGATGCTCAGGGAAGTCGCGGAGAAACGACCGGAAGGGAAGCCACTCGGCAAATGGGTCATGGCGCACCAGTCTCATCGCGTACCTCCTGCTTGTGATTGTCGCTTCCAGCCTGAACCACCCGGTCGTCGCTCGACAGGGTTGCTGGTCGCATGTCGAGGGGACTTCTGTCCCTGCAGGAGAAGGCTTCGCTCGCTGGTGCTCGTCCCGATCTCCGCCACGCTCGGTGAGCCGACGAGGAGGGTGTCATGGCCATCGGGGATCTCGAGGAGGTCACCGCCAAGGAGATGGCCGACCTGCTCGAGACGGACTTCGGCCACCGGTTTGACCAAAGAGCCTTGCCCTCGAACCTGGCCCCCACGGCATCCGCGTCCTCGCGATCGCACCGAGGCTCATCGAGACCCCGGCGATCGACGCCAACGGGGAGGCGTTCGAGGCCGCTGGACTCGGCGACGTCATCGCCAGTTTCGCCTCGCGCCTCCTCCAGAGAAGAGCCGATCACCGTCGATCGCCCGGGGCCCGCGGTCATCTCCCACGCCGTCGTCGGCGCGGTCTGCTTCCGCACCGGAGAGGAGGGTGCCGCCGCCTTCGATCTGCTCACCTCGAGGTGCGCTCGATCGACGAGGTCGACTACTGCCCGCCGGTTCCGCGCTACGAACCCGGTGACTCTCAGCGGGTGGATTGCGACGACGCGTTTGGCACCGAGCACCTGAATTTGGAGGGAGCCGACTGTTGGTAGTTGGCGATCGATGAGACGACCCTCACCTGGATCATTGCGCCTTACGCTTCTCGCGTCGGCGTGTCAATCCTGTCTGTCAACGGTCCAATGTTCCCCGGGTCGACCTCTCCGAGCCAGGGAGTCGAGATCGAGCCGGCACCTATCAAGATTTCCGACGTGTCGCTCGAGCGCGTCTGCATCGTCACCGCCGATGGCGACCGGATCCATTACTCCTTCGTTGATGAAGAACTGGTCATGGGGCCAGGCGACTGCCCCGCGTAGCCCCATGCACACGCCACTGAGAGATGCCCGTTGTGGTCCGTCCCTGGTCCGTCAGAGGATGGACCAGGGGGGTCAGGACGGTCACTGCCGGACTTGCGTTTGCGCAGGTCAGGCTGCAGATTCGCATCGAACCGGCCGGTGTCGAACGTGCGCAGGACAGAACTACGACATCTAATCCGAACTTTGTTTCTTTCCCCACACCATGTCGTGGCAAAGAAACCGAATTTGCGGACCGCCCTCCCTCCCGGGCGGCCCCCGTTCGCGCGTGCTGAGCAGCCACGTCTCGACGGACGGCTCTGAACATCACGAGCAGCGGAAGCGCAGCCCCGAGCGAGGCAGCAGTTCGTCTGCGCTGGTGGCTGACCCGGCCAATCGGTGGCATGATGAGCTAGCAAGTGATGCTAGCGTCATCGTATGGCATCCCTCCGTACGACCTTCACGCTCGACGAAGAGTTGGCCGAGCGAGCCCGCCAACTCGGGATCAACGTCTCGGCCGCTGCCCGCCAGGGTGTCACTGACGCCGTGCGCGCCGCGCTGGCCGAGGCTGATCGGGACGCATACCAGCGACATCCCGAACGACACGACTCCTTCTGGACCGAGGTGGAAGCGTGGGGTGACGAGTGAGGCGAGGCGAGATCTGGTTGACGCACGTGGGCCGCAAGCGCCGGCCGGTCCTCGTGCTCACCCGGTCCGAGGTGATCGATGTCCGCGCGCTCGTCACAGTTGCGGAGATCACAACATCCATCCGTGGCCTTGGCGCCGAGGTCGGTCTTGCCCACACTGAGACCGGCCTAGACCGGCCGTCCGCTGTCAACTGCGACGGGATTCATACGGTCGCTCAGTCCGCGCTTACGGGGCCGGTCGGCGAGGTTGACGACGAGACCATGAACAAGGTCTGCTCCGCGCTCGCCTATGCGCTCGGCTGCTGACACCCCCGGCCCGAGAAACGCCCCTCATGACACGCGCGTGACACAGGGGTACCCGGGACTTGGCACCGGGTAGCGCCGTCCGTGGTGCATATCCGTGGTGGGCACGGATGCGAGACCAGCGGTCCCGCGTGCACACTGGTGCGGGTACGACGATGCTCGCCTGTAGGGGAGGACGAGATGAAAGACAACCCGGTGGACACCTTTCTCGAGGCCGTACAGTCGGCGGGCTTCGCCGACACCGACGTGTTCGCCGAGGACGCCACGTCGGACTCCACGCCTCCGATGTGGCGGTTCCAGGTTCGGGGGGCGGCCGAGCTCCGCGCCCAGTATTCGAAATGGTTCGACCATGAGGCGGAGCTCCCCGAGCTGCGTCGGACCCCGCTGCCCGATGGGGAGCTCCTCGAGTACACGCGCCAGTGGGACGAGGACGGCGTCCTTCACAAGGCCCACCACATCCACCGGCTCACAGTGGCCGACGGCAAGATCCTCGAGGATGCTCACTGGTGTGGCGGGCGCTGGCCAGAGTCCCTGCTCCAGGAGATTGCCGACGCCGGCCACAAGGTCTAAGACCTATGGAGATGACACGAACGGTCATGGTGGCGGCCGCGCAGGCCGCGCCAGTCTTGCGAAGCGAGGAGGAGTGATGGCTGGAGTGGAGACGAGGGACTTCGGGACACCCGACGAGACACGGACGCCCGACAAAACCACCGTCGAGCTGGTGCGGTTCGCGGCCGGAGAGATCGGCCGCTACACCTTCGAGCCCGGCTGGCGCTGGTCCGAGTGCATCAAGCCGGTCGCGGGGACCGAGAGCTGTCAGGTCGAGCACGTCGGCTACGTGGTCTCGGGGTCACTCCATGTCCAGCACGAGGACGGGAGCGAGGCCGACATCACGGCGGGGAGCGTCTACCGCGTGGCCCCCGGCCACGACGCGTGGAACGCCGGGAGCGAACCGGCGGTCTTCGTCGAGTTCCAGGGAGCCTCGCACTACGCCGAGGGCTGAGGCCGCCGCTCTCGGGGAGCCCGATCGGAAACTCGTGAACATGCAGGTGACACGACCGTCCGCTTGCTCGCTACGGGGGCGGGTGAGTCACCTCGGATCGGACTACCCGAGGGAGGAGTCCGGTACCCCGGTTCGCCCGCTCGGCGTAGCGTCTCGGCGATGACAGCTCCTGTCCCGGTCTCCTACGCCCGCACCGACGACGGGATCGACATCGCGTACACCGTGACCGGCAACGGCCCGCGCGATGTCGTCGTGATTCACGGGTTCACGACACACCTCGACCTCGTCTGGGACCAGCCATGGCACACGACGTGGGACCGGCGCCTCGGCGAGCACTTCCGCGTGCTGACGTTCGACAAGCGCGGCACCGGGCTCTCCGATCGCTCTCTCGGGTCGGGGAGCATCGAGGACCGGACGCGGGACGTCGTCGCGGTGATGGACGCGGTGGGGTCGGAGCGTGCATCCCTGGTTGGGATCTCGGAAGGGGCGCCACTCTCGCTGTCGATGGCGGCGATGCACCCCGACCGTGTCGACCGAATCGTGATCTACGGAGGGTTCGCTCGCCTGGCAGCGGGACCCGACTACCCGCAGGGCGTCGCGGTCGACGTGCTCGAGGAATTTGCTCGCTGGATCGGGGAGTACTGGGGGCGGGGCGTGTGTTTCACGGTGTTCGTCGACTCGCCCGGCGACCTCCAGGATGCGTGGGCGCATTTCGAGCGCAACGCGTGCACCCGGCAGGTGGCCGAAGCGATTCTCCGCGGC
>DATDOY010000042.1:0-4602 GCA_035293045.1 Acidimicrobiia bacterium
GGCACCGTCGAGGCGCATGCGCGTCACCGCGGCGTCCATCGATGTCACGGCCTCCTCGGCCGCCTCGATCGACTCGACGCGCACGACCTCGATGCCGTCCTTGGCGAACTCCTCGATGAGCTTCGGCACGCCCTCGCGCTCCGTGGGGACATCGAGATGGATGAGCCCGATTTTGGTGACCTGCATGTACTGCTTCACGACATTGGGCATGAACCGCCCGTAGAACAGACCGGGAGGCGCCGTGGCGAACGTCACCGGCGACAAGGCGTCGCTCGTCATCTCCTCCGAGCCGCCCTGGATGAGCGGGACGCGATGGAGGTCGAGATACGGCACGACGGGGATGAAGGCGATGACCATGACATAGGGGTTGACGATGGCGAAGACCCCGTCCTGCTCGACGAGGCGCTTGGCCGCGGCGAGGGCGCCGTCCTGGCACGTGAGGCACGCGTCATACGCGATGAGTTGGAGTTCGTGGCCGTCGACGCCTCCCGCTGCGTTCACCTCGTCGACGTAGGCCTGGGTCACCCGCAGGATCGGCTCGCCGAAATCGCGCTGGCCTCCGGTCAGCGGGAGGATCGTCCCGATCTTGACCACGCCCTTGGCGAAGCGCGACCCGCCGTCGCCACTGGATCCCGACGCGCTCGCACCCGGTCCCGACCCACTCCGACCCGTCGTTCCCTTCGATCCCCCGGAGCCTCCGATCAGCCCACCCTGTTCGAGGTCCGCGGTCGCGGGGTCGTCGACCGTGACGGAGCCGGCGCCCTCGACCACAGCAGCGCGCTGCTCGAAGGCGACCTCGACGGGGCCGGAGGAGCAGGCGACGCCTGCGGTCGAGGCCACGAGTCCGAGCGCGAGCCAGCCCGGTGCGCGCCGCGTGCCCCTCAGACCCGTTCGGGCCGTGTTCCCCATGGCCGTCTTCCGCTGCTCGTGCGTGTGCCCACGCTTCCGGAGAGTTCGCCCCCGTCGATGCCTTCCCCTGCTCGCAGGAGGCGCTTCTTGACATCTGAATCAATAAGCTCGCGCGATGACCCTCGTCGAGTCCATTACCGATTGGGCGATCGGCCTGCGCGACGCCGACATTCCGGGCGACGTGGCGGACCTCCTCCGGGCCCAGCGGCGGTCGGTGATCGGCGCGGTCGCCGCAAGCACGGATGATCCCGCCGTGGGCCGTGTCGCGCGGGCGGTCGAGCGCTGGGCTGCCCCCGGACCGTGCCCGCTCCTCGGCGGGTCGGCGGGAGCGGGGGCCACGAGCGATCTCGAACCAGCCGTCTACGCCGCGGTGGCGTTGTCGGTGGCCCTCGACTTCGACGACTACGTGTGCTTCGGGCACACCGGCCACACCGCGGTGCTCGTGCCGATCCTGGCTGCCGCTGAGACGGGCGGCGACGGCAGCGACCAACTCGTCGCCCAGGCTGTCGCCAACGAGATCGAGGCCCGCCTCGGCGGTGCGATCCTGCTCGGCCCGATGAACGGCCAGTTGTGGGCCTACATCCAGGCCGCCGGAGCCGCCCTTGCCACCGGACTCATGCTCGGCCTCGACCGCGACCGCCTCGCCCACGCCCTCGCCATCTCGTTGGCCCACCCGACGCGCGCCACGGTGCCCGGCTTCATGGCCCCCGACTCGAAGCTCCTCGTGGCCGCGGAGCCGGCGGCGGCCGGCGTGCGGGCGGCACGGCTCGCCGAAGCCGGAGTCACCGGCCCGCTCGACGCGCTCGACGACCACCGCGGCGTGCTCGACGCCTTCTCGTTCGCGCCCATCCGTGGGGTGTTCGCCGGCCTCGGCGAAGGGTGGGCGACCAAGACGCTGTGCGTGAAGCCGTATCCGGGGTGCGCCTACATCGACACCACCGTCGACGCGCTGCTCGACGTGCTGAGCGGCGGCGCCGTCGAACCCGACGACGTGGACGAGATCGTGGTCGAGGCGGGCATGCTCACCACGGGGATGAACGCGCTCTCGGCTCCCTACGCCGAGACCGAGCCGCCGACTCCGGTGACGATCAACTTCAACATTCCGTGGAACGCCGCCATCGTGGTCGCCGCCGGGCAGCTCACCGAGGCGGAGACCCACCCCGACTGGCTGGCCGAACACGCCCAGGCCCTCGCCAAGCTCCGCCGCAAGGTGCGGCTGTCGCACGACGCCGAACTGACCGCGCTCTCTGCTTCGCGCTTCGGCGGGCTCATCCCGGCCGCGGGCCTCGCCCGCGAGGTGGGGGTGCGCCGGCTCGCCTCGGCGGCTCGGAAAGTGCGAGCGGAGCACCCGGCGACCGGACTCGGGATCGGTGATGTCGTCGGTTTCGTGCGCTCGGCGCGCTCGTCGGGCGCGGCGGCGACCCGCGCCGCGGCATCCGGGCGCGAGTGGTGGGATCCCAACGCACTCGATCGGTTCGCGGCGGCCTTTCCTTCGCGCGTCACCCTCCGGCTCGCCGGCGGGGAGACCCGCGTGGCCCAGGCCGACGTGCCGCGGGGAGGGGCTGGGAACGCGGAGGCGTCGCCGGCCGACGTGGCGCGCACCAAGCTCGATCGCTCCGGACCGCGCCGCTTCGGCGTCGACGGCACCGCCGCGTTGCAACAGGCCATCGACGCCGACGACGGCAAGCTGCATACGCTCCTCGCTCCATGAGCTTCCTCTACGACCCACCGGCCCTCGCCGCCACCGGGTATGTGATCGGGAGAGTCGCGCCCAGTCGCCGCTGGGAACGCCTTGCGCGTGGCGCGACGCTGGTCACCTTCATCGGCACATCCGTCGCTCTGTACCGCAACGACCCCTGGACCAAGCCGCTCGTCGATCTCTTCGGCGCCCGCAGCGGGCGCGACTGGATGCTCAACTCGGGGATCACCAACTTCGACGAGAACCATGCCGATGACCGCGTCCATCGGGCTGCCGCGGTCGTCTTCGCTCTCTATCCCGTCTTCTTGGCCTGGGGTGCACGGCGTGGACACAGGGCGCGGGCCTGAGCGCCGACCCGACCCCGGATGGAAGTTGACCCGATCGCGTCGGTGGCGCACCCTGGTGCGATGAACCCGATCGAGACCAACGACGAGACCACGACGGACAACGACACCACCGACGACACCAAAGCCGCGGTCATCGAGTCATGGAACCCGGCCACCGGCGAACTCGTCGGGACGGTGCCCGACATGGACGATGCGCAGGTGCGCCAAGCGGTGCAGCGGGCACGGTCGGCGTCGCGCGAGTGGGCGGCGCTGTCGGTGGAGGCCCGCGTCGAGCACCTGCGCGCTGTCGGCCAACGAATCGTCGAGCGCATGGACGATCTCGTCGACGTGGTCTGCGCCGAGACCGGGAAGACGAAGAACGAGGCCATCTTCGCCGAGCTGACCGTCACCCTCGAGACGGTGCACCACCTCGTGAGGCAGGCTCCGAAGATCCTGCGAGAGCAACGGGTGTCGGCGGGCGCGTTCATGACCAAGCGCGCCGTGAAGTGGTACGAGCCCTACGGAGTCGTCGGCGTCATCAGCCCGTGGAATTACCCGTTCACGCTGACGATGGCGCCGGTGCTGACGGCCCTCGCTGCCGGCAACACGGTCGTGCTCAAGCCGAGCGAGGTCACGCCACTCGTCGGACTCGCGGTCGGCGATCTCTTCCGCGACACCCCGCCCTACGCCGACATCGTGCAGGTGGTCACGGGGCGCGGCGGCACCGGCGAGGCGCTCGTGCGCGGCGGTGTCGACAAGGTCTCGTTCACCGGGTCGGTCGCCACGGGGCGGAAGGTCATGCAGACCGCCGCCGATTCCCTGACCCCGGTGCTCCTCGAGTTGGGCGGGAAGGACCCGATGATCGTGTGCGACGACGCCGACGTGGAGCGGGCGGCGGGAGCGGCCGTGTGGGGCGCGTTCTTCAACGCGGGTCAGACCTGCATTTCAGTGGAGCGCGTGTACGCGACCGAGGCGGTCTACGACGAGTTCGTCGCCAAGGTGGTGGAGAAGGCGAAGACCCTCGAGGTTGGGCGCGACCTCGGGTCGATGACGTTCCCCCCACAGCGCGACAAGGTCGAGGCCCACCTCGCCGATGCCGTGGCCAAGGGAGCGCGCGTCCTCGTCGGCGGAAGGCGCCCGCCGGGCGCGATCGGGCTCCAGTTCGAGCCGACGGTGGTCGTCGACGTCACCCACGACATGGATCTGATGCGGGACGAGACCTTCGGCCCCGTGCTGCCGATCATGAAAGTGCGCGACGAGGAGGAGGCCCTGCGCCTCGCGAACGACACGTCATACGGCCTCGACTCCTCGGTGTTCACCACGTCGAACGAGAAGGGCGAGGAGTACGCGCGGCGGTTGTCGGCCGGCACTGTGTGCGTGAACGACGTCCTCGTGAACTACGCGCTCCCCGCGCTGCCCTTCGGCGGGTACGGAGAGTCGGGCTTCGGGCGCGCCCACGGCGAGGAGGGTCTGCTCGAGATGTCGCGCGTCAAGGGTGTGGCCTTCGACCGGTTCGGCTCCAAGCGTGAGCCGCACTGGTTCCTGCCCCCGCGGGCCTACGGCGTGTTGAAGCGGGTCCTCCGACTCCGCCACGGGAAAGGCCGCCGCCGGCTCACTCGGTAGGCAGGTTTCCTTTGGCATCGTATTCGATGTCAGGTGATATCGGAT
>DATDOY010000043.1:0-5152 GCA_035293045.1 Acidimicrobiia bacterium
GTCGTGGCCGTGACGCGGATCTTGTAGGTGTTGTTGGTCGAGAGTGAGCCACCCGAGGGCAACACGGTGCCCGTACCGCCCTCGCAGTTCTCGGCGCCGTTGGCCGCCGGAATTCGCTTCGAGTTCCACGTGAACGCGATGTCCACCTTCTTCACGCCCTCATTCGGGGGCTCGGGCGCGTTGTAGGTCACCGAGCAGAACTGTCCGAGGAGCGCAGTACCGGCACCGTTGAACAGTTCGACCTTGTACGACTTGATCTCGTCCGCGTTGAGATCGGCGATCTTGATGGTGGCCGTCACCGTGACATTGCCCGCCGTCGTGATGGTCCCCGGGTTCTGGATCGTGACCGACATGGTCTCTTCGATCTGCTGTTCGGGATCCTGAGCCTGAGCCGCGAACGGGACCAGGATCAGCGCCAGGGCTGCGGTTGCGGTGAGTGCGATGAATCGGCGCATTGGTGTTGTCTCCGGTGTGCTGTGGTGTGTGGTGCGATCAGGCCGGGACAAGCTCGGCCTTGATGATCAGGCGTTGCTTGGCCGAACCCTTGGGGTGGCAAGTGGTGAGCGTGAGTTCCCGGATGCCGGGCTGGTTCGTGATGGGGGCCCAGTCGTGGGAGCCAACGACGTAGGGGTCCCTCACCACGCGATACGTGTACTTCCCGACCGGCGTAGTGAGGAGGATCTCGTCGCCGGTGGCGAGCTTGTCGTTGTCGTGGAACGGGCGGCCGTAGGTGGTGCGGTGACCGGCGATGGCGACGTTGCCCACCTCACCGGGCAGCGGCGAGGCCGGGTAGTGACCGGCGCCGGCACGCAGCGCGGATGCCGAGGTTCCCTCGACGACGACGACGTCGACGCCGGTCTTGGGGATCTCGAGGCGGGTGAGGGCGTCGCCCTCACCGAAGCTGTCGGAGCGGTAGGCCTCGGCGCCCTTGTCGGCGAGCTCGTTCTCGAGGTCGTCCTGCAGGCGGCTCTGGTAGAGGTTGGTCGCGAACGGGTAGGCGAGCATCCCGACACCCACGACGGCGAGCAGGATGCTGAGGCTCGAGAGCCCCTTCCGTGCCCATGCGTTGTGTGTGAGCCAGTGCATCGATCTCTGCCTTCTCTGCCTTCGGTCCTGTTCCCTGCTCTGATCCTGTGGGCCCTGGTGGTTGTGCCCGTTTGCAGTGCTTTCCGCTCGTTCAACCGACATCGGAGCGAAGTGCACGCTTCAGCCGGCCGAATGTACTTCCCCCGGGGGCCGGAGAGGCCCCCGGGGGATCCTGTTCCGGACTACCCGGTCGTGAGGATGGGCAGCCCCGCGAGAGACGGCGCCGCGGCGGCGGGGGGAACGTCCGCGGCGGCGCCGGAGGCGATGATCGAGGGGGCGGCGCTGGGGGTCGAGGCGATGGAAGCCGTGGCGCCGGCTCCGATGGCGTGGTCGTGCATGTTGATCCCTCTCCGGATCGGGCCCACCCGTACGGGCTAGCCCTGTTGGACCAGATGGTGAATGACCACGTTCCGCTTGGCTAGTCCCACTTACCGCGCGAAGTCGGCGAAAACCGGACGGATCTCGGCCCGAGCCCGCGCGCGAGCAATGGCGCGGATCGGCCCCATTTGGCGAAAGCTCACGGTCACCTCAACGGTCACGACGCGCCCCGTACAGGTGCAGTCGGTCGGTCGCAGGCTCGCCCCGTTGGCCTCGGCGGTGTCGATCGCCACCCGTCGCGCCGCGTGCGCGCCTCGCCCGAGCGCGAGCGCGTCGGCCGCGGCGAGGGCGGCGGCGGCGGCCGCGATCTCGGCGCGGGCCTGGGCCACGGCGTGAGCTCCGAGACGACCGACCTGGGTGAGGAGAGCCCCGCCGAGTGCAATCGCCACGATCATCACGATCGCCACCGCCCCCTGCTCGCCGGGCCGGGCGAACGTGTGCGTATGGCGTCGCTTTCTGCGCGACCCCGTACGCACACGTCTGTCGGCAGCGCTCAACGCTCAACCCGCATCACGGCCTCGGCGTGCAGCACGGGATTCGGCAGGAGGGGGCCGACGATCGGGAGGTCGGTGCGCGAGCGATACGACACGCGCACCTCGACCGGCGCCCCGACCGGGCCACGGTCGCGCACCTCAACGTGCGCGCCGCCGAGCACCCGACCCGCCGCCGCCTCGGCGCGCCTTGGGTTGGGGTCGACGGCGGCGGCACGGGCCGCCTCTCTCGCGGCATGTACGACGGCGACCTGGTCGCGCACGACCAACCCCGCCTGCACGATCAGGAGCAGGACGGCCAGCGCCAAGGGAAGAAGGAACGCGAACTCGACCGTGGCTTGACCGGACTCCGAATGGATCCGCACTAGCACTAGGGCGTGATGCTCTTGACGATCTTGTCGAAGAGCTTTTCGAACAGGTCGGTGCCGCGGACCCAGGCCAACAACAATCCGGCGACGGCGGCAACGCCCAGCATGACGAGGGCGTACTCCACGGTCGTTTGGCCTGCGTCGGGGCCGGCGACGAAGCGGGCGTGGATGGTGACGAGACGGGCGTGGACGTGGGCAGTGAAGCGACGCAGTCGCTCGGTGAAGACAGTCATGGTCGAATTCCTTTCACGAGAAGCCAGAAGGCGTTAGCCCGCGAACCCGGCGAGGAGCGCCGGGGCGACCCCCAAGAGCGCGAAGGCGGGCAGGACACACAGCACGAGGGGGAAGAGCAGGCGCACGGGAACGGTGCGCGCGCGGGCTTCCGCGCGTTGGCGAAGGGCGACGCGCGCTTCGTCGGCGATGCGCCCCAACGCTCCCTCCGCCCCCGCACCCAACTCGGCGGACGCACACAGGGCGTCGGTGACGCCGGCAGCCTCGTGGCTCGCCGAACGCAACGGATCCAGGGCGGCCGAAAGGCCGAGGCCGAGCCCGAGGCCGGACGCGGCGTGGGACAACAGGCGCGAGGCCACCGGTGGTGCGAGCGGCGCGACGAGACGGATGGCCTGCGCGGGACTGAGGCCGGCGGTGAGTGCGGTTCGGAGCAACTCGGCAAGGGCCGGCAACTCGTGTTCGAGCGCGGCACGGGACCGTCTCGCCTCGGCCATCGTCCGGAATGGTTGGAGGAGCGCCGCCACCCGCGTTGTGAGGGCGCTCGCGACGCGTGAGGGGGTCCGCGCCAGACCTGACCGGTCGTCGGTCGACGTCCCGGCGCGGGCCTCCGCGCCGACGCCGGACACGGGAAAGCGGTCGACCACGCGCCCGGGCCGGGCGCGATCGAAGAGCACCCAGGCGACGGCCGCCGCGCCCACCGTCACCGCGACGCTCACGTCGCTGGCCCCGCGGGCGACGCGAACGAGTTCATGCGGGGACGCGCACGACGCGGCGCATCCACACCAACCCGGCGACCTCAAACGCGAGCCCCGCCGCGAGACACGCCCGGCCTAGGGGGGTCCCGACCAACACCGTGGTCGACTCGGCGTCGAAGAGCGCCGAGAAGCCGAGCGACCCGAGCGGAAGCATCCCGAGGAGGAGCGCCGACAACCGGCCTTGCGCCGCCTGCGCTCGGGCCTCGTTTGCCATGCGGGCGTCGTCTCGCATGGCGACGGCGAGACCCTGGAGCGACGGCGCTCCCCGACCGCCGCTCACGACGGCGATGTGGAGCGCGGCGGCCGACGAGCGCACCGCGCGCTCGGCGAGCGAATGCTCGTGTGAGCGCGCCCACGACGCCAAGGACTCCTCGATGCCGAGGCCGAGCGCGAGCCGGCGGCGGATCGCCTCGGCCTCGACGCCGAGGGTCGAGTCGAGGCGGGCGAGTCGCTCGATGGCACCCACGACCGTGCCGCCGGCGCGGAGATCACGGGCGACGTCGTCGAGGAGGTCGGGCAACGCGGCGCGGAGTCGCTCTTCACGACGGCGGCGCCACACAAAGAGGAGCGCGGGCCCCGCCGCGCCGGCCGCGAGGGCTCCTACCAGGGCACCCCAGTAGCCGCCCAGGGCCACACCCAGGATGCCGAGGGCGATGATGGCTGCCCACCATGCGACGAGAGCGTCCGGAGGCGACACGCGGAGATCCGCTCGGGCGAGCGCGCGGCCGACGATCTGGGCGATGGGCCGAGGAACCGTGAGCGCCCTCGCCGGCGCGGCCGACAGCGACCGGATTCGCTCGGCGCTCGACTGGCGCCGCGCGCGCCACGCCAGCGCGATCGCCAACGCCGTTGCCACCACGACCCGCGTCACGCGGTGGCCCCGAACGCGGGGGCGTCGAATCGACGCGCCGGGCGACTCGGCGTGGCGATCAGCCCAGCGTGGGCCGTCCACAGCGATCTCGTCGACAACTCCGGTGGGTCGCCGGTGACCTCGGCCACCGCGGCGGCGCGGCGAGCGCCGTCAGGGTCGCGGACCACCTGGATCACCGCGTCGATCGACGACGACACATGCGCCCGCACCGCTGAGGGCGGGAGGTCGCCACCCCGCATCGCCAGGGTTTCGAGGCGGAGGAGCGCCTCGGCGGGGCCGTTGGCGTGGATCGTTGAGAGCGAACCGTCGTGGCCGGTGTTGAGCGCTTCGATGAGGTCGAGCGCCTCGGCGCCGCGCACCTCGCCGATGACGATGCGCTGGGGGCGCATCCGCAGCGACGCGCGCACGAGGTCGCGGACCGACACCGCGCCGGCGCCTTCTGCGTTGGGGTGGCGCGCCTCGAGGCGGACGACATGCGGCTGCGCCAACGCCAACTCGGCCGTCTCTTCGATGGTGACGATGCGGTCGTCGGCCGGAAGCGAAGCCGACAGCGCGTTCAGGAGGGTCGTCTTGCCCGAGCTGGTCCCGCCGCTGATGAGCAGATTCCATCCCACGTGCACGGCCCAGCGGAGCAGGGTGTGCAGACGAGCGTCGTCGCTGAAGGCGTCGAGCCCAACCCCGACCGAGCGGAACCGGCGGATGTTCACGTAGGGGCCGTCGATGGCCACGGGAGGAAGGACGGCGTGGAGTCGCGAACCGTCGGGGAGGCGGGCGTCGACGACCGGCGCGCTTCGGTCGCACCGCAGGCCGAGCGGGGCGATGATGCGTTCAACGATTCGGCCGATGGCGGCGGCGTCGAGGTCGACGGCGACCGCCTCGAGCCGCCCGTGGCGCTCGATCCACGAGCGGCCCGGGCCGTTGAGCATGACCTCGGTGACGTCGGGGTCGTCGAGCAGCGGCTCGATCGGACCG
>DATDOY010000044.1:0-3780 GCA_035293045.1 Acidimicrobiia bacterium
AGACGCCCCGGGGCGTGCTCCCCGCCACGGGTCTGTCGATGTCGATGGCACCCGGAGCCGCCGCGCTGCTCGTCGGCGTCCTGACGCGGCGCACTAGGGTCCGCGCTCGGTGACCGACTCCGCCCGCGCCCTCATCCTCACCGCGCCGCGTGAACTCGAGGTCCGTGAGCTTCCGCTGCCGGAGACGAGCGACGACGACGGCCTGTTGCGCGTCGAGGCGTGCGGCCTCTGCGGAACCGACCACGAGCAGTACACGGGCGCCCTCCCCGGACCCGGCGCCTTCGTGCCCGGTCACGAGTCGGTGGGCATCGTCGAGCGCGCCGGAAAGAACGCGGCGAAGCGATGGGGCGTCGCCGAGGGCGATCGCGTCGCCCTCGACATCTTCCAGTCCTGCCGGGAGTGCGACCGCTGTGTCGACGGCGATTACCGCGGATGTCGCAAGCACGGGCTCCGCGACAGCTACGGGTTCCTCGGCCTGGGCACGCCGCCGGGCCTCTGGGGTGGGTACGCCGAGTACCAGTACCTCGCTCCCGACGCCGTCTTGCACCCCATCCCCGACGGAATGGACCCGGTGCTCGCCACCGTCTTCAACCCGCTCGGCGCCGGCATCCGTTGGGGCGTCGGCGTGCCCGACACGCAACCCGGCGACGTCGTGGCGATCCTCGGCCCCGGCATCCGGGGGCTTTCCGCGGTGGCTGCTGTGAAAGAGGCAGGGGCGGGGTTCGTCATGGTGACGGGGCGAGGGCCGAGTGACGCGGCGCGCCTGGACATGGCCAAGCAGTTCGGCGCCGATCTCGTCGTCGACGTGGCGCAGGCCAACCCCGAGACCGAACTGCGCAAGGCGACCGGCAATCTCGCCGACGTGGTCGTCGACGTGACCGCCAAGGCGCCGGCGGCGTTCGCGCAGGCGATCGAGCTGGCGCGCCACGCCGGCCGGGTCGTCATCGCGGGGACGCGGGGCACCCCCGAGGCACCCGGGTTCGCCCCCGATCTCCTCGTGTTCAAGGAGGTCCACGTCATCGGAGCCCTCGGCGTCGATGGGGCGTCGTACCGTGCCGCCATCGACCTGCTGGCTTCCGGTCGGTACCCGTTCGAGGAACTCCCGCGTCGCACCGCGTCGCTCGACGGCGCGGCCGACCTGCTCCGCACCATGGCGGGGGAGGGTGACGAGACCCCTCCGATTCACGGAGTGATCACTCCGTGATCACGACCCGACGAACGGGAGTGATCACTCCGTGATCACGACCCGGCGGACAGTAGTCATCACGCCATGAGCGGACCGTCGGGTGACGCACGCGTCCCCATGCTCCCGGTCGACGAGGCGAGGGCCATCGCGACCGACGGTGGGGTCCCCGCGGAGATGGCGGAGCTGTCGATCTTCCGGGTCCTCCTGCGCCACCCGCGCCTGGCCCGGGCGTTCAACGACCTCCTCGGAATGCTCCTGTTTCGCAACACCCTCCCGCACCGGTTGCGCGAGCTCGTGATCATGCGGATCGGATGGGTCACCGGGTCGGAGTACGAGTGGGGCCAGCACTGGCGGGTCGGCCACACGTTCTTCGACGTTCCCGCCGCCGACCTCGCGGCCACGCGCGATTGGCAGCGACACGACGGCTTCGACGCCGCGGATCGCGCCGTCCTCGCCGCTACCGACGAGGTGCTCGAGCGCGGGGCCGTCAGCGCCGCCACGTGGGACGCGTGCATCGCGGCCATCCCGGCCGCCTCACCGGAGGAGCGCGACCACGCGCTGCTCGAGTTGTTCATGGCCATTGGGGCCTGGCGCATGGTGTCGGGCGTGTTGCGGAGTCTCGAGGTCCCCATCGAGGACTTCACCGAGTCGTGGCCGCCCGACGGCACCCCGCCCGACGCGTCCCGCGTCCACGGATGACGGTGGGGTCGGCATGGTGACGGCGGCCGAGTTCCTCGGCGCCCGCCCCGGCGAGGACGGTTCGTGCTCCTTCGAGTTGGGCGAGCGCATCCATGGCGCCTTCGGGGGTGTGTTCGGCGGCGCCGTGGCGGCCGCCTCGCTGATGGCGGCGCGCCCGGCGGCGGCGGGACGGCTCCCGCTGTCGCTGCATACGACCTTCGTGCGCGGACTGTCGACGCCGACCTGCACGGCCGCGGTCGAGACCGTCAACGCCGGCCGCACGGTGACGACCGTCGCCGTGGACCTCATCGACGAGGCCGGGAAGCTCGCGGCCCGCTCGACCGCGACGTTCGTGAATCCCGAGGCGTTGTCGGCGCAGGATCATCCGGGGCGGCTGCCGCCGCCGGACCCCGGGGGCGAGGGCACCACCCTCCGCATGCACGCCCCGATCGTCGACGTCATGGAGCCGGCGTTGCTCGGGGAGACGCTCGGCGGCCACGTGCATCGCGTCCTCATCCCGTGGGAACCCGATCCGTCGAGCGCGGCCGAAGCGGCGTGCATGGCGGCCGACTTCTGCGTCGGGGTTCCCGTCGTCACCGCGCTGAAGGAACCGGTCCCGATGCCCAACCCCGACCTCTCCCTGCGCTTCGTCGGCGACGAGGTGGCGGCGGAGATGATCTCGGTCGGGCGCCTCGGCCGCATCGCGGGCGGCATGGTGGCCACCGCCGTCGAAGTGTGGAACCCCGATTCGACGCTCGTGGCCATCGGGCTGTCGTCGACCGTCCTGCTCGGCGGCTGAGGCGCGCGTGGCCTCGCAGGTCCTCGACTCGGCGCTCGGCGCCAACGATCCCCGTTGGGACGGCGCGAGCCGGGGCCACTACGAGGTCTGGTATCTCACCCTCTCCGACCCTGCAACCGGGCGGGGGTTCTGGTTCCGTTACACCCTCGAGGTCCCCAAGGACGCCGCCCGCGCGCCCGTGGCCGAGCTGTGGGGGTTCGTCTTCACGCCGGGACGTCCCGCGGTCGGCGGAAAGGCGACGGCGCCGGTGGTCTGGCCGCCCGACGGCACGATGAGCGTCCGGCTCGAGTCGACGTCGGGCGTCCTCGAGGAAGGCAACGCGCGCGGCGAGCTTCCCGAGGTGGGGCTCGCGTGGGACCTGACCTGGGACCCGTCGCCCTCGGCGATGTGGCACATCCCGGGCCGCATCGGCCGCTCGAAGATCCCGTCCACCCGCGTCGTGTCACCGACGGTCAATGCCGTGTTCCGAGGATCCGTCTCCATCGGCGACGAGACGATCACGCTCGAGGGGGCGCGAGGGTGTCAGACCCACCTGTGGGGCCGACAGCATGCCGCCCGCTGGGCGTGGGGCCACTGCTCGGCGTTCCGTCCCGACCGTCCCGACGGCGCGGGCGAAGTGGAGGACGACCCGGTGGTGCGCGACGACGTCCTGGTCGAGGCCGTGTGGGCCGTCCCGCTCCTTGCTCCGGGCCGAGCCGCGCCCGGCGGCCCGACCTTTCTCTATGCGGAGGTCGGAGGGGAGTCGTTCGCGTGCAACGCCCTGCCCTGGGTGGCGGCGGCGCGGTCGCGCATCGAAGGACACCGGTGGGAACTGCGGGGGAGGACGGCCGACGCCCGAGTGCGCGCCGTCCTCGAGGCGACCCCCGCCGAGATGGCGCAAGTGACCTACGAGGACCCGGACGGCGCCCACGCGTGGTGCGCCAACTCCGAGATCGCCCGCGCCGTGCTCGAGATCGACCGCGGCCCCCGTGGCGGCGGCGTCGAACGCTTCACGAGCGAGGGCCTCGCCCACGTCGAGTTCGGGGCGCGGGCGCCCGACCCCGAGGTGCCCGTCCTCTGCTAGTGCCCCTACGCTTGTTGACTCACAAGTCAGTAAGACCGCCAGCAGCCATCCACC
>DATDOY010000045.1:0-11178 GCA_035293045.1 Acidimicrobiia bacterium
CGTCCAAGAGAGGCCCAGTCCATGTTCGAGCACTCCCCGATCCGCATCGTCATCGCAGGATTCCGAGCCTTCTGGCTTGACCCCGTCACTGCCCGCATGATCCCGGAGGTCCGGGGCGGCGACGGCCCCGTCGACGAGACCACGCCGTCCGATGTTGATGTCCCACCGAACTTCGACGGCATCGACGAGGACGCCCTGCGCGAACTCCATGCGAAGCTCGAGGCGAAGTTCAAGGCCGAACGCACCGACGCTAAGACTCGTGCCCAGGTAGACGCGTTGCGCGGGTACCGGGAGGCGCAGAAGCGCATCGCCGATGAGATCACGCGCCGTCAGACCGAGACTGTTGAGATGGCCGACAGCCTGCGCGTGCTTGACGAGACCGTTGAATTGCCGTCGGAGCCCGACTCTGCCGCCGAGCCCGATCCGGCTGAGGTTGTCGTGCCGCCCGTGGACCCGGCGGCGCCGGTCGACGCTGATGCGCCGACACCTGAGGCGATCGCCGCCGGTCTGACCGCCACCGGCGTCGCCGGAGCACGCACCCCGCAGACAGCGGCGCAGCAGGCCCCCGTTGCGGCCCGCACCCGTCCGCGTGCCGCCATGACCGCCGCGGCGTCGCAACAGATCGTTCCGTTCGGCACCGAAGTGTCTCTCATGCGTATCGGCGAGATCGCCGACCAGGTCAAGAACCAGCTGCGCCCCAAGGGTGAGCAGGTCAAGGCGTACGTGGCGTCGGTCGCCGCGTATGAGGACATGGGCTCAGAGCTCGGCATCGAGATCCTGTCGACCGCGAACGGCTACCAGCGGAACGACCAGCTGATCCGAGAGGCCGTCGAAGCGCACCAAGTGCGCCGGGCCGAAAAGATGGGCCGCCCGAAGCCGGTCACCGCTGCGATCTGCGACCCGCTCGACATCATCCGCGACATCCCCGACTACGTGTCGCAGGCCGACCCGTTCGCGTCGGCGCTGCCGTCGCGGGCGATCAGCCGGCTCGGGTTCAACTTCACACCGGCCATCACGCTCGCCGGCGTGACGTCGGGCGCGCAGGCCGGGTGGGACGACACCGACCAGGCGCTGGTCGATGCCGACGACTCGGCGACGTGGAAGCCGTGCCTCGACGCTGTGTGCGGTTCGCCGTGCGAAGTGACCGCGACGGCGGCGACGGCGTGCATGACGTTCGACGTCACCACGGAAATGTCGAACCCGGAACGCATCCGGGACATCATGTCCAAGCTGACCGCCGCCCGGATCCGTGCCCGCACGATCCAGCTGCTCGACCTGATGGACGCCCTGTCGATCCAGTACACGCGTACTGGCGACTACTCGCTGCTCCCCGACACGATCTACGCCGTCGAAACGACGCTGGCGCGGATCACGTACCCGGAGCGTCTCGACGCCGAGGACTACACGCTGTTCCTCCCGCACGGGTTCGGGCGCATGCTTGTCGCCGACGTGCACGGCAAGGACGGGATGGTGAACGACGAATATGCCGAGTCGCTGACCCGCATCCTCACTCGCCTGTCCACGATCCTCGGCGTCGACATCGTCGACCTCCGAGACGAGACGGACGCAACGTGGGACACGCCACTCCCCGCAGTCAACGACCCGACCGCGCTCAGCGACGGGCCCTGCGAGTGGCCGCTGCGGCTCATCCACACCCCGTCCGCCCTGTACGGCTCAACGGGTGTCATCGACACCGGCGTGCAGGCCGATCCGCAGCTGATGCGTCAAAACAAGCGGCAGTGGTTCCAGGAAGAGTTCGCTCTGCTCACGAAGCACGGCTCGCCGCCGTGGGCGAAGATCACCCTCACGTCCGCCGCATCCGGCTCCCGCGCAGCAACGTCCACCGCGCTCGCCTGCGCCTAGGCGATTAGGAGCTAACCCTTATGGGTGGCACCACCCGAGCACCGGGCATCGTTCCTCGCGGGCCGGGACCGTCGCTTCTCACAGCGGCGTCCCGGCTCCCGCAGGGCATCGATTGGCGCTCCGGCATCGAGTACCGGCAGACACACTGCTTCGCCGCGGACCAGTGGGCGTTCTGCCCCGGTGTCGACGACGAAAAGCCGTCGCCGTCCGGGGTCGGGCTCGCGGACTTCTACCCGTTCGTCGGGCTCGTGGCCGCGCAGTGCGACTGGCTACTCCGCATCAACGCCGAAGGCGAGTTCGACCCCGAAACACGCTCGCAGCTCGACGCCGCGTCGGCGTGGCTCCTGTCGAACGAACTGTGGACCGGGTTGACGAACACCGGCGACTCGGTCAACCCGTCGCTGCAAGCACCGTTCCCCGGCGCCGTTGACGAGTTCGACGAGACGCACATCATCAACTCGGGTGGCGCGCTCAACCCCGTCGACGCCATCGGCCGGCTTCTCGCCGCGTACGCGGCCGGCACGTTTGTGGGTGGCGCGACGCTGCATGTACCGCTGCGCCTCGTCCCGATCCTCGTCCAGAACGGCACCATCGACCTGACGGGCCAGGTGCTCGGCGTCGACGGTCTCGCCGTCGTCTCGCCTGGCCCCGGCTACCCGGATGCGGGGAACACGGGTCCAAGGGTGTCGGGCGACACGGACGGGTTGCCGGCGACGGCTGCTCAGGTGTGGGTATACGTGACCGGCCCAGTCGAGTATGAGATGGCGCCGGTCCGCCTCGAACCCGAGCAGGCGGAGTCACGCTGGCTGGATCGGCGCACGAACCAGTACTACGTGCTCGCCGAACGCCAAATGATTTACCGCTTCGACCCATGCGCGATATGGGCGGCTCTCATCACCGTTCCGACGGCCAACTAGGAGACACACGATGGCAAACCTCACTTGTGACCACGGATCCATCAGGGCGTGCATGATGCGGATCGCGGAACTGTCCGCCACCGGCGCGACGCCGTCAGGCAACGACCTGTACGTGTCGAACACGCTCGTCGAGTTGGTGTTGGAACCGGAGGTGCGGGAAGGCGAGTCGATCGAGCAGCAGAACGGGTGCGGCGACTACTGCATCGACTTCAAGGGCGACGACATCACCCGCTGGTGGAACGCCACCCTGAAGATTTGTGAGCCGGACGCCGAACTGTCCGCTCTCATCGCGTCCGGGTTCGTCGCGCTCGCGACGGGCGCCGACACGGTCGGAGGCAAATTCCCGCCCCTCGGGCGTGCGGTGCCGTCCAGCGGTGTCAGTATCGAACTGTGGTCGGTCCGCCTCGCCGAGGACGGCCAAACCCAGGACGGCACGTTCGGCTACTACCAGTGGGCGCTGCCGCGCACCCGGTCGTGGCGGCCGACGGGTCGTACGTTCGGGAACACGGCGTTGCAGAACGAGTTCGTGGGCCGCGTGTTCGCTAACTCGAACTGGGGTAACGGCCCCGCGAACGACTGGGGCACGCACGACACGACCGATTCGCCGCTCATCTACATCGCCGACGCGGCGCCGCCAGTGTCGGCGTGCGGACTGCAAGTCGTGGGCGCTCAGACTTGATCGTCGTAGCCTGACGTTGTGGCAGCCGACATTTGCCCTCCGACCCCGCCAGAGGTCTGCCCGTGGGTGCCAGCCGCTGAACTGAACTGCTCGCCCTGCGACATCGACCCCGAAGTCATCGCCCGCGCCGCGTCGATCATCGCCGCCAACCTGTCCGGCCATAACTTCGGGCTGCGGAACATGCGGCTCCGCCCGCAGGCCCTGCTCCCAACATGCCGATGCCGGATCGGCTGCGGATGCGGACGAGCAACCGAAGCAGTCATCCGGGAACAGGTGTGGGCCATCGCGTCGGTCAAAGTCGACGGAGCCACGCTCGACGCCGCCGACTGGGTGTTGTACGGCGACAACCGATTGGTCCGCACCGACGACGGGACTTTTCCGTGCTGTCAGCGGCTCACACAGGACCCGGACACCGATCACGGGACGTTCGAGATTGACGGGACATTCGGCTCGCCGCCCGACGAAATGGGCATGCTCGTCGTCCAAGAAATCGCGTGCGAGCTCGTCAACGCGTTCGACAATCCGGGTGCCTGCCAGATACCGGGCCATGTTCAGTCGTTCACCCGTCAACAGTTGGCCGTCAACTTCAGTGACCCGTCGTCGGCGTTCGTGGCCGGGTTCAGCGGCCTGCGTCTCGTAGACATGTGGTTGGCGTCGCTCGACGCCGACTCGAAACGCCGGCCGGGGCGAGCCGTGGACCTGTCGCGTATGACCGCGTGGCGGGCACCCGCGTGACCTACCGTGAACCAATGACGCGAGAAGTGGTCTAAGTGGCAGGCCGCTGCGGTTGTGCGTCGTCGAACGCTACGGGGGCATCGATCTCCGCCGGCGCGTGCACGACCGTCACCGGCGCTGGCACGCCCGCATCACCGGCCGTGATCGGCGTCGACGTCGACCCGAACGCGGCGAACAGTCTTCAATGCGGGCCGGCTGGCCTGTTCGCCGCCACCGCTGCCGTCGAAGACGGGTCCTGCACCACCGTCGACGGCGACGGGTCTTTGGCGACGCCGTACGAAGTGAACGTCAAGCTCGATAACGACGTCCGCAACCTGCTCGACTGCACCGGCGCTGGTGTCAACGACGGCCTTATGGCGACTCCCGACCCGTTGTATGGGCAGTCGACCGGTGCGTACATCGGTGGCGGCGCACCCCTCGTCGGGATAATCGCCTACGTCGGTCAGACCGTCGTGGTGACCGACGTCAACGGCTTCGCGACAATCACTTTGCCCGCCGCGTTCCCCACCGGGTTCATCAAAGCCAACGCCGGACTCGGCGATGTGCCCTCATCACTGATAGCGGAGCTCTCGATAGACGCTGCGACGGTCGGGTTGAACTCGTTCCGGGTGCGGGCCAGCGCCGGTGACGGAGCGCCAGTTATCGGCGGCACTCTCCGCGTGTGCTGGGACGCGTACGGTTGGTAGGTGAGTTACCCGCTGCTACTCGTGTTGATGGTGCTAGCCGCGTACCGGGTGTGGAGGTTGTGGGCGCACGACGCGTTCCCGCCCGTCGAGAAGACGCGTGACTGGGTGGAGCAGTGGGTGGCCCGCCGGTTCGGCAACGCGTGGGCAGCCGGAGTTTCCTGCTCGGCCTGCTCCGGGGCGTGGGTGTCGTTCGCCGTGGTGGGCGCCGTGTGGGCCGTACGCCCGTTGCCGCTGCCCGCGTTGTGGTTCGGTGCCGTCTCGACGCTCGTAATCCTCATCGCGCAACGCGACGACGACTGATGGGTCTCAACGCTTACGCGCACAGCGTGCTCGCCAACGTGAACGCCGTATGGGCCGCGCAGGCGCCGCCCGTCGCGCTCCCTTCGTTGCAGTACGTCGCGCCAGGCCCGTTTGACACGGTCTCCGCCGACTGCGAGCAAGTTGTGGTCTCCGTCGACGCCGTGAACCGGGGCGCACCCGGTGAACCGCTCGGCGTCTACGTGAGGCTCGGCGAATGGTCGGCCACGGTCACGGTCGCCGTGTGGCGTGGCTGCATGCCGTCCTCGGTCTCCGTCGCAGCTCCGGTCGCCGCCGACCAGAACGCGGCGTCCGCTATCACGCACGGCGACCTCGACATCATGTGGCGGAACGTGGAACAGATCCTCGGCGTCACCCCATGCCAGCATCACGGCGTCCTCATCGCCGAACTCCTGCCCATCGAGAGCGTCGTCGGCGGGGCGAAACTGACGGTCGCCGTCGACCTCCTAAGCGTGTGACACCTGCCCGCTCCGCGTCCTCCATGTATGGTCACCGGTCATGGGCCTGCTGAAAACGTTCTTGGAGACCGCCGCCGGCAAGACGATTCGGGACGCGCAGGAAGCGTGGGACGACGGGGCGCTGACATTCCTCGCCCAGCCCGGACCACTCATCAGCGAGAAAGACATGGACACCGGCGCCTACCTGCTCGAGGGCGTCGCCCAGATCGGATGGCGACTGACCGCGGCCACCGCCATCACTGTCATGGGGCTACCTGTGACCCACCTGTACTTCCACCGGCCGTGACCGCGTAACCCGCGCCCGTAGCGGGCGGGTCGTACACTCCGCGCATGCGAATATTCGACCTTCCCGCCGACGAACCGGCGTCCGGACCAGAGTTCGGACTCGGACCGGACCACAAGTTCATTTGCAAGCCGACCATGCCCGCCGGCGCGATGGTGAACCTGTTCTACGCGGCGCAGGCCGAAGACAAAACCCGGCAGGCGGCAGGGTTCGTAGGGGTGATCGGATCGGCGCTCGAGGGCGACGACTTCGAGCGGTTCAACGACCTCATCTACGGGTCGGACATCAACATTCCGTTGGAGACGCTCGGCGAGATCGCTAGGTGGCTGGTCGAGGAGTACTCCAAGCCACGCCCTTCAACGCCGTCCTCTGGCTCGCGGGGTGGCTCGACGCGAACGCGGGCTACGCCAAAGGACGGCTCCTCCGAGACGGCGTCCGCTTAACCGTCGACATGGACCTGCGTGACGTGCTCGACATCGCTCACTCGTTGGTCGCTGACGGCGTCGACGCGGTCGCCCGCGCGGAAATGGAGAAGACGTTCGAGGAGGGCGGCCACCTGTGGCGCCAAGACCTCGACCCGGGATACAAGCGGCGGACGTGGGGCATGCGGCCCGATGACACGGCCGGCGTGATGGGCCTCGTGTCGAAGCCGAAGGATTGACGGTGGCCGTCGCACAGTTCCGTGTCGACTCGGTCGCGCTCGCCAAAGCAATCCGCGAGCAGGGCCGGCTGCCGCAGGTCATGCAGCCGCTCGCCGCCCGATGCACGCGGGAAACGAAGCGGGTGGCGCGGGAACGGACAACGCGGCGGACGGGGCGCATGGAGGCCGGGTACCGGTCGTCGACCGTCGTCGGCGGTTCCGGCCCCGTCGTAGGCAGAATCCGTGTGGAGAACCCTGTCGCCCACGCCGCCTTCCAGGAGTACGGAACGAGAGGCCCGTACCGGATCCCGCGGTCCGGGGAGACGTGGCTGGCGTTCACCGGGCGCGGCGGGCGACGCGTCGTCATGTTCGGCCACGTCATGCACCCCGGGTTGAAGGCGAAGAACATCATTCGTGACGCCATACGCGCCGTCGCTCAACGACGGGCGTCGTAGGTGGCGGTTCTCGCCGAAGGCGAACTCGAGCTTCGTCTCTCGAAGTCGTCGGTCGACGCTATCCAGAAGGACATCGCTTCGACGTCGAGGACCGCTGGCGCCAAGGCTGGGACCGAAATCGGCGACGCGTCGGCGAAGACGTTCTCGAAGGCATTCGCCGGCGGATTGACCGGTGTCGCCGCGTTTTCGGCTATCCGGCAGGGCTTCCAGTTCATTCAGTCGTCTGTCGCCGAGTTCGCTCAGTCCGCCCGTGGTATCGCGCAGACGAACGCCGTGCTCCGCTCCACCGGTCAGGTAGCGGGGGTGTCCGCTAAGGATGTTGACCGGCTCGCTGACCGGCTTGGGAACCTGGCCGCAGTCGACAACGACGTAGTCCGCGGCGCCGAAAACGTTTTGCTCACGTTCACCAATCTGCGGAACAGCGTCGGCCGCGGCAACGACATCTTCAACCAGTCGACCGAGGCGGTCCTCGACCTGTCGGCGGCCATGGGCGGCGACCTGCAAGGCGCCGCCATCCAGATCGGGAAGGCGTTAAACGACCCGATCCGGGGCGTCACCGCGCTCACCCGTGTCGGCGTTGTTTTCACCGAGCAGCAGCGCGGCCAAATTCAGACGCTGGCCGAGTCGGGCCGCGTCATGGAAGCACAGAAGATCATCCTGAAAGAGCTCAACACCGAGTTCGGTGGCGTCGCCGCCGCGCTCGCGGACGCCGACGGCGGTATCCAACGAGCGAGCGTGGCGTTCAACGAAATGAAGGAGGCGATCGGCGCAGGTCTCGCCCCGGCGATCGTGAGGACGACGCCGCTCGTCACCGGGCTGTCGCATGCGATCGCGGACCTGCCGGCCGAAGTGACCGGGGCTGGCCTCGCCTTTTTCGGGTTGACCGCGGGCGCCGCCATCCTCATTCGTTTGCGTGCCCTGGTGCAGTCCACGACGGCGTCGCTGGTCGCGATGGGTGGGGCCGGCAAGTTCGCGGGGACTGGCCTCGTAGGACTCGGCAAAGTCGGCGGTGTCGCTGTCGGGCTCGGGCTCGCAGCGTCGGGCGTGTCCGCATTGGGCGGCGCTCTCGACGAACTGGTGCGCGGCGCACCCAAACTCGACGAACTGTCCGGACGGCTCGTCGATCTCGCGTCGGACGCCAAGAACCTGGACGAGGTGTTGGCCGCAGGTCGCACCGGGAACAGCTTCGTCGAACGACTCACCCGCGAATTGAAGAACACGAGCCTCACCGGCAGCCTGCGTGACCTCTTCATTCCCCCCTTCCTGCGGGAGGACGAGGACCGGCTGCGGCGCCTATCCGACCGGTACAACGACATAGACCAGGCGCTGGCCGGGCTCGTCGAGCGCGGCGCAGCGAAGGCGGCGGCCGCGGACGTGAAAATCCTTGCCGCCGAGCTGGACCTGACGCCGAAAGACCTCGACGCCGTGTTCAACGACTACACGAACGCGTTGCAAGCGAACGCCACGCAGGCGAAACTCTCGAAACTGGCGCAGGCCGAACTAGCGAACGGCATCGGATCCCTCGAGACCGCGGTCAGTTCTGCCCAGACCGGTATCGCCGCGGTCAACGACGCGTTCGCTCAGTCGCTCCTGTTCTCCGGTTCCGGCGCACGGTTCGGTGAGGCAGCGACGGGTGCGGCGATAGCGTTGTCGACGACGCTTGATGATTCCGGCAACGCCGTCGTCGATTTCTCGCAGGCCCTCGGCCGGCTCTCCCCATCCGCGGCGGCGGCGGCTAACGCCATGTCGAGACTGGCGTCGGGGATCGACCCGCTGACAGCGCGGTTTGATCTGGCGGCGGCAACCGCGGACCAGTTCTCGAATGCCTTGTCGTTCTCGCTCGGCGCGTACATCTCGGTGCGTGAGGCGACTATCGGTGTCGCCCAAGCGGAGGAAGCGTTGTCGGTTCGCAGCACCGCGGCAGCGAAAGACTTGTACGCCGTCGAACGGGCCGCGCTGGCCGTCGAGTCCGCGAACTTCAGGCTGGCCGACTCGTTCAAAGCGCAGGCCCGTGCGGCGCTCGAAGTCACGGACGCGAACCTTGGCATCGCTGAGGCCCGACTTGCCCTGCAAAAGGCGACACGGTTCGGGTCCGGGTTGGAGCGGGAGCGGGCGACAGTGGCGTTGGCGCGGGCCGAGAACCGGCTGACCGACACCCTCGAGTCGCAGGTGCGGACAGCGCACGACATCCGCGACGCGCAACTCGCTGTGCTCGACGCGTCGAAAAAAACCACCGAGGAACGCGGCGTCGCGACCCGCTCAATCGCCGATCAGCAGGGGGCGACACTCAGACTGGTCCAAGCAGTCCAAGCCGAAGTCGACGCCCGGGTACGCGCATCCGAGGGCAACATCACGGCACAACAGGCACGAGACCTGCTTCTCCAAGGCATCGACCGGGAAATCCAGAAGTACCCGCGCCTGAAAAGGGAACTGCTCCTGTACCGCGCCGAGATCGAAGCGACACCGAACGAGAAGCTCATCGATTTCCGGCCACCGGACTTCAAACCGGCCACCGAGGATTTGAAGGGCCTCAACACGGTCCTGCGCGAACTGGTGCGTCTGCTGGCGAACAAGTTCAAGCTGGATCTGAACACGGACGACGCTAAGAAACGGGCCGACGATCTTCTGCTCACGTTGGCGTTGCTGGGCGAGAACGCCTTCTCACCGGAGGAACTGGCGAAGGTGCGCGCCTATGAGGCGAACCGTGGTGCGGGCCGTGAGCATGGTGGCCCCGTTCTTGCTGGCCACCCGTACGTTGTGGGTGAGCGACGGGCGGAGGTGTTCGTCCCGGACCGTAATGGCACGATCCACCCCGACGCCGCAGCGTTCGAGCGGGCGGGGAACCGGTCGGCGCAGCGGACGTGGAACGGCGACATCAACGTGTACGAGGTGACTGGCGACCCGGAGGCCACCGCGTTCGCGGTCATGTCCCGCCTAGCGGCAGCGATGAACCTGTAATGCCGCTAGAAGTCGGTTACCTGTGTCTCGCGGGCGTCGAGCTGATACACGATGCCCGCGTGTTCGCCTACCTCTATCGCGGTCTGGCCGGGTCGGCGATATCGGCCTCGATCGGCGTTCAGACGACGGGGTCTGTGACCGGGATCGTCGAGAGCCCCTACAGCGACGTGTACTCCCCGAACTACGGCGAGGAGTTGACGATCAACTGCGGAGACGGGTTCGCGCCGGTGTGCTTGCAGTGCGCGTGCCCCACGTTGACGCTCGAGGAGGACTTCACCGACCCGGAAACCGACGACGCGCCCTGGTTTCAGGCGTCGTCGCCGACGTCGGCCGAGTTCCTCGGCGCGACCGCTCTCGTCATGGAGTTGCCGCCAGCGACGGCGCGGTCGCAGCAGCCCCGCGTCCGGTTCGGCGGGACCCCGTCACCGCAGCGGCTACTGCCCCGCATCATGCAGGTGACGGCGCGGCTGTTCGCGGCGACACCGGCGGGCATGGAGTGGGGCAAGCGGTGGTTCAACGATGTGCTCGCCGGCACCTGCGACGGCGGAGCCGACGCGGTCTTCTTGCCGTACTGCCCGACATCGGAGCAGGACCCGGACACGGTGTATCGGGTGCTCGCCGAGACGATCCTTGTGGACGGGCCGACGTGGGTCGAGATCGGCGCGTTCGGCGAGTTCCGCGCTTTGGAGGCCCGATTCCAGTTGGCGTCGTCAGCGCCCTGGCTGCTCGGGCTGCCGTACCAGTGCGAGCACGCCAACCTGGCGCCCGGAGGGTCGACGTCGTGCCTGATCGAAACCGACGACTGGGGTGGCGGCCAGGCCGTCAGCGTCCAACTCGAGGGCGACATGAACGGCGTCACCGTGAGCGCAGTGCCACTGGCCGCGGACCAACCATGCCCGGTCGTCGGGACGTCGATGCACTGCTCCGAGTTCACGGTCCAAGGCACGCAGAACGGCGACGTGCTCATCGTTGACTCGTCGCGCAGGTCCGCGCTGCTGACCGATACCACCTCGAAGAACGACGTGTCAGCGGTCCCGTACCTCGACTTCGTGGGTTCGTTCCCGTGGATCGACGCCCCACCCTGCACCCGGTTGTGCGTCACCGTCACGAACAACGGATCGGGAGCGGCGGAAGTGACGATCGACACTGTTCTGCGCGAGCTCTGATGGCGGCCGGACTGCTCGGC
>DATDOY010000046.1:0-30847 GCA_035293045.1 Acidimicrobiia bacterium
GGCCACCTCGGGCGTGGCGGTCGAAGCCTTGCGGACGAGCGCCGAGAACCGCTCGCTGTCGACGGCGACGGCGGGGTCGAGGCGGTAGTGCGATTCGGGTCCGGCGTGAGGCAGCAGAGGCTCGCCGGATGGACCGGGGCCGAGCGCGCGCCGCGCCACCGTCGCCACCCCGTGCAGCGTGCGTGGACTGGCCAACCGGTCCGGCCACAGCGCTTCGCTCAGGACGTCAGCCTCGGCGCCACGGCGGTGAAGCGCCAGATACGCGACGAGCTCGAGAGCCTTGCGCCGGTCGAACGCCGAGGCGGCGCCTCGCACGCCGACGGGACCGAGAACGCACACCTCAACCGTTGGCTCGACCTCGGTCGAAGGAAGCGACGGACTCAACAGGAGGAGGGATCGCGGTGCGCCTGGCCCGCCCGTCGTCGGAGCGAGGAGCTCGCGCATGGCCGCTCGGGCGCGCTCGGGAACCCGCGGGCGCGTGAGCGCCACCCCGACCGGCTCGAGCCGCACGACGTCGCCGTCGATGTCGAGACACCACTCTGCCGACGAGGCGTCGTGGGCGACGACCATCGACAATCCGGCCCCGGGGGTTTGTCGGGCCAAGCTCGCGAGGCGTGCCGCGTTGCTCGCCGCGCCACGGGTGACGAACACGACGGTGGCCGTCGCCGCCGATGATGCTCCGCTGATGCGGGCGTTCAGCCCGTCTCGATCGCCCGATGCGACGGCAGCGTCGAGCTCGCGTGTGATGTCCGACAGGCTGCCCGCGTGGATGGCGTTGGGAATCGCACCCAAGGATTCGTCCGGGTCGACCACGATGACCTGGACGTGGTCGGCCGAGGGCCCGGTCGTCAGCTCCGAGGCCATGGCGAACATCGCCTCGGCCACGTCCCAGTCCCGGCCCGCCACCGCGAGCACGTCCATCATTTCGAGGTTGATCAGCACCTGACTGCGGTCGGTGTGGCCGATGGTGACGAGACACGGCAGCGGGTTCGGCACCGTGGCCTCCTCGGTCGTCGACGCGGCGCCGGTGAGGGGCGTCACCCAACTGAGGCCGTCGTCCTCCACGCTGAATCCGTCCACGGCGACGCGGTCCGGGGCCGCGAACAGAATCGACAGTTCGTCCCCGACGTTGACGCCGACGACGGGTGGGGCCGGGCGGCCGTCGTCGTGCAGCCGGGCTGACCACCGCCGGAGCGCGAGATCGGTCTGGTCGAGACGCTCCGTAGCGGCGACGGCTCGCAAGCTCATTTCGACGCTTCGGGTCGCGTCGGCCGGCGACGCCACCGGGTGGCTGGGGAGGCGCCGCCGTTCGACGACCCGACGACGACGGTCGATCGACCACACGATGCCGCCGACGAGGAGCCCCGCGCGCGCGAGGCCGTCGAGCAAGGACCCCTCGCGCACGGGCGGGTCTTCGGTTGCCGAGGTCGGGCGGACCTCCGTGAGGTCGACGACGTCCGGCGCACCGGCGTCGGCGTCGGGGGCCGACGCGGGGAGCGGATCGTCGTCGCGCGAGGCGACGTCGACCGGCAGTCGCAGGAGCCAGCCTTCGTGCAACGGTTCGTCCGGGCGGGCGAGCGTTCTTCCGTCGGGCTGGAGAACGCCCTGGTTCAGGTCGAACAGTTCGCGCCAGCGCCGCGCATCTCCGAGACGCTGATCCGCGACGCTCCACAGCGTCTCGCGGCGCGCGACGCGATGAACACTCCGGGATGCTTCCGGCAGCTGAGCGGGCGCTTCGGTGAGAGGCGCGCTCTCGGTACCGGGGCCGGGCTCGTCGTCGACGCGGTCGGGGTTCGACCCGCCCAGCGAGAGGGAGAGAGCGCGAGCGAGCGGCGGCGGATCAGCGCCGCGTTCCGACCTTGCGAGCATCCCCACGAGCGGCGCGACCGACGTCAGGAGCACGGCGGCGACGGTCTGGAGCGCCCCCATGAATGGAAGCCGCGGCGTGGGGCGCCCCCGCCGGATGGCCCACGCCTCGGTGGCCAGCGCCACGACCAACTCGAGCCACGCCAGCCAGCACACGCCGGCGAGCACCTTGAGCAAGGTTCGTTCCGAGACGTCGGCCTCGGTGAGCGCTCGCCCCACGTGGTCGAGGGTCGGTACGCCGGACGGCAGCGGGTTGCCCACGAGCGCGGCAAGGCCAACGGGGACGGCCATGGTCAGGGCGGCGACGATCATGGCGACGACGACGGCGCGCCGGTGTCGATTCATGTCTCTCCTTGTGTCACTCCTCGGACGATCCGGGCCTCGCCGGTGCCGGTCACGGTTGCTTCGTGCAGCCCGACGAGTCGGAGGAGCGTGAGGCTCCGCGTGGTGGTCACGATGACTCGCACTCGATCTCCCTCGACGACGACCGAGCCGGCCGACCCGGTCCGCCGGAGGTGCGCCAACGCGGCGGCCACCGCCGCGTTGGGATTGATCTGGCGCTCGCGGCGCCGGAGGGCGTCGGCGTCCACGGCCTGCGCTCCCGCCCGCGCCGCCGCCGTGGCCTGATCGATGGCCTGCCGGCGCGTGGCGAGGAGCGCGCCCCCGTCGAAGACGAGGCCGGCGGCCATGAGCATGGCCACGGTCGTGACGGTGACAAAGGCGGTCACCGTCCCGTCCTCGTGTCGAGGGGGACGCCGGGTCCGTCGCATCACGTCCCCCGATAGGAGTCGACGATCTCATGCGCGGTCGCGGACACCGAGCGCGAGCCGGGGAGTCCGAGCAGGCCGAGGTCGTGGAGGCCGACGGTGCAGGTGACGGCGACCGTGACCGTCCCGCCCGGGCCGAGGCGCGAGGCGTCGACCCCCACCCGAAGGCCATGACAGGTGACGCCCCGGTCCGAGAGGGAGCGTGCCGCGGTCGCTCGAGCGTCCGCTTCCGCGCCCACGGCGTGTTGTCGCATGGACGCCGCTCGCGCCGCGTCGGCCGCCGCTCCGTACACGTCGTTCGAGGCCTGGGCAATCCGCCCGGTCGCCACGACGAACATCAAAACGATCAACATCGCGGGTGTGAGGATCGTCAGCTCGACGACCGCCGATCCCCGTTGGTCGCGGCGCAGCATCATCGGTCGGTTCGGCCGCGGAAGCGTTCGGTCGGACCGTCGGACACCCCGCGCACTTCGAACGTGAAACCCGGAACGAGCGAGACGACCTTCGCCCGCACGACGACGCGAGCCCCCTCGGCACTGCGGCCCACGTCGACGCGTGAATCGCGCAACAGCCCGCGGTCGGTGCGTCCGAGGAAGCGTCTGGCCGCGGCCTCACCCGCTGAGGCCGTCGACTGTTCGAACTGCGCAGCGGTCGCGCCGTGCTGGGCCGCAGCCGTCACGATGTGAGAAGCGTGCTCGTACAGCGCGAGCTGGAACACGAGCATCACCACCAGCACAAGGGCGGGCGCGGCCAGCACGACCTGCAGCGACGCACTGGCGCGCTCGGCGCGCATGTCGCTCCCTACGGGATCTGGTTGGCGCGGTTCTGGACGCGGGAGGCGATGATCGCCACGATGGTGACGGCGAGTGCCGCGAGGCCCGCGGTGATGATGACGGTCTCGGTCGTCATCCCCCGCTCGTCGGAGCGCGCGACGTCGAGTCGGTAGCGCAACGCACTCCACGCCATCGCGCACCACGCGAGGGTCACGCTTCCAGGTTGCATTGCGATGAGTCGGTCCACGGTTCTCCCTTTCGGTGTTGGGTGGTCTTCATGTCAGACGCCCTGCAGTACGAGTTGGAGGGCGGGGTACAGCACGAAGGCGACAAAGCCGAAGAGCATGAGCACGACGGGGATGCTCATCTTCTCGGTCGCTGCTTGCGCGTCGGACTCGACTTCGGCGATGCGGTGATCGCGCATCGATTTCGCGCGGACCGACAGCGAATGCCGGACCTTGGCGCCGTACTCACCGGCGAGGCCGACGCTCGCCGCGACCTCGCGAAGTTCGTCGACGCCGAGCCGTTCACCGAGCCGATCGAGCGCCGCCCAAGGTGGCTCGGCCGCAATGCGGCACCCCGCGAGGGTCCGGCGGAGTTCGGCAAACGGCCAGCCACCGCCGACCTCGACGGCGGCGTACAGCGCCGTCTCGGTACCTCCCCCGCCCGCCACGACAATGGCCACGAGATCGAGATAGGCGCCGAGGGCGTGGCGGAACTCGCGCCGCTTTCGCTCGGCGTCGGCCTTCACGATGAGGTCGGGGACGACGAATCCCACCAGGGCCGCCGCCGCGGAGGCCACGGCGACCAGGGTGCCCGCGACGTTGATGCCACCCATCCGAGCGACCGCGGCGCACCCGATCGGAAGGGCGGCCAGCGCGCCGGCGCACGCAAGCTTCTCGAAGGCGTGGCGATCGAGCGCGCGGCCGCACACGGCGAGGTCGGTGCGCTGACGCCCGAGGTCGACGCCGAGTCCCTCGACCACGGAGATCGCCAACCCGCCGGGGCGTCGCCGAGTGCCGTCGAGCGCCCGGAGGGTGCGGTCAAGCGGCGCGCTCGGGGCCAGCACCCCACGGGCGACGAGCAGTGTTCCGAGTCCTGCTCCCGCTCCCGTGACAAGGGCGACGAGCATCATGCGGCCTCGACGCGCGCGCTCGGCGCCAGGAGCCGCGGTGGCGACGCGAGCTTCGAAAGTCGTCCGAGCTCGCGGATTCCGAGGGCGAACAGCGATCCGACGACGAGGAGCCAGGCTTGACCCAGAGCGTCGTCGTATGGAGCGAGGAAGTCGCCGTTGAACAGCACCAACAACAGGGCGAAGCCGAGGGTGGTGATGGTGACGACTCGCGCTGCAGTGCGGAGCCGACTCCGCCCCGCTTCGACGCGCAACACCATCGCGGCCTCCATCCGAGCGGATTTGGAGAGGGCTCCGAGAAGGCCACCGAGGTCGCGGGCACGATGCTCGGAGGCAAGGAGGAGCGCCGCGACGACGAGGTCGGCCGCGGGATCGTCGACCTCGTCGGCGAATCCGCGCAGCGCCGGGGCGAGCCGGTCGCGTTGTAACCGCGCCGCGAGGTGCTGGACATGGGGGCGGATGGCCAGCGGTGCGACCGCAGCCGTCGAGAGGATCGCTTCCTCGAGGCCGGCCGCCGCCGCCATCGTGTCGCGAAGCATTTCCGCCCAGGTCGCGACTCCTTCGGCGCGTTCGATGGCGCCGCCGGGGCGAGCCGCGTCGGCGACGGCGCGAGGGATGATCCCGGCGCCGAGCCCCGCGAGGGCGGCGCCGACCAGCCAGCCGGTGATCAGAAACACGACGATCCCGGTTCCGAGCGCAACGGCGAGCGGCAGGACCAGGCCGGGCCCGAGCTGGGCTCGATGACGAACGTGGCGATCGGCGCCACGGCCGCCTCCGAGCAGACCCGCCGTCAGGAGCAGGGCGCCGAGTCCGAAGACCACCCCGAGGGCCAGCGCGTTCATCGCGCCGACAGACGATCGTGGAGCACGATCTCGTTGAGGCCGGCGCGGACGAGGGCATGGAGGGTGGCCGTGCGTAGGGGAGCTCCGGGGACGGCGCGGCCATTGGGTCCCGGACGGAAGACCTCGTTCGACACGATCATCGCACCGTCGGCGTCGACGACCTCACGAACGGATGTGACGTAGCGGGCACCCCGGCGATCGTCGATGTGGTCGCGGCCGAGATGCACGACGAAGTCGACGGCGTTCGCCACGAGGAGATTCGTGGCCTCGAGCGGCAACCGCTGAGGGGTCTGCATGGCGTACATGGCGAGCTTTCGGAACGCGGACTCCGATGAGTGAGCGTGGATCGTGCACATGGAGCCGTCGTTGCCTTGGCTCATCGCATTGAGCATCGGCAGGATCTCGTCGCCGCGGACCTCGCCGACGATCACGCGGTCGGGATCCATCCGAAGCGCCATGCGGACCAGTCGTTCGAGCGTGATTTCCCCCTCGCCCTCGGTGTTGGCCTCACGCGCTTCGAGGGTGACGACATCGGGATGGAGTTCGGGGAATCGATCCACGCCCAACTCGAGGGAATCCTCGACGGTGACGAGTCGTTCGTGCGGCGGGATCTCGTTGATCAACGCTCGCATGAGCGTGGTCTTCCCCATCGACGTGCCGCCGGCCACGATGACGTTCTTGCGCGCTCGCACGACGGCGGCCAGGAACTCCGCAAGGCGCTGGTCGATGGCCCCGAGGCCGACGAGGTCGGAAAGAAAGACCTTCGGGAACCGGTGCCGTCGGATGGCGATGCTGGGTTGTGCCGACACGCTCATCACTGCGAACAGCCGGCTGCCGTCCGGCAGGCGGAGGTTCACCTCGGGGTTGGCCGGGTCGAACCGGCGCTCGCTCCGGCCCATGCGCGCCGCGGCGAAGCGGATCAGTTCGAGAAGCTCGGCGTCGCTCTCCGCGATCGGCGGGACCTCGACCTTCCGGCCGTCGTCGTACACGACGAAGACGCGGTCGCAGCCCTGCGCGTGAATGTCGGTGACCGACTCGTCCTCGAGCCAGGGCTGCAGGCGCCCGAGGCCGAAGAGGGCGTCGAAGATGGACTGGGCGATCACGTCCTCGTCGTCGGGCGACAGCACGTCGTCGCCGGTCGCGATGGCGTGCCGGGCGTGGCCTTCGAGGGCCTCGTTGATGAGCTGACGCGCCAGGGCCTTTTCGTCGTCGGGGTCCATGGCGGCCGGCTCGGTGTCGGAGCGAACCTGCATCGCGAGCAGCCGCTCGGCGACTTCTGCTCGGAGCTTTCGGACGAGGCCGGCGTGTGGACTCACGCCACTGAAGTCCTCGGTTCACCCGAGAGATCGGCGAGTCGCTCCGCGACGGTGACCGCGCTTCGTGCGAGGGGGGATCGGCGGAGCAATCGCGGGCTGCCGCGGCCGCTGCGGAGGACATCGGCGGCCACGGCGTCGTCGGCAACGACGCCGACGAGCTGTACGCCGATCGTGACGGCGACTTCATCGGGTGCGTACGGCTTTGACCCGACACACACCAGGCCGACGCGATCGCGATCCGGTGGGACGGCTTGTGCAGCGCGGACGAGATGTGCGAGGTGATGGACCTCGTCGAGGCGTGGTCGGGCGACGACCAGCACCATGTCGGCGACGTCGAGCAGTGGGCGCGTCGGGGACTCGATCCGCAGGCGGCCGCAGTCGACGAGCACCGTCGCCGGATGGAGCGCCCGCACCGCATCGGCGAGAAATGCGCCCGCGGCGAGGGCGGCGTGGGCCTGATCGGCGGCGGGCGGCCCGGGGACCACGGCGATGTTGCCGGGGAGGGCCTGGAGGTGGCGGCGGAACTCGACCGGGTCCGCGCTCCTGCGCGCCGCGGCCGCCGCCGTGACCAGACCCGGCTCCGGCGGCAAGGCGTAGCGGGCGACGAGGTCGCCGCCGTCGGGGTCGGCCTCGACGATCACCACGTCGGGGTGATGCCACGCCGCTGCGAGCATCACCGCGGTCGTGGTCACGCCCGGGGACGCTTTGGCCGAGCCGAGGGCGATGACTGTCATGCCGGGAGTTCGGCGTCGGCCTCACCGATGACGTCGGCGAAGAGCAATTGCGGCGGGATGTCGTCCGAGGAGCGCACGAGCGCGAGGCGGATCCGATCGACGGCGGCCGCCGCCACGATGGCGGGGGCGTCGAGCGCGTCCACCGCCAGCGAGACGACGATCGCGTCGCCCGCCGGCGTCGTGATCGGCGCCTTCCCGAAGACAGAGGCCTTCCAGACGGCCGGGGGCGCACCCCCCTCGGCCGATGCCACGTCGGCGGGTCCGGGTGTGCGCACGACCATCACGTGGTCGCCGGGACGAAGGCCGGCGATGGGGACGCTCGACGAGTCGAGTCGAATCCCGACGAGCGCCTCGCCCGCCGCGAGCACTTCAGCTCCGGCGAGGAGGCTCTCGCTGATGACGGCACCCGCCTTGAGGTCGGTGAGCGCGACGCGCCCGACCAGCTCCCGTCGCTGCGCGGGGGCAACGATCTCGAGCCCCGATCCGTCGACCCTCACCGTCCGCAGGTCGGCTTCGGTGATGGTTTCGCCGGCGCGGACGTCGGCCACGAGCGCGAGCGCCGCCTGTCCGGCACCGCCGGAGCCCCCCATGACGGCGAAGGCGAGAGCCGATCCGGCGACGAGGAGGATCCCGACGACGACCCAGGGGACGTTGATCGGGGAGCGGACGGGAACAACGCGAAGGTCGCCGTTCGACGACAGCGTGCGCCGCTCGATGCGCTCGGGGCGGTCGATTGTGGCGGTATCCAATGCCCACGTCCTCCGGCTCGCCTTGCCCCCCGACGGAACCGCCGCCCTTGCTGACAACGGGCGGGGTCGAGTCCCGTGACGGAATTCGCTCCGCTAAGCGCGTTTCGGACGCGGAACGCGACATCGAGTTCCGCGCTCCCTCGACTTTCCGGCAGAACGGGTGAGGGGAAAGCCACTCGGACGGGACCGGGTTTGGCCGCGGAGACCGGCGCTTTAGACTCCCGGCGCGATGGTGAACCGAGGGACGGGGTCGACCCGATGGGCCTGAAGCAGTTCGAGCGCAAGCTCGAGCAACTGGTCGAGGGCGCATTCGCCAAGGCGTTCCGCAGTGGCTTGCACCCCGTGGAGGTGGGCCGCCGGATCCTTCGGGAGATGGACGACAACCGGCAGGTCGGCGTGCGTGGCATCACCGCACCCAACCACTTCACGGTGTGGCTGAGCCCGGAGGATCGGCAGCGCTTCGAGAGCCTCGAAACCTCGCTGGCCCGTGAGCTCACTGAGTACGCACGTGAGCACGCCCGCCAAGAGGGGTACCACTTCGTTGGTGGCATCACCATCGAGTTCGAGACCGACGACGGCATGAAAAAAGGCGACCTGTTCGTCGACGCCGAAGTCGACGACGAGGGTCTCGGCCTCGTCGGGTCGCTCGTGCTGCCGTCGGGCGAGCGCGTTTCCCTCGGCGACCAGACGACCCTCGTCGGCCGCGTCGACGAGTGCACGGTGACCCTCGACGACCCGAAGGTGTCGCGCCGCCACGCCGAGATCCGCCCCGCGGGCGACGCCTACCGCCTCATCGATCTCAGTTCCACCAATGGCACCGAGGTCAACGGCCGCAAGGTGAGCGATCAAGTGCTCACCGACGGTGATCGCATCCGCATCGGAGACAGCGTCCTCGTCTTCGAGGCGTCGTAGGCCTCCGGGAACCGCGATGCCCGAGGCCATCCTCACCATCCTGAAGTTCTGCTTCCTCGCCTTGCTCTACCTCTTTCTTCTTCGCGTGATCCGCGTCGTCTACGTCGAGATCGGCGGGCGGGGCCGGCTCGTCGGCGGCAAGGCCGCCAAGGCGGCGGCGCCCGCCTCCGGGAGTTCGCGGCGCCGCTGGAATCGCAACGGCGCGCTCGTGCTCCGGGTCGTCGCCCCGCCGGAGTTGAAAGGTCAAGCGTGGGAAATCACCGACGTTCTCACCGTCGGGCGCGCGGCGGGGTGTCAGCTCTCGTTTCCCGACGACACCTACATATCGCAGATGCACGCCCGCATCGTGAAGCGAGATGACGCAGTGTTCGTCGAGGATCTCGGCTCCACCAACGGGACCTACCTCAATCGTGAGAAGGTCACCCACGAAATGCCGGTGCAGCGCGGCGATCAGATTCAGATCGGTCGGACGGTGCTGGAGCTGAGCAAGTGAAACTCAAGGTGGGAGTCGCCACCGACGTCGGCCGCACGCGCACCGCCAACGAGGACTCCTTCCTGCGCGACGACAAGGGCCAGACCTTCGCCGTCGCCGACGGCATGGGTGGCCATCGGGCGGGTGATGTCGCGTCGGCGACCGCCGTCGACGTGGTGACGCGCGAGCTCGCCGGCGGGGCGACGCTTGTGGAGGCGATCGTCGCCGCCAACGACGAGGTCTTTGCCAAGGCCCAAGCCAATCCCGAGATGCGGGGTATGGGGACGACCGTCACGTCGGTGTTGTTCGACGGCGAGCGAGCGCTGCTCGCCCACGTCGGTGACTCCCGCGGATACCTGTGGCGCGACCGCGCCCTCACACAGGTCACCGAAGACCACAGTCTCGTCGAGGAGTTGGTGCGCCAGGGCCGACTGACTCCGGAGGAGGCCGCCGTCCACCCGCAGCGCAACATCGTCACGCGCGCTCTCGGCGTGGACGCCGACGTCCTCGTCGACACCTACGAGATCGACCTGTACCCCGGTGATCGCCTGCTCCTGTGTTCCGACGGCCTCAGCTCGATGATGCGCGACGACGAGATCGCCGCCGTCCTCCGTGGCGACGCCGACCCCCAGGCCGCGGCAGACGCCCTCGTCGACGCCGCCAACCGCGCCGGGGGCGAAGACAACATCACGGTCCTCGTCATCGACGTGGTCGGTGATCGCGGCAAGGCGCGTCAAAAGGCCGTCGCCGCCGGCGCCGATGCGGAGCCTCCGGCCGCCGAGAAGACGGGTGAGTGGGATCCCGTCGATGCGCCAGAGACGGGTGACACCCCCGCACTCGCTCAGCCCCCCGGCACCGGCGCCGGCGCCAAAGCCAAAGCCAAAGCCGCGCCCCGTGCTCGACGCCCGCTCCGGCGCGCGCTCCTATGGGGACTGCCCTTCGTCGTCGTGATCGGCGTGGCGTTGTTCACCCTGCGGTGGTACGCGCGCAGCACGTACCACTTGGGCACCGACGCCAAACGAGACGTCGTCGTGCTCTATCGCGGCGTGCCCGACGGCTTCCTCGTGTGGGACCCGACGGTGGAGGAACGCACCGAAGTCCGGGTCGCCGACCTCACCGAGGCCGACGCCAACGACGTCCGGAGCGAGAAGCGCTTCTCGAGCGAGTCGTCGGCGCGCCGATACGTGAACCGACTCGCAGAGTCGACTTCCACCACGACGAGTCCAACCACGACGACCACCAGCCAGCCCGCCGCGTCGGCGCCCACGACCGCCCCCGCCTGAGTCGTGGCCACCCCGACCGGCATCGAACCGCGCCAGCGTTCCGACGAGCTGTTGCTGCTGGTGCTCGTCGCCATCCTCGCCGCGGGCGGTTACCTCCTGACGCTCCTCTCCGAACGCACCGAGTTGACGGGGTCGCTGACGCCCCGCCTCGCCGCCGTCGGGCTGCTCTTCCTTGCCGCTCACGTGGCCGTGCGCCGCTACGCCCCCGGAGCGGACGCCACCCTCTTGCCTCTCGCCGCGCTGCTTGACGGGATCGGGTTCATCTTCGTGGCGCGCCTCGACGAGGATCTCGCTGCCGCGCAGACCGTGTGGACGGCGGTCGGCATCGGCGCGTTCATCGTCACGCTCATCGTGGTCAAAGAGGCGCGCGCGCTCGAGCGCTACCGGTACACGTTCGCGTTGATCGGCATCGTCACGCTGCTGTTGCCGACGATCCCCGGAATCGGTCGCGAGGTCAACGGGGCGCGGCTGTGGGTGCGCCTCGGCCCCATCAACTTCCAGCCCGGCGAGATCGCCAAGGTCGTCCTCGTCATCTTCTTCGCGTCGTATCTCATCGAGAAGCGCGAACTGCTGTCGGAGATGACCCGTCGCGTCGGGCGCGTTCCGCTTCCCGAGCCCCGCCACCTCGGTCCCTTGCTCGCGGCGTGGGGCGTGTCGCTCGTGATCATGGTGCAGGAAAAGGACCTCGGCTCGTCGCTCCTCTTCTTTGGGGTGTTCGCCGTCATGCTCTACCTCGCGACGGGCCGGGGCGCGTACGTGGGGATCGCCGGGCTCATGTTCGGGGTGGGCGCGGCGCTCGCGTATCGGGCCTTCTCTCATGTGGCGACGCGGGTTACGACGTGGCTCGATCCGTGGCCCGACGCGTCCGGGCAGGGCTACCAACTCGTGCAGTCGCTCTACGCGTTCGGTTCGGGCGGCTTCGCCGGCACCGGGTTCGGCCTCGGCCATCCGGAGAAGATTCCCAACGCGGCCACCGACTTCGTGTTCGCGGCCATCGGCGAGGAACTCGGGTTGCTCGGCGCCGTCGCCGTCCTGATCGTGTACCTGCTGTTCATCGGGTCGGGGCTGCGGATCGCGGCGAGGGCGGAGCGGCCGTTCCTCAAGCTCCTCGCGGCCGGCCTCACCACCATCGTCGGCGTCCAGACCTTCATCATCCTCGGCGGCGTCACGAGGGTGATCCCGCTCACGGGCATCACCATGCCGTTCATCTCCTACGGCGGCTCGTCGCTCGTCTCCAACTTCGCCCTGCTGGCGCTGTTGTTGCGGATCTCCGCCGAGAGTGACGTCGACGAGACTCTCCTCGGCCGCGACGCCGGGTTGGCCGCGGTCGCTCCGGGCGTGCGGGGTGCGTCGTGAACGACCGCATCCGCCACGTCGGCCTGGCGCTCACGTTGCTCTTCGTCGTCCTCGCCGGACAGCTCACCTATCTGCAGATCGTCGATGCGGACGACCTGTCGGAGCACCCCGGCAACGTGCGCAAGGTCCTGCGGACCTACGCCGAGCCACGCGGCCTGATCCTGTCGGCCGACGAGAAGATCCTCGCCCGCTCCGTCGGCACCACCACGGAGTTCCAGTTCCGGCGGCTCTACCCGACGCATTCGCTGTTCGGGCACATCACGGGGATGTTCTCGTTCACGTTCGGCGCCACCGGCGTCGAGTCGACGTTCAACAACGAGTTGGCCGGGCGCAGCGAGGACCTCCAGTTCCGCAACCTCGGAGACCTGCTTGTCGGCAAGGAGCATGCGGGCACGGTCGTGCTCACCGTCCGCTCGGACGCCCAGGCCGCGGCGCGCGACGCTCTGGCCGGACGTGCGGGCTCGGTGGTCGCCCTAAATCCGAAGACGGGTGAGGTCCTCGCCATGTACTCGGAGCCCGGGTTCGACCCCGAGCCCCTCTCGGCCCATGGCCAGACCGACGTGCGCGCCGCCTTCGACACGCTCAACGCCGACCCGGCCAAGCCGATGCTCCCCCGCGCGTGGCGCGAGGTCTACCCGCCGGGTTCGACGTTCAAGATCGTGACGGCGACCGCCGCGATCGACCACGGCGTGGCCACGCCGGAGCGGGACTTTCCCGTGCTCACCGAGCTCGACCTCCCGCTCACCGACCGCAGCCTCAAGAACTTCGGCGGGTCGCGGTGCGGTGGCACCCTCGTCGAAAGTTTCCGTCGCTCGTGCAACACGACGTTTGGGCAACTCGGCCTCGACCTCGGCGAGAAGCTCCTCGACACCATGGCCGACTTCGGGATCGGCGAGAGCGTTCCGCTCGACCTCGCGCCCAAGCCAGCGCGAAGCCTTGGCCCGCAGGTCGGGACGTTCACGGCCGACGCGCCGAAGTTCGCCCAGGCCGGCATCGGTCAGGGCGACGTGGCGGTCACGCCGTTGCAGATGGCGCTCGTCACCGCCGCCATCGGCAACGGCGGCGTGATCATGACCCCCCACGTCGTGAGGGAGGTCCGCGACGTCGACGGCGTGGTCGTCAACCGGATCGATCCCGAGCCGTGGCGCACGGCCACCAGTCCCGAGACCGCCGCGTTGGTGCGGGACATGATGATCCAGGTCGTGGCCAACGGCACGGGCTCGCGCGGGCAGATCCCCGGCGTGACGGTGGCCGGGAAGACCGGGACCGCCCAGGCTCCCGGCGGCCCGCCGCACACGTGGTTCGTCGCCTTCGCCCCCGCCGAGAATCCCGTGGTGGCGGTGGCGGTGTTGGTGGAGCGTGGTGGCGGCGAGTCCTTGGGGGCTGGCGACGAAGCCACGGGTGGGCGCGTGGCGGCGCCGGTGGCGCAGTCGGTGATGTCCGTGATCCTCAACAGCCCGCCGCTCCCGGCTGGGTAGCCTGACCGACCAATGGCGGAACCCGAGCTGTATTCGAACCGCTACGAGATTCTCCGCCATATCGCGCGCGGTGGCATGGCGGAGGTGTATCTCGCCCGCGACCACCTGCTCGACCGCCCGGTCGCGCTCAAGGTCCTGTTTCCCGAGTACGCCCGCGATCAGGCGTTCGTCGAGCGCTTCCGCCGGGAGGCCAAGGCGTCGGCCAGCCTCAACCATCCCAACATCGTCGCCGTCTACGACTGGGGTGAGCAGGAGGGCACCTACTTCATCGTGATGGAGTACGTCGAGGGACAGACGCTGCGCGACCTCATCCGCGACGAAGGGCACCTCATGCCCGAGCGGGCCGCCGAGGTCGCCGCCGACATCGCCGCCGCCCTGGGCTACGCGCACCGCAACGGCGTCGTGCATCGCGACGTGAAGCCCGGCAACGTGTTGATGACCGCCCACGGCCAAGTGAAGGTGACCGACTTCGGCATCGCCCGCGCCGGTGCGTCCGACCACCTGACCCGCACCGGCATGGTGATGGGGACGGCCACCTATTTCTCGCCGGAGCAGGCGCAGGGCCTCGACGTCGACCCCCGCTCCGACGTCTACTCCCTCGGCGTCGTGCTCTACGAGATGGTGGCGGGCGAGCCGCCGTTTTCTGGTGACGACCCCGTGGCCATCGCCTACCAGCACGTGCGTGAGGAGCCGATGCCGCCGGGGATCAAGAACCCCGACCTGCCGCTCGACATGGAGCGGATCGTGCTCACTGCCCTCGGGAAGTCGCCCGCCGACCGTTACCAGTCGGCCGAGGAGTTCCGCAACGACCTCGTGAAGTTCGCCAAGGGCATCCCGGTCGACACGCGGCCGGTCACCGCACTCGTCGACGAGGTGGCGCCGGCGACCACCGTGTCCGAGCGGGTGTTCCGCACCGAGATGGCCACCGCGGTGGGGCCGGGCGGCGGCGGGCCGCTCCCGCCGTCGCACCGACGCCGACGCGTCTCGGCCTTCGGAGTGAGCGTCGTCATCCTGCTGCTCGTCCTCGCCGCCCTCGCCGTGCTGCTCGCCGACCAGCTCGAACTGTTCGGGGGGCCCAAGGAAGTGGCCGTCCCCGACGTGGTCAACCTCCCGCTCGAGCAAGCGCAAAAGGAGGTGGAAGACGCCGGCTTCGACGTCGACACCACATCGGAGGAGCGCGACGACGTCGAGGCCAACACGGTCGTGGCGCAAACCCCCGAGGGCGGGTCGAAGGCGAAGGAGGGCTCGGAGGTCCTGCTCACGGTGGCGCAGGCGCCGGGCGAAATCGTCCTGCCCGACGTCAAGGACAAGAGCGTCGACACCGCCAAGCGCCTGCTTCGCGAGGCCGGGTTCGAGAACTTCGCCGAGGAGGAGGAGGCGAGCGACGAGATCGACGAGGGCCTCGTGACGAGGACCGATCCCGGGGCCGGCTCGTCGGCACCGAAGTCGCGCACGATCACGATTTTCGTGTCGATCGGAAAAGAAGACGTCGAGATCCCGATTCTCGACGGTGAAACCGCCACCTCGGCGGTCAGGGAACTGACGGCGCTCGGCTTCGACGTGCCCGATCCTGAGGAGGAATCGAGCGAGAGCGTGCCGGCGGGTCGCGTGATTCGCACCGAGCCCGCGGGTGGATCGGTGGCCCCCAAGGGTTCGACCGTCATCATCGTCGAGTCGAGCGGTCCGCAACCCACCACCACGACCTCGCCGCCGACCACCACGACGACGACCACCACGACGCCGACCACGCCGTTCCCGTAGGCCGCGCGGTGGGCGTAGGAGTGGTCCGGGCGGGCACGTCGCTTTCGACGTGGTATCGCGACTTCGGTCGTCACGACCTGCCGTGGCGAGCGACGCGTGATCGGTGGGCCATCCTGGTTTCCGAGGTCATGCTCCAGCAGACCCAGGTGGCGCGGGTGCTCTCGGCCTGGCCCGAGTTCATGGCGCGTTTTCCGACGCTGGACTCCGTCGCCGACGCGGGACCGGGCGAGGCCATCCGCGCGTGGGGAACGCTGGGCTATCCGCGCCGGGCGCGTCGGCTGTGGGAGGCCGCCTCGCGCATCGCTGAGGACGGATGGCCAGGTGACCTGCGGTCGCTGCCGGGCGTCGGCCGCTACACCGCGGGGGCGGTCGCCGCGCAAGCGGACGGCGTCGACGTCCCCGCCGTCGACGCCAACATCCGTCGCGTCGTCGAGCGCGTCGCGGGCCGGCGGTTGTCGGACGGCGCGGCCGAGGCCGAGTCGGTGCGCCTCGGGGGCGAAATGGCGGGCCGCGACCGCTTGCTCGCGCTCATGGATGTGGGCGCGATGCTGTGCCGGGCTCGCGCACCGCGGTGCGACGAATGCCCGCTCGTCGACGCGTGCGCGACGCGCGGCGCGCTCGCGCACGAAGGGCTGCGTCGCCAGGCGACCTTCGAGGGCTCGTTCCGACAGCGCCGTGGGCGCGTGCTCGCCGCGTTACGGGAGGGCCCGCAGCCGCTCGACAACCTCGATCCCGACGCCCTCTCGTCGTTGATTGCCGACGGCCTCGCCGTGACCACCACCACCGAGGCCCGCCTGCCGTAGCGCGAGTGTGCGCATCGACTCGCGTCGCCCATCGCGGGTGTGAGTGCTGGCCCGGCGTACGCCGGGCCAGCACTCACACCCGAACGTCAGGCTCCGGGGACGCGTCGCAAGAAGTTGCGCAGGAGGTCGTGGCCGTGGTCGGTGAGGATCGACTCGGGGTGAAACTGCACGCCTTCGACGGGAAGCTCGCGGTGTCGCAAACCCATGATCACGCCGTCGTCGGTCTCCGCCGTCACCTCGAGCACATCGGGGACGGAGTCGGGCGCCACCACGAGCGAGTGGTAGCGGGTGGCGGTGAGCGGGTTGGGTGCCCCTTCGAACACGCCCACGTTGCGATGGTGGATGGCCGACGTCTTGCCGTGCATGACCGTTGGCGCCCGAACGACGTCACCGCCATAGATCTGGCCGATGCACTGATGGCCGAGACACACGCCGAGGACGGGGACCCGGGCCTCGCCGAAGTGGCGGATGGCGTCGTTGGAAAGGCCGGCGTCCTCAGGCCGCCCCGGACCAGGCGAGATGAGAACGGCGTCGGGAGCCAGCGCCACCATGTCGTCGAGCGAGATCTCGTCGTGGCGGTGCACGATCGGTTCGGCACCGAGCTCCCCGAGGTACTGCACGAGGATGTAGACGAACGAGTCGTAGTTGTCGACGACGAGCACTCGGGCGGACACGGTGCCTCCTTCGCCGCCGACGCTACCGGAGCACCGACGGGCGCCCTGTAACCTTTCCCGACATGCCCCGTTCGAAGAGCAAGCGCTCGCGCTACACGCCCCCGCCCCCGAAGAAGGCGCCGCCGAGTCCCAAGTGGGTGCCGGTCACGATGTTCATCCTCCTTGGGGCCGGGATGATCTTCGTGGTGATCAACTACCTGGGCCTGCTGCCGGGCGGGGCCAAGAACAGCTACCTCTTCGTTGGTCTCGGCCTCATCACGGCGGGCTTCATGCTTGCCACTCAATGGCGCTGAGTGGCCGCCTGGTCACTGCCAACATCCGTGTAATTACCCCCAGGCTTTTCCCCAACCTGTGGATAACAACGGTCCGGCGCCACCCTGAGCGTCCAGCACTTATCCCCAGCAGATGACCGCGGCGTCCGGTTTGTGCGGTTCGCTCGACGTCACTCCACCGGAGCGACGAGGTGCATCTCCTCCATGCAGTGACGGGGCGCCACCGGCTCGGCGTCCGGGGCGGCGGTCATGGTGATCTGGGTCCCGCAAACGGTGCACTCGAACTTGACCTCGACGGCCTGGATCTCGCGCGGCTGGTCGTCCTTCGGTGCCTGACCGAAGCCGCGGATGATCGACGCCGCGAACCAATACAGGAGCAGCGCCGCCCCCAGTGCGAGGGCAACCTTGACCGCGAACCAGAGGTCCAGGGTTGAGGCCGGGCGCTAGCCCAACCTCTCGATGATCGTCGCGTTGGCCATCCCGCCACCCTCGCACATCGTCTGGAGGCCGTAGCGGCCACCGGTGCGCTCGAGCTCGTTCACCAGCGTGGCGAGGAGCTTGGCGCCCGAGCATCCGAGCGGGTGACCGAGGGCGATGGCGCCGCCGTTGACGTTCACCTTGCTCATGTCGGGACCGTGCTCTTTGGCCCAGGCCAGCACCACTGGAGCGAACGCCTCGTTGATCTCGACGAGGTCGATGTCGTCGAGGCGCATCTTGGCCCGCTCGAGCACCTTGCTCGTGGCCGGGATGGGGCCGGTGAGCATGATGACGGGGTCGACGCCGGCGACCGCGAACGAGTGGAACCGCGCGCGGGGAGTGAGGCCGAGCTGGTTGGCCTTCTCCTCGCTCATGATGAGGGTGGCCGCGGCGCCGTCGGAGATCTGGCTGGAGTTGGCGGCGGTGATCACGCCGTCCTCCTTGAACGCCGGCTTCAGCGTCGCCAACTTCTCGACGCTCGAATCGGGCCGCACACCCTCGTCGGTCTTGAACACCTCTTCCGCGCCGTCCTCGGTCTTGACCGTGACGGGCACGATCTCGTTGTCGAACCGGCCTTCCTCGATGGCCTGGGCGGCCTTGCGGTGCGAACTCACCGAGAACTCGTCGAGTTCCTCACGCGAGAGGTTCCACTTCTCGGCGATCATCTCAGCGGAAATGCCTTGGGGAACGAGGCCGCCGACCTCGGCGTAGCGCTCGAACATCTTGGGGCCGAACGGGAAGCCAAAGTTGGTCTGGGCCGACGCGCCCATCGGCACGCGGGTCATGACCTCGACGCCGGCGGCGATGGCGATGTCGTAGGCGCCGGCGATCACGCCCTGGGCGGCGAAGTGGGCCGCCTGCTGGCTCGAACCGCACTGGCGGTCGACCGTCGTGCCGGGCACCGTGTCGGGGAACCCGGCCGCGAGCCAGGCGTTGCGCCCGACGTTGAGCGACTGCTCGCCGACCTGCATGACGCAGCCCATGATGAGGTCGTCGACGAGGGCGGGGTCGAGGTCGTTGCGCTCGATGAGGGCCTTGATCGGCTCGGCGGCCAGGTCGACGGGATGCCAATCCTTGAGCTTGCCGTTCCGGCGGCCGACGGCGGTCCGGACGGTGTCGACGATCACGGCGTTCGCCATGGGGTGGTCCTCTCTGCGAGTCGGTAAAACTTGACTGGGTGGTCAATTCTCGGCCGGATGGCTTCGACCGGTCAACCCGAAGGCCCCTCGGTTACCTTCCCCGGTCGTGGCACGGGACATGGACCGCTGGCTGGGCGACGGTGGGATGCCGGTCATCGCGCACTTTGGCGCCGCCTTCGATGGCTATGGCGACGGCTGGGCGGAGGCCGCGTGGGTCCCGACCGACCTGTGTTGCAACCCGATCGGCGTCGTGCAGGCGGGGGTGCACTCCGTGCTGCTCGACGCGGCCATGAACTTCGCCATGCTCGCCGGCCTCGACAAGGGCGACCGAGGGGCGACGCTGGAGATGAAGACGTCGACGATGAAACCGGCCCAGGCGGGGGACGAACTCCGCGTGCGCGGCGAGGTCGTGCGCCTCGCGCGCCAAGTGGCCTACCTCGAAGCGTGGGTCCGTCGGGGCGACGAGCTCGTGTCCCACGCCACGGGCACGTTCATCGTGCGCCGTGCCGCGCCGGGCTGAACCGAGAGGGAGCGACCGCCTCCTCGGCGATGGGGACGGCGAAGTAGAAGGTGGAACCCTTGCCTTCCTCGCTCTCGAGCCACACGCGTCCGTCCATCAATTCGGCGTAGCGCTTGACGATGGACAGACCGATCCCCGTTCCCCTCGGGCCGGTTCCCGTGTGGACGCGGTGGAAGCGGTCGAAGATCCGCTCATGCTCGTCGGGCGGGATGCCGACGCCGTGGTCGCGGACCGAGACGAACGCCTCGCCGTGCTCGGCCCAGACCCTGACCCGGATCGGCGCGTCACCGTGGGTCGAGTACTTCTCCGCGTTGGACAAGAGGTTGGTCAGCACGCGCTCGAGGCCGTCGCGATCCGCGTTGCCCCACGTGTCGGCGTCGAGGTCGAGTTCGATGGGCGCGTCCGAGGCGAACTGCTCGACGACGCGGCGCACCTCATCGGCGAGGCAGAGCGGCTGGAGTACGAGGATGACTGCGCCGGCCTCGAGCCGTGAGAAGTCGAGGACCTGGTCGATGAGGCCGGCGAGCGTGTTGGTGTTCTTGAGCGAGCGTTCGAGGAGGTGGCGCCGTTCGTCGTCGTCGAGGCGATCCCAGTGGCGCAGCACGGTTTCGATGAAGCCCTTCACCGAGGTGAGCGGCGTGCGCAGTTCGTGAGACACGTTCGACACCAGCTCGGCTTTCATGGCGTCGGCCTCGGCGAGGCGCGCTGCGGCGCGACGCTCCCGATCGAAGGCGAGCGCGCGCAGGATGATGAGCGCAGCGTGGTCGGCGTAGGCACCCAGCAGATTGACCGTGTCGGGTGTCACCTGTTTGGGCGACGGGAAGTAGGCCGCGAGCACGCCCATGACCTCGCCGCCGGAATGAAGCGGCACCGCGACCGTCGAGGTAAAGCCTTGGCGCCGTGTTTCGGGGATCCATCGCGCGAAACGTGGATCATCGACGATCGACGGCACGACGACACGCTGCCCGGTCGTCAGCACGATGCCGGACGGGCTCGTCGTCGGGTCCCGCATGATCTCGGCGATCATGTCGGTCGACCGCTCGGGTCGATCCTCGCCGATGTCTCCCTCGAGGGCTCCCTGGCCGACGCCGGCGTCGTCGCGCACGAGGACCGACACGAACTTCGCGTCGACGGTGCGCCGGGCCGCAGCGGCGACGCCCTGGAGGGTCGCGTCGAGGCCGGGACCCGCCGTTTCCTCGCCGACGGCGCGTTGGAGACGGTCGACGAAGTCAGCGAGGCGGCGCTGTTCGGCGCGGGCGCGACGGTACGACGCCGCGAGTGCACCCGCTACTCCCGTGGCCAGGCCCGCGAGGGCCAAGGCAACGACCATGGGCTGTTGTGCCTCCCTGAACATCGGCTGGCGATTGGACCTCCCCGCAGTGTCTGCCGACGAGGGGGTTGAGGCATGGTCAAAATGGAGTAGTCGCCGGTGGGCATGTCCCCGATTGCCCGCTATCGCGCTTCGCCCTGTGTGCATACCCCGTCAGAGTCGAAATCAAGTGTGAGTGTCTGCCTTGGCATCGCCGGGCAGACACTCACACCGATTGTTGGGCGCGAGCGTCTCTCGGCGTGGGTGTGATCAGGGCCCGGTGGGCGAGATTCATCGCGGAATTGCGCATCGCCGTCGACCCATCGGCGCTCAATACGGATTAGGTTCCCGCGGCGAAGTTGAGACGCGGCGGCGGACGCCGTGTGTGGCGGGGGAGGCCTCATGGGCGGGACTCGGGTGCGCAGGCTGTCGGTCGCGGGTGTGGCGATGGTGATCGCCGGTGCCGGTTTGCTGGGCGCGGCGTCGCCGGCCTCTGCCGACGGCCCCGGGGTCGGGGCGCCGTGGGTCGTGAGCCTCGGCGACTCCGCCATCTCCGGTGAGGCGGGACGCTGGGCCGGCAACACCAACGACAGCTACACCAAGGTCGACGCCCTCGGCGGCGACGCCTACTTTGACAACGCCACCCGCACCGGCGAGCAGATCCCGGGATGCCACCGCTCGGAGTCGGCCGCCATCCACATCGGCGGCGGTGTCAACTCCCTCAACCTCGCCTGTTCGGGGGCGCAAACCAGTACCCACGGCGGGGGCGACACCGACTTCAAGCCCGGCATCGACTTCTACAACGGCGCCTACGGTCAGGGGCAGGCGCTGGCGTTGCAGCAGTTCGCGGCCACCCACAACGTGAAGATGGTGGCCCTCCTCATCGGCGCCAACGACTACGGGTTCGCCGACATCCTCCAGACCTGTTTCCTCGACTGGTACTTCTCGCCGTCGTGGTGGCCCGACTACTGCTACGACGATGAGGACATCGCGTCGCGGTTCACGCCGTCGAACGTCGCGGCCAAGACCGCGGCCATCTCGGGCGCCATTCTCAACGTCCGTCAAGCCATGGCCAACGCCGGGTACGCGGACGGCGCCTACACGATCATGGTGCACACCTACTGGTCCCCCATCCCGCGGGGGGCGCAGAACCGCTACCCGGAGACCGGGTACACGCGGCAGACAATCGGGGGCTGCGGCATGTGGAACCGCGACGCGGACTGGGCCAACGACACCGTCGTTCCCACGTTCAACAACTCGGTGAGGAACGCCGTCACCCAGACCGGGCTCTCCAACATTCGCATCCTCGACCTGACGCAGTCGCTCTATGGGCGGCGTCTGTGCGAGAACACCGTCGGGCTCCTTGAGGAGGTCGGCGTCTCGTCATGGACGAACCGGAAGGCCGTCGACAAGACGGAGTGGGTGAACCAACTTCGCACGTCGAGCACCGTAGGGAGCCCCTACGAGATTCAGGAGAGCGTGCACGCCGACTACTGGGGCCAGCTCGCCATGCGCAACTGCATGCGCCAGGCCTACAACGGCGGCGCTCCTCGCGGCGGCAACTGTGTGCGCTCGAACAATGGCCTCAACGCCAACGGCGAACCGAAGATGGTCCTGCAGTAGCGCCGCCGCCGCCTTCCCGCATCGACGTGGCTGTGAATGGCGCCGAATCCACCCGCGGGATCACGACGATGCCGCTGCGGCACACGCGGCTGGGGCTCACACCTCGGCTGCAAGGCCGGTACTGGGTGTTTTTCGCCGGGTTGACCGACGTGGAGTTCCCGATCACGGTCGTGGATCCGGCGGGGGGCCTGACGAGCTCCTTCGATGGCGCCTCGCAGGCGCCGCTCGCGATCAACGACACGTCAGCCTTCGCCACCTGCCCCTGACCCTCGCCTGGCCGTCCGACCCGAGGGCGGAACCGCCGTCGCGGTGCGAGGCACGAGCAAAGACCCGATCCACGGGATTTTTGGGGCTTTCTTGCACGAACGGCAGGAACTGGGCAGTCCGGCGGCGAAATGACAACCACCAGGACCAGCGGTTCTGCACCTTCCGCCGGAGCAGCCCGGCGGCATGACAGTGGGGGGGGTCATGGACGCCGTTCTGTGGCCTTCCTGCGTCGGCCTCGGCCTCGTCTTCGCCGTAGCCGGAGCGGCAAAGCTTCGAGCTCCCCGTCAGGCCGCTGACTCACTCGTCCAGTTCGGGGTTCCTCCCGCACTGGCGTCGGGGGTCCGGGTTGTCCTTCCCATCGCCGAGTTGGCTGTCGCGGTCACTCTGCTCATCCCCCGGTCAGCCGCCGTTGGCGCCGTGGCGGCCACCGGCCTGCTCACCGTGTTCTCGGTCGTCGTGGCGATCGCCCTCGCTCGAGGTCGGCGCCCCGCGTGCAACTGCTTCGGCAGTCTTGGGACGGACCAGATCGGCACGCGGACGCTTGTCCGCAACGGTCTGCTCATCGGGCTGGCTTCGCTGATCGCAATCGCCGGTGCGGGCCACCCTGAGCGACTGGGGTGGGGACGCTTCGCGAGCACCTTTGATGCGGACGGCCGAACGGCGCTGGCCGGAGGCGCCTTACTCGTGGCGCTGGTGGTGCTCCAGGCGTGGATGCTCATAAAGCTGATGCGTCGCAACGGAGAACTGCTCTTGCGCATCGACGAACTCGAAGACGTATCTGGACACGACACAGTCAGCCGATCTATGGGACTCGCGCCTGGGTCGGAGGCGCCGGACTTCCGACTCGGCGGCGTGCACGGAGAGATGATCACGCTCGAATCGTTGCTGGCCCCTGAGAGGCCGGTGCTGTTGATGTTTACCGACGACGGGTGCGGCCCGTGCGCAACGCTCATGCCCGACGTGGCCCGATGGCAACAGGAGCGCGCCAGCATCGTCACCATCGCGCTGATCACGCGGGGTAGCAGTGCTGTCAGCCGTGCGAAGGCGGCCGAGCACGGTCTCGTGAACGTGTTGGTCCAGGCCGACCGCGAGGTCGCCGATGCATACCGGTCGCCGGGTACTCCAAGCGCCGTACTGATCGGGGCCGACGGGCTCATCCACCACGACATCGCGAGGGGCGTCGACGCGATCCGGACGCTGGTGGATGCACTACCTGACACAACCACCACGGACTACGCCCCTCACATGAGTGGAAATCACATGGCTCGCGACACGTTCGACGAGGCCTACAACCAAACGATGGGACTGGGTGAACGACGATGACGAACCGAGAGGACTCCTTCGATCGAGTATCCCGATCGTTCGCGCGCGCGAAGAGCCGTCGAGACGTGATGCGCATACTCGGTGGGGGCTTCGCCGCGGCCGTGGGTGGGATGCTCTTGCCGCGTGCGGCGCGGGGCACTACCCATGCGGAGTGCGCGCACTCCAAGTGCGTACCGGGCAAGGCGCTTAGCCATTTGTGCGACGACGAGTGCGTCCAAGAAATCTGTTTGTGGGATGACTACTGCTGCAACCAGGCCCTCGGAGAATGGGACGAGACCTGCGTCGGCTACGTCCAGTCTCGGTGCGGACACACATGCCCGCCACCAACCCCCGACCTCGACAGCGTGGGTGATTCCGTCGCCTTCGAGGGTCAGACGGTCGCCGGGGTCGTGTTCTGTCCCGCCTCCGTCCCGCGGTGTGCCAACCATGCGTTCTACGTCGCGGTTCCCGTAGGCGGTGCAAGGCTGGTCGTGACCCTCATCGGTACCGGCGGCGACTACGACCTCCGGTTGAGGCAACCAGGAGGTCAAGAGACCATCTCGGGCCACCGCGAATCGAACCAGGAGATCAGCATCCCGCTCACCCAAGCCGGCTGGTACGTCGCAGCCGCCTCGCCGTTTACTGTCATCAACGGCACGTACACCATCACCGCCACTCTCGCAGCGCCATAGCGCTTAGCGAGTACGCCAGGCTTGTCGGCGACTACGGCGCGCGCGACCTCCTTGCGTCGGTAGGGATTGCCGACCCGAAAGGTCCAGCCGGCGAAGCTCGCACGGCCACCCTTGCCGACGTTGCGGATTGACCGGGCGTCCCGGCGGTGGCGGGCCGGGTCGGCGGCCCGTCCGTACGCTGTGGAGGCCGGCCGACGCGGTGGTGGTGATGCCGGGAGCCATCTCGTTCGAAGACGTCCCGTATGCGGAACCCGAGGGTGAGCTGCTCCTCGCACGGGTGTACCGCCCGCCGGACCCGGCTGTGAGTTCGTCGGTCGTCGTTGACGTGCATCCCGGGGCCTGGTCAACGGGAGACGCACGTGGGGCGAGCACTATCACCGGGGCCTCGCAGCGCGCGGGTTCGTCGTGGTCGCCGTCGGATTCCGGCAGGCCCCACGGTTCCGCCACCCCGCGGCGTCCGCCGATGTCGCCACCGCTGTCCGCTACGTGCGCGCGTCCGGCGATCGCCTGGGTATTGAGGCCTTCGGCCACACTCCGGGCCCTGTCAGGGACCAATTCCTCGACGACCTCGCGGCGTTCCTTCGACGGTTCGTCTGATGATGGACAGGACGGTTGCTACCCGAACCGTCGAAGGGCGCATGATCGACCGGTGATGGTCGATCGCTGGCCGTGACTGCACTGGCCGGCGACCGACCGCGACCGGTTCGCTACTCGACGACCTCGTAGATCTCCTTGTACCCCGATCTGGCGTTGGTGTTCATGCCGTCGATCAATGCCTGGGTGTCGTCGTCGGGCTCGATGAAGGTCCCCCGCTCCATGGCGAAGTACTGGTCGAGACTCTCAAGTTCCCACTGGTACACGACCGTGTCCATCGGCCCCGTGTAGTCGACGTAGATGCGGCGGTTCGCATATCCCGCCTTTTCGAACCACTGGTCGAGGGTCTTGAACGCCGCCACGATCTCCGGTGCCTTACCGCGCTCCGCTTCGAAGACCTCGCGCAGCATGTACATGACAGCTCCTCTCTTTTCTTGGGTTGGGTCCTTGGTCTGTTTCGTTGGTCGGAAGATCAGCGCCAGTCGTCGACGAGCCAGGTGCCGGGGCGGCTGTAGCCTTCGTCGTTGGCCCGGTGCATGCTCACTCCGACCAGTCCCGCCCGGTAGCCCCGCGCCATCACCGCGCCATAGGCCTCGTGGTGGGCGACGTTCACGCCGAGTTCGATGTGATCGGCGCCGTTGTCCACGGCCAGCGACTCGCAGGCGTCGAGGAGCGTCGCGAAGCGCACCTCTGCTCCGGGTCCGGGCCTGGCCAAGCCGAACTTGACGTAGCACCCCTGGCCACCGGCCTCGGTGCCGGCGCCGAGGTGGCACACGGCCATGCCCGCCAGCCCCGACGAATCGTCGAGGAGCAAGACCTCGCCCAGACCCTGGTTCTCCACGGCGCGGATCTCCCGCTCGAGGTCCAGCCCCTCGTACGCGGTCGAGGTCAATTCGCGGCAGGCGTCCACGGCTCGGATCCGCTCAGCAGGCGAAAGCGCGGTGTAGCGGATGGGCTCGGGCGGCCGTCGTGGGGCGATCGGCGCCTTGGTCATCACCGGGGTCAGAAAGCGTGGCCAGAACCCGAACTTTTGGTACAGCCCGTGGTGCTTCGGGCTCTGGGCGAAGGTGAACAGGCCGGCGTGAGCCGTGCCCCAGCGGTCGAACAGTGCGACGGTGGCCTCCATGAGGCGGCTCGCGACTCCCTGGTCCCAGAGATCGGGGCGTACCGAGAGGGGTCCGAAGAACCCCACGGTGCCCCACCGAGTCACGAAGTTGGTCCCGGCGAGCTGCCCGTCGTGCTCGGCAGCCAAGGCGGCGCCGGGGTCGGCCAGCCACCGGGTGTGGACGTAGTCCTTGTCACCGAACAGGGAGGTCACGCCCGTGAACGTGTCGAAGGCGGAGCGCAGGATGGCGTCGGCGGCGGGGAGATCGCTCTCTCGCAGCTCCCGGACAACGACGTTGGCCCGCTCGGCGGCGATGGGGGAAAGGGTCTCGGTCATGGCCGCTCCTTCGTGAGTCGATGAGGCCATGATCGAGGAGACGCCCGCCCCCGGGCATCGGGCGGATCCCCATCTTTAGGTCATCGCGCCCCCACGCGATGGCGAGCTGCGAAGGCCACCAGCTCGGATCGGCCCTTGACACCGACCTTGGTCGCCACGTTGGCGATGTGGCGCTCGACCGTCTTGGGTGACAGATAGAGGCGCGCTGCGATCTCTCTGGTGGAGCGTCCATCGGCCAGGAGCGCCAGTACCTCCACTTCCCTCGGGGTCACCCCCGCGGCTGCCAAGGGTGCCGCCAGGTCGGGGGCCGGCCGTCGGCGCCGCGGCACCCGGGCCCCAGCCCGGCGGAGCAGTGATCGGCAGGCCGAGGCGATCGCGGGCGGACCGGCCGAATCGAAGAAGGCCAATGCGTCGGCCAGCCATCGCTCGGGGTCGCCCCAGCCGTCGACGAGGGCCGCCTCCGCCACCAGTCGGCGGGCGAGGTGCCGATACCAGTCGCACGGGATGAGGTCGGTGTCGGCCCGGGCGAAAGCTTCCTCGGCTTCCGCGACGCGACCTTGCCGGCCCAGGGTCACCGCCCGCGCGTGACCCACCCATCCGCGGATGAGCCAGTACACCGTCAGGCCCGACGCGTCCACCTCGCTCACGGCCGCCTCGCCATCGCTGCCGTCGAGGGCGCGGACAAGGGCCCACAACCCCCGGTTGGGCGCGGTGACCGGCGTGCCCCGCAACAGATCCATGCCGGCATCGAGCTCGGCCAGCGCCCGGACGCGGTCCTCCCGCACGACCCACAGCATCGCCCGGGCCATGAGCGCAGCCACCCCGTGGACCTCAGGGTGGCCGCCCGAGACCGTGACGGCCTTGTCGATGGCCGCGTCCATCTCGACCTGCTGATCCATCAGGGCGTGAGCCGCCGCCTGCAGTGCGAGCCCCAGTCCTTCAACGAGGGGCAGGCGCAGCCGCCCCGCCTCGACGGAGCAGGCGCAGCCGGCGTCGAGGGCCCGTTCGGGTTCGGCATGATTGGTGAACCACGCGGCCATCTGCAGGCTGACGGTGGCGGCGGTGGCCAGGGCCCCCGCGTCGAGCGCGGCCTGACGAGCTTGGGCGAGCCGATCGACTGGGCCGCCGCCAAGCAGGTCGAGGGTGCCCAACTCATGCAGTGCCCGGACGCGCCACAGGGTCAGGCCGTGCTGATCGGCCAATGCCAACCCATCGGAAAAGGCCCGCGCCGCTGAGGTGAGGTCACGCTGACGTTCGCGCTGGCCCAAGACGGCGAGGGCTTCACACGCCAGCTCATAGCGCCCGTCAGACTGAGATGTGGTCAACGCCCTCTCGGCGAGCGTGACGGCATCGTCGAGGCGGCCTTCGCCGAGCGCCACCTGTGCGGCCAGGACCTCGTACTCGCTGGCGGCAACGCCACCTGACGCCCCGAGCTCTCCGGCGCGGCGGAGCTGATCCACGGCTCGTGCCCAGTCGGCGGACACGATGGCCGATCGAGCCAGCCACAAATGCACCTGTGCCCGGCGCGTCGGCGGGCCCCCCAGGTTGGCCAGTTGAGACAGCAGGCGCTGGCCGACCTCACCCACCCGCTCAGCGTTGCCGGCCCGAACGAGCACTGCGCAGAGCGCCTCGTCAATATCGACCGCCAGTTGCCGGTTGTCGCCGGCCAGTCGTCGAGCCCGCTCCAGGTTTGCCTCGGAGCTGGCCAGCGCGCCGCGGCTGAACGACCTCCGGCCCGACTCGAGGTGCAACCCGGCCGCCCGGGCGGATTCACCAGCCTGTTCGGCGAGCTCGGCCGCCAGCTCGCACCACTCCCCCGGCAGGCCCGGATGAGCGGTCTCGACCGCACGCAGACCGCGCGCCGCCAGGGTTGCTCGCTCCGGCGGGAGGAGTTCCGCGAGGATGGCGTCCCGAGTCAGAGCGTGGCGGAACCGGAAGCGGGGGCCGGGGTCGGCGGCCTCCACCGACAGCAGCTGCGCGTCGACCGCCCGGCGCAGGTGATCGACCACAGTGGCTTCGTCCTGGCCGCTCATGTCGGCCAGCAGGCGCCAGTCGAAGCTTCGGCCGAGCAGGGCCGCGGCCACGAGAAGGTCCCGGGAGCCTGGGGTTGCTCCGAGTCGTCGCCGAACGGTTTCCGCGAACGTGGCAGGGATCACGAGGCCCGGAGCGCGGTCGACGACCCAGTCGTCGGCCGTCTTCTCCAACTCGTTGGCCTGCACCATCCCTGCCAACAGCTCCTCGACGAGAAACGGCAGTCCATCGGCCCTCGCCACGACGACCTCGGCGAGCTCGCGGGGGACGACCGAAGCCCGCAGGCAGCCCGCAGCCATCAACACGACGTCCTCGTCGCTCAGCCTTGGAAGCTCCACGATGGATGCGGAGCGCCGGGTGGCAAGGCCGCGGACGCACGTCAGAGCGCTGCTGGGTTGCTCGCCGCGAAGTGAGACCAAGCAGAGGATGGGCTCCCCCGCGATGTTGTCGGCCAGGTACTCGACGACCTCGATCGTCTCCGCGTCCGCCCATTGCAGATCCTCGAGCGCGAGCACGCACCCAGCGCCTTCGCCCAGGGTGGCAAGCAGCCTGAGGACGGCTTCACCCAGGACCACGATCGACTCCTCCCCAGGCGACTCGCCGGGGCGGCGCCACTCGGGGACGAGCCGCCCGAGGATGGGCCGAAACGGTGCCAATTCCGGGACCTCAGGCGGTCCCGACTTGCGAAAATGAGAGAGCAGGGCCTCAGCGATGGGCCGGAAGGCCAGCACGTTGCCGCGCTCGACCGCTCGGCCTGTCAGCACTCGTGCTCCCCGACGGGCGCCTTCCTCTGCGGCCTCCCGCAACAGGCGCGACTTGCCGACGCCGGCCTCCCCCGTGACCACCAGCGTTGCGCCGTGTCCGTCGGCCAGAAGGTCGATGGCGCCTCGCAGCTCTTGCCACTCCTGGTCGCGGCCGACAACGAAGGGGCACAGCAGCTCCGGCACGGAGACGAGCATGCCACCTGTCGAAATCCAGTGCCTCGGACCGCGTCCGGTCGTGAGATTGCTCTTGGCAGGACCTCTCGGCGTCAGAGTTGGTCGATTTCCTCAGCCCGGCACCTCATGTCGGACAGCATCAAGAAACCGGCCGGCCCCGTCGGTCATCTGCGCGTGCTCCCAGGAGCGATCGAAGACGACGAAGCGCTCGTGCGGCGTGCGTCGTTCCCGGCATCTCCCGCAGCCTCGCCTACAAGCCCCGCCCCTCAGGGGAGATCAAACGCTCGCTCTCTGATCGCGCCCAGGAAGGCGGGGTCCTCCGCCAGACGTGCGTCGACATGCTCACGCGCCTGCGCGGCGAACCGAGGGGCGACTGGCTCCTCGGCCAACAGGTCGAGAAGGTCCTCGAGCGACACCGGCGGATTGTGCTTCGAGTCGGCCTGTCGGACCAGCGCCAGAACCGTGCGATCGAAGTCGAGATCGAAGCAGTGGAGGAGGAACTGATCGGCGTCCTGCGGCTCGATCCCGAACGGCGCACAAGCTTCCTCCGGGAAGTCATCGAGGTTGTTCGTCACGATGACCTGAGCCCGCCCGACGACGGCTGCGGCCAAGACGTGACGGTCCTTGACGTCGTTGGTCATGGACGGCGTCAAGGATTCGTAGCCCTCGACCATCGCCTCCGGGAACGCCGCGGTCATTTGGTCGATGCGCCAGTCGATGTCGGCGTCCGGAACCTTCTTCGACACGTTCCGGCGCAACTCATCGAGGATCTCCTCGCTCCACAGCGGCTGGTACAGATCCGTGGAAGCAATCCAGAGCAGCGCGTCGCACAGCGGCATCGGGTAGAGCACGGATGTGTCGAGGACCGCCCAGAACGCCACGACGACGCGCCGGCCCTCTAGTAACCGAGGCCCCGCGACTCGCTCTCGGCCGTCATCCGGCGCAGTGCGTCGAGCCGGGACATCTGGTGCCGGGTCTTGTACGCGAGCAGGTCCGAGAACTTGATGCGGCGATGCGTGCCGACCTTCGTAGCCGGGAGCTCCTTCGAGTCGACGAGCTTGACGACAAACGGGCGCGAGACGTTGAGGAAGTCGGCCGCCTGCTGGGTGGTGAGCTCCGCATGCAACGGAACGACCACGACGGCGCTCCCGAGCGCAAGCTGGCGGACGAGCTCTGGGAGGACCTTCATCACCGATTCAGGGACGGCCAGCTCGTGGCCAAGTGCGTCGGTGAGCCGAACGGCTCCCTGACCGGCGTCTCGCAGCAGGTGTTCAGCGAGCACCTCGAGTTCGGTGCTCTCCTCTTCGCTGGCCCGGACGGGCAT
>DATDOY010000047.1:0-7155 GCA_035293045.1 Acidimicrobiia bacterium
GGCGCTGCGCTCGGGAGCGCTCTCGGGAGACCAGGCCAACGCGGTGGCCAAGGGGGCCAAGGCCGATCCCGACGCGTTGGAAGGGTTGCTGGAGACCGCGAGGACCAAGTCGGTCACCCAGTTGCGCGACGAGGCCCGCCAGGTCGAGCTGCGCTCCAAGGACGCCGACGACCTGTTCAAGCGCCAGCGCCGGGCCCGGTCCCTTGCCACCTGGGTCGACGACCTGGGGATGGTGTGCGGGCGGTTCCGCCTCACCCCCGAGGAGGGCACCGCCGTTCGTTCGGTGATCGAGGCGCAGGGACAGCGCCTGCACCGCATCGCGAGGCGCTCGGGGATCACCGATCCCTACGAGGCCCACCTGGCCGACGCCCTGGTGGAATTGGTCACCGGGAAGGGAAAGGGCACGGGGTCCCGGGCCGAGGTCGTGGTCGACGTGTCGCTCGGCGCCCTGTGGCGGGGCGCGATTGGCGAGGGCGAAGTGTGCGAGGTCCGCGGGGTGGGCCCCATTCCGGTGTGGCGGGCGAAAGAGATCCTGGAGAACGCCAAGAGCAGGCGCGCCGCGCCTGCGATGTGTGAGTGCTGAGCGGGGGGCGAGATCGCTCGGGGGGACACGCACACACGCACGGGGGCTCGGCTGCGCCTCGCACGGGATCCGGTGTGCGTGTCCACCCGGCGTCTCGCCGGTCAGCACTCACACCGCTCGTCGGCCCTTCGGGCCTCCTCGCTGGCGAGGCGGTGCTGGCCCTGCCACGCGCGCAAGACCGAAGAGGACCGGCGTCATGGGTTGCTCGGCAAGCATGCTCCGAGGCGGCGGAAATGAGAGGCCGCGGCGAGCCGACGCGCTCGGGCGATCAGGATCAGCCGGTGAGCGAGGTCGAGAAGGGCCGCGACTGGTGGAAGTGGCACGAGCCATACGACGAGCCGACGTCTCCGTTGGCGCGCCGCCTCGCGGTCGTGCAACGACAGATTCGCGAGAGCCTTGATGGGCGTGAGGGGAGCCCCATCCAGGTGATCAGCCTGTGCGCCGGCCAGGGTCGCGACCTTCTCGGCGTACTCGCTGAGCACCCTCGCCGCCGTGAGGTCCGCGGGAGGCTGGTTGAAGCCGACCCGCGAAACGCTCGCGCCGCGGCACGTCGGCTCGACGAGCTCGGTCTCGGGGAGATCGAGTTGGTCTGTGGAGACGCGTCGATGAGCGACGCCGTGGCGGGCGCGGTGCCCGCGGACCTCATCTTGGTGTGTGGTGTCTTCGGCAACATCAGCGACGACGATGTGCACGCCACGATCGCGGCACTCCCGATGATGTGCGCTGCCGGAGCCGACGTGATCTGGACTCGGCACACTCGCCCGCCTGACCTCACCCCGACCATCCGATCCTGGTTCGACGAGGCGGGTTTCGCTGAGGTCACCTTTGATACCGGGACCGACGCGCGATTCGGCGTGGGAACCTGTCGACTGAGGCGTGATCCCGCGGTCTTCGAACCGGGCACGCGTTTGTTCTCGTTTGTGCGCTGATGGGGCGGCGGAGCTGTCACAGCCAGCCGCGAGGATGGCGACATGAAATATCTCCTGGATTGTTCAGAGTGCGTTGGGCAAGAGACCGAGGCGTGCGACGACTGTGTCGTGAAGTACGTGGTCGATCGAGCGGCCGACAACCGGGTCATCGTCGACGACGAGGAGCTGCGCGCGTTGGGCGTGCTGGCCGACGCGGGGTTGGTGCCTGTCGTGCGGCACCTCCGCGCTGTCTCCTAGGGGCATCGGTACACTCCCGCGTACCCGAGAGGGGCCCTACATCTGGAGAGGCTGTGCCGAAGCTGTATCTGGTTGGGATCACCGAGGATCGCTCGGGTCTCGTGCTGGCCAAGAGCTCCCGCGCCAAGAAAGGCGACAGCGTCCTCGAGGTCGACCATGTGGTTCTCGACGCCCTCGCGGAGATCCGTCGCTACCGCTCGGAGGGCACGACCCGTCCATCGATCTCGTCGCCAGCGCTCCCGTCCCGGCGGTCGACGGCCGGCGAGGTGTCGACGGCGTCGGCGCTGAGTCCGCGAGAAATTCAGGCCCGGCTGCGCAAGGGGGAGTCGGCGGCTTCGGTGGCGCGGCGGGCGGGCATCGAGGAGTGGCGCATCGCCGTCTACGCCACGCCGATCACCGCCGAACAGACTCGCGTCGTCACCAAGGCCCGCGACCTCTTCATGGTCAAGCGGGGATCGGGAGCGTCGGGACGCCCGCTCGGCGAATCGGTGCAGGCCAACATCATCGCCAAGCGGATCTCGATGAACGTCGACGAGTTCGAGGCGGCGTGGAGCGCGTATGAGCCCGAGGCCGATCGCTGGGTCGTCGTGTTCGAGTACGTCTCGCGCGCCAAACGCCACCGCGCCGAGTGGGTCTACGACGACGACGATCCCGACACCATCCTCCCGGTCAACCGCATGGCGACCATGCTCGGCTGGCGCGATCCGCGGCGCACCGGCAAGTTGCTGCCGCTCCCCGAGGCTCCACGCGTGACCACCGCCACGAAGCCGACCACGCGCCGCCGCAAGCCCGCCGCCCGCAAGCCGGCCACCCGCAAGCCCGCCACCCGCAAGCCCGCCACCCGCAAGCCCGCGAAGAAGCCGACCGCGAGCAAGGCGCGGGCGCGGAAGTCTCCGGTCAAGCGTCCGGCCTCCAAGACCTCCAAGACCTCCAAGACCTCGAAGACTGCGAAGTCGGCGAAATCCTCGAAATCTGCAGGCACGAGGAAGCCGTCCCGGAAGGCCCCACCGGCGAGCAAGCGCTCGACGAAGAAGGGGCAGGCCAAAAAGTCGGCGCCGCCACGTCACTTGCGGATCGTCGAGCCCCCGGCCGACGCCGTCGAGAGCGAAGCGTCGGCTCGCCCCGCCGCATCCACCACGACGGCATGGCGACGCGACGTCGACCGTCGTGGGACCGCCGAGCCCGGTGTCAGTCGCCGCTCCTGGCGAGAGCAGGCCGCCCGCGACCCCGCCGACGACCGCGACCTCGCCCCACCCGAGTGGCTCGGCGATACACCGCGCCGCCAACCCGCCTCGGAGGTCGACGAGCGAGAACAGGTCGACGAACCGCGCGTCGCCCGCTCGCGCGGGGGTTCGGCCGCTGACATCACGCGGCAGGTGTCGGTCGACGCCGCGAGAGTGACCGGGCGACGCCGCGGTGGGCTGCGCCGGCGCGACCGGCCGCTGCGGTCTCGCTGACCGGGCGTGCGGTCGCTCCTCGTCACCAACGACTTCCCTCCCAAGCTCGGCGGCATCCAGTCCTACCTTTGGGAGTTGTGGCGCCGGCTGCCCCCTGGCGACGTCGGCGTTCTGACCACGGCGTATCCCGGCGCCGCCGAATGGGACGCCGCCCGGCCGTTCCCGGTGGAGCGCATCCGCGAGAAGGTGATGCTGCCCTCGCGCCGGATGCGCCAGACCGTGCAGGCGCTCGCTCGGGATCACGGGGCCGATCTGGTCCTCCTCGATCCCGTCTTTCCCATCGGCGCCATCGGTCCGCGACTCGGCGTTCCCTATGTCGTGGTCGTCCACGGCGCCGAAGTCACCGTCGCGGCCCACGTGCCCGGCGTGCGCCAATCGATCCGCCGCACGCTTGGCCGCGCCGAAGGGATCCTGGCCGCCGGCACCTTTCCCGCCGCCGAGGCCGTCCGCGCCGCAGGCCGTCCGCTGCGCGGCCTCGTGGTGCCGCCGGGCGTCGACACGCAACGGTTCCGTCCGATGGCGGGGGAGCGCGTCGCGGCGGTGCGCGAACGCTTCGCGCTCGACCCCGACCGCCCGCTCGTGCTCGGTCTCAGCCGGCTCGTTCCTCGCAAGGGGTTCGACGTGCTCATCGACGCCGTGGCGGCGCTCCCCGCTGCGACGTCGGTGCAGCTCGCCATCGGGGGAGCGGGGCGCGATCGCGCCCGACTCGAGACCAGGGCACGGCGTGCCGGCCTCGACGTCGCGTTCCTCGGCCGCGTCGACGACGCCGACCTGCCCGACCTCTACGCCGCGGCCGACGTCTTCGCCATGCTGTGTCGCGACCGGTGGCGCGGCCTCGAACAGGAGGGGTTCGGCATCGTGTTCCTGGAAGCCGCCGCGTGCGGGGTGCCGTCGATCGCCGGACGCAGCGGCGGCTCGCATGAGGCGGTCGTCGACGGGGAGACGGGGTATGTGGTCGAGCCCGACGATGTCGGCGCGGTTCGCGATCGCCTCGCGGCGCTGCTCGCCGACGCCGATCTGCGAGCCCGGATGGGAGCGGCGGCGCGCCTTCGCGCGCAGACCCAATTCGACAACACCCGACTGGCTGCCGACTTGGCGCCGCTCGCGGCGGGCGATCTGCGCGCGCTCACCCCACTGCCCGAGTTCGCGCGGCCGTAAGTAGGCTCGCTCCGGTGAGCACCACCAATGGCGCCGATCCGGTGGCGCCCTCGCCCGACGCCCCCCGCCTCGGCGATCTCCCTGGCGTGCGGATCCTGAGCGCGTCGTGGCTCTCGACCGCCGCCTTCACCGCCACCGCGGTGGGCGATCGCGTCGGCGTCGACGCCCTCGAGTTGCCGGCCACGCTCACCGCGCTGGCCTTGTTCGCGGCGGGCTTCGTGGTGTGGCTCATCGCCTTCGCCCGCGCCGTCGGGCGGTCGCGCACCGATGAGATCACGCTCAGTGGGTTGTTCTTCCTCGTCGGGTCGGCGCCGCGTCCGATCCAGGTGCAGCTCCTCGGTTCCCTCGCGGTGGCCGTGGTGGTCGCTGGCGCCACGGCGAGCGCAGCGCCGTTCGGCGTGCTGGAACCCGTGTTTCCCCTCGCCCTCGTGGGCCTGTGGGGAGCGCGCCACGGCGAGTTCGGGCCCCGCCGCACGCCGGCGGAACGCCCACGCCGATGACCCTCTTCCTCGTCATCCTGGCGCTCGAGTTCCCGGCCATCATGGCGCTGATCGACTGCTACCACCGCCGCCCCGTGGAGTTCGCGGGAGGCGAGCCCGACCGCCGGTCGTGGATCCGCTGGCTGTGGGTGGCGATCGGGACGTGTTGGCTCCTAGTGGGCAATGCGATCATCCTGGGGTATTACTGGGCGGTTGTGAAACGCCAGACGCCCCTCGGGCGTGCCTGAACGAACGGAGGACCCGGTGGCCGAGCAGACGACCGAGCGCACACACGTCGATGCCTCGCCTGAGCGCTGCTACGAAGTGGCGATCGACTTCGAGGCCTACCCCGAGTGGGCGAAGGACGTGAAGGACGTCAAGGTTGTCGAGCGAGACGACGAGGGCCGGGGCCGCCACGTCGAGTTCCGGGCCGCGGCGATGGGGCGGTCGGTGACCTACACCCTCGAGTACGACTACTCCAAGGCACCGGCGGAGTTCTCGTGGACGCTCGTGAAGGGTGATCTCATGAAGCGCCTCGACGGCACCTACCGCTTCGACGCCGACGGCGACGGCACACGCGTGACCTATGACCTCGCCGTCGACCTCGCCCTGCCCCTGCCGGGCCTCGTCAAGCGTCGCGCCGAAGCGAAAATCGTGGGAAGCGCCTTGAAAGAGTTGAAAAAGCGGGTCGAGGGCTGACGACGCCCAACCAGTAGCCTCGCCGCCCGTGCCCAAACCCCGCATTCTCCTCTTCACCGGCAAGGGTGGTGTCGGCAAGACCACCGTCGCCGCCGCCACGGCCGTGCGCGCCGCCGCGTCCGGTCTCCGCACGCTCGTCCTGTCGACCGACCCCGCCCACTCGCTCGCCGACTCCCTCGCCGTCGAACTCGGCGACGCGCCGACCGAGATCGCCGAGCACCTGAGTGGGCAACAACTCGACGCCCGCGCCCGCCTCGAGGAGTCGTGGGGCGACATCCGGTCGTACCTCGTTTCCATCTTCGACTGGGCGGGGGCCGAAGGCCTCGAAGCCGAGGAGCTGTCGGTGATCCCCGGACTCGACGAGGTGTTCGCGCTCGCCGACATCCAAAGCCACGCCACGTCGGGGAAATGGGATCTGCTCGTCGTCGACTGCGCCCCGACCGCCGAGACCATCCGCCTGCTCTCGCTTCCCGACGTGCTCGATCGCTACATGCAGCGGGTGTTCCCGGCCCAGCGCGCCCTCACCCGTGCTGCCCGGCCGGTGCTGCGTCGCCTCACCGACATGCCGATCGCGTCCGACACCGTCTTTGCCGCGACCCACCGGTTCTACGATCGCCTCGAGGGCGTGCGCGAGTTGCTCACCGACGGCGAGCGAACGTCGGCGCGGATCGTCGTCAACCCCGAGCGCATGGTGGTGGCCGAGGCGCGCCGCACCTTCACCTACCTTTCGCTCTTCGGGTATCACGTCGACGCCGTCATCGCGAACCGCCTGCTGCCCGACGCCGTGAGCGACCCGTGGTTCGAGGAGTGGAAGCGCGTCCACAAGGAACAGCTCGCGGTCATCGAGGAGTCGTTCGCGCCGGTGCCGGTGCTTCCGGCGCCGCTTCTCGCCGACGAGCCGGTCGGCGTCGAGCGCTTGGCCGAACTCGGCGCCTTGGTCTACGGGGACGCGGTCGGCGCGGAGCGCCTGCACGCCGACCAGACGCTGCGGATCCACCAGCGCGGAGAGTCGGTCTTCATGGATCTCGCGCTGCCGTGCGTGGAGCGTGACGACGTCGATCTCGCCCGCGTCAATGGAGAACTGCTGGTGACGGTCGGCCCCTACCGGCGGTCGGTGGCGCTTCCCGACAGCCTGCACCACCGGTCGGTGGCGGGGGCGCGGTTGATCGACGGCCGGCTCGAGGTGGAGTTCGCCGCGGGCGCGTCGCCGTCGGGCGCGAGAAGATCATGAGGGGGAATCGTCATGAGTGAGGAACCGCGACACCACGACGAGTGCTACGCCTGCCCGGTCGGCGGCCTCTTTCTCACCGCGCGCGGCGCCAGCCCCGAGGCGGTCGAGCACCTGGTGAACGCAGCCGCCGAGATGGTGGCGGCGCTGCGCAGCGTGCTCGAGGCCGCCGAGAGCTTCCTGGCCGACCAGCGACCACGGCCCTCCGGTCGACCGGAGCCCGAAACCCGCATCCAGCGCATCGACCTCTCGGGATAGCCGGGCCGTGCTCACGGTTGGGCTCGACCTCGGCGGCACCAAGGTCCTCGGCGTCCTCGTCGACGCCGCCGGCGCCGTCCTGGCGCAGGATCGCATCGCCACCCCGACGACTGCCGACGCGCTGATC
>DATDOY010000048.1:0-4672 GCA_035293045.1 Acidimicrobiia bacterium
CCGACGGGATCTTCGATGAGGCCGGCGCGATTTCGACGAAGCGGGCGAGCGTCTCGAGCGTCGGCGCCGAGAGCATCGGCGGGAGCCGGCGCCCACAGATTTCGGCCAACGGCCGCTTCGTCGTGTTCGACACCTACGCCAAACTGACCGCGGAGGCGCAGCCCGACCAGATCGACGACGTCCTCGTCCACGACCGCGACACCGACGCCGACGGCGTGTTCGACGAGGCGGGCTTCATCTCGACGATCAAGGCGAGCGTCGCCACCAACGGCACCGAGACCGATCTCGACAGCCGCCCCTCCTCGATCAGCGACAACGGCCGCTATGTCGCCTTCGCGTCGCAGGCGACCAACCTCGTTGCCGGCGACACCAATGGTCACTGGGACGTGTTCCTGCGCGACCGCGATACCGACGCCGACGGCGTGTTCGACGAACTCGGGGCGGTCAACACGTCGCGCATCAGCGTCGACAGCGCGGGAACTCAGGCCGTGGGTGGCACTTCTGAAGTCCCGGCCATCAGCGGCGACGGGACGATCGTGGCCTTCGAGTCGGAAGCCACCAACCTCGTCGCGGGCGACACCAACGGCGCGGACGACATCTTCGTTCGCAACATCGCCGCGGGGACGACGGTCCGCGTGAGCGTGACGACGGCGGGTGCGCAGGTCAACGGCGCCAGCCGCAATCCGGTGGTCTCGATCGACGGAACCATCGTCGCTTTCGACTCCACGGCGACCGACCTTGTCGCCGGCGACACCAATGGCGCGAGTGACGTGTTCGTACGAGACCGGACCGCAAGCGAGACGTTCCGGGCCAGCGTTACCGCCACGGGGGTCGAGGGCAACGGCGGAAGCTCGCGCCCCGCTGTCGGTGCGAACGGCGACGACGTCTCACTCGCCTCCGACGCCACCAATCTCGTCGTCGGGGACTCCAACGGCGTGAGCGACGCCTTCGTCATCGACGTGGACGCTCCCGCGCCGTCGACGAGCACTTCCTCCACGACCAGCTCCTCCACGACCAGTTCCTCCACGACCAGCTCCTCCACGACCAGTTCGACGACGACGACGGTGCCCCTCACGACCACCACCAGTTCGACGACCAGTTCGACGACGACGACGACCGTGCCCCCCACGACCACCACCAGTTCGACGACGACGGTGCCGCTCTCGACGACGAGTTCCACGACCACGACCACGGCGCCGTCCCCCACGACCACAACGACGACCGGGGTGGTAGTGCCCAATACGATCGTGGTGCCGACCACCGTGACGCCGCCGACGGTCCCGGTGACGGCAGCGACCGTCCCTCGTACCCAACCCGAAGAGCATTCGGCTCGGCCGGCGGGTGACCACGACCTGGCTCGGGGGTCGAACAAGCGCGTGCCGCCGACCGTCGACGACGGCGCGGGTCGCGGCATCCGGGCGCCGTTCACCGACGCGACCAAGGTGACACGGACGACGGGCCCGGCGTTGTTGGTCGCCGGGGGCCTTCTCGTGATCGGCTGGCTCCTCGGCGCCGGGTTCTTCTTCCTTCCCGTCTTCGTTCGTCGTCGGCGCAAGGACGACGGCGAGGATGACGACGCCCCGCCTGGCGGAACGAGCGCGACGAGCGGCCTCAGCTTCTGAGCGCGCGCAGCCCGTCGACGACCGAGGGGAAGGCGTCGAGGAAGGCGTCGACGTCGGCATCGGTGGATGACCAACCCGCGCTGATGCGCAGGGAGTGGTCGGCGTCGACCCCCATAGCTTCGAGCACGGGTGAGGGCTCGAGCGTCTCGCTCGAGCACGACGATCCCGAGTGCACGGCGACGCCGCGCTGATCGAGGGCCAACAGCACCGGCTCGGCCTCGACGCCGTCGACCCCGAGGCACACCAGGTGGGGGAGGCGGTACGCGGGATCGCCGAAGATCGAGATTCCCCCCACGCTCGCCTGGACGTCACGCACCAGCCGCTCGGTGAGGAGCAGCAGACGGATGTGTTCGGCGTCGAGGGTCGCGGCGGCCTCCTCGATGGCCGCGCCGAAGCCCACGATGGCGGGGACGTTCTCGATCCCTCCGCGTCGCGTGCGCTCTTGGGCCCCCCCGACGATGAAGGGCTCGACGCGAAGCCCCCGCCGGACAAGGAGGGCGCCCGCCCCCTTCGGCCCTCCGAGCTTGTGCGCCGTGACCGTCAGGAGATCGCAGCCGATGGCGTCGAAGTCGAGGCGCGCATAACCGGTGGCGGCGCAGGCGTCGACGTGCACGAGGGCGTCGTGGTCGCGGCAGGCCTTGGCCACCGCCGCGGCCGGCTGAATCGTCCCGACCTCGTGGTTGGCGAACTGCACGTTGACGAGCACCGTGTCGTCGCGGACGGCGGCGATCACCTCCTCGGCGTCGACGGCGCCGTCGCGGTCGACGCCGACCACGGTGAGGTCGACACGCGAGCGCCGACAGGCGTCGAGGACGCTCGAGTGCTCGACGGCGGTCGCCACGACGTGCGAGCGGTCCGACCTCGCTCCCCGCTCGATGGCACCGAAGACGGCCGCGTTGACCGCCTCGGTGCCGGACGACGTGAACACGACCTCGCGCGGACGGGCTCCGAGAGCGGCGGCCACCTGCTCGCGCGCGTGCTCAACGGCGACGCGGGTCACGTGACCTTCGGCGTGGACGCGTCCGGGGTCGCCGTGGTGGTCGGCGAGGAACGGAAGCATGGCCTCGAGGGCCACCGGTCGCAGGGGTGACGACGACGCGTGATCGAGGTAGTGGCGCAGGGTCAGGACCCCACCGTCGCCACGCAGTGGTCGTCCCCCTCGGGACGTCGCTCGACGAAAGTGGGATCGGTCTCGCCGTACAGGCCAGCGAGCATCCCGCGGATCATGCCGCGATCGACGGCGCACAAAACGTGGGGGTATTGCTGCGCGGCGGTACCGAACGCGCAGTGCTCGTTGACGATGGTGAGTTGGCTTCCCTTGGCCTCCGCGTGGGCGGCGAAGCCATGGGCGGTGAGGGCGTCGGCGACCGCGGCCATGGCCGCTTTGCGCGAACGCTGGCCGTCGGACGGAGACATCTCGGCTGCGAGCTGCAGTCCGTACTCGTAGCCGACGTCCTCGGCGAGAAGACGCGCCTCCTCGACCGGAAGCCGTTCGAGCGCTCGGGCCAAGAGCGTGCCGATCAGAGCGTCGCGACGGGGCGGAAAGGTCAGGGTGTTGTCGAGCGCCACGGCGCGGTATCGCTTGGAGGGACGCCCCGCCGACTCCTGGCGTGACAAGTCGACGCCGAGGTATCCGCCGGCCGCGAGTTTGTCGAGGTGATGACGAGCGACGTTGGCGTGCAGGGAGAACTCGTTGGCCACTTCCGCCGCGGTGACGCCCATCTCTCCCCGCTCGGAGGGGCCGCTCGGGCCCGGGGCCGGGGCGGAGCGGCGGCGAACGAAGAGATAAATCTCGCGGCGGGTCGTGTCTCCGAAGGCGCTGGTGATGGCGGTGACGGCGGCCGAGAACTCGTCGGCGCTGAGCAGGTCCCCGGATTCGGACGGGGCAGCCTTGGAGCGGGGAACGGCCACGCCGGTATTCTACCTACGCGGATAGTGGAAATACCCCGTCCCCCGCTCTTGAGGTGCCCGTGCCGTCCGAATCCGAGATCCTCGACGCGCTCCGCCCGGTGGTCGAGCCCGAACTCGACCGATCGATCGTCGAGCTGGGCATGGTCCGGCGGGTCACCGAGAAGCGGGGAAGCGTCGATCTCGACGTGAGCGTGCCCATCGAGGGACACCCGGAGATCGCCGAGCTCGAGTCCGCCATCCAGCGCGCCCTCGCTGGCGTATCGGGGGTGAAGAAGATCAACGCCCGGTTCACGCCGATGACCGAGGACGAACAGCGCGCGGTCTCCGACCTCTTGCGCCATGGGCCGGACGACCACGCCGGGCACGGGGACCACGCCGGGCACTCCCACGCCAAGACGAACCCCTTCACCGACTCGCGCACGCGTGTCATCGCGGTGTCGTCAGGAAAGGGTGGCGTCGGCAAGTCGTCGGTGACCACCAATCTGTCGGTCGCCCTCGCGCAGCGGGGCCACAAGGTCGCCGCCCTCGACGCCGACGTGTGGGGGTTCTCGATGCCCCGCATGCTCGGCATCGACCGCCCGCCCGCCCTCGTGGGTGAGCTGATCATCCCGCCGCGGGCGCACGGCGTGCGCCTGATCTCGATGGGGTTCTTCACCGACGAGGATCAGCCCGTGATCTGGCGCGGTCCGATGCTGCACAAGGCCCTCGAGCAGTTCCTCACCGACGTGTGGTGGGGCGAACCCGACTTCCTCGTGATCGACATGCCGCCCGGCACCGGCGACATCTCGCTTTCGATGGCGCAGTTTCTGCCTCGCGCCGAAGTCGTCATCGTCACGACCCCGCAGGTGGCGGCCCAGCGCGTGGCCCAGCGCGCCGCGGGGATGGCCGACAAGGTCCGTCTTTCGGTGGTCGGCGTCATCGAGAACATGTCCTGGTTCCGGGGTGACGACGGCAAGCGGTACGAGATCTTCGGAGCCGGGGGAGGTGAGGAACTCGCCGCGAATCTCGGGGTGGAACTCCTCGGGAAGGTTCCGTTGCTCCCGGAGCTGCGGGCCGGAGGCGACACGGGGCGTCCGATCATCGTGGCCGATCCGTCAAGCGAGGCGGCGTCGGTGTTCGGGTCGATTGCCGATCGGCTC
>DATDOY010000049.1:0-5852 GCA_035293045.1 Acidimicrobiia bacterium
CCCGCACCGTCACCGGTTCGGCGGTCATCACGTCTCGGACGCGCATCGAATCCTCCCGTTGGTCCAGCAGCGCCGAAGTCTCAAGACGCTGCGCGGACGATCGACCGCGCCCGCGGGCGCCGGAGTGGCCGCTCACCGTCGCCGTGGGGTGGGTAGTGCTCGATCATGGCGTCCGGCCCCGGGAAGAACAGGACCTCGTGGCCAGAGTCCTCCCAACGGATCACCCACGGTGGGTCTCCACCCGGCCCTCGGACGTCGACGATCTCGGCGTCGCGGTCGTGCTCTCCGACGTGGTGAGCCTTGATCGCCAGTCGATCGCCCACGCTTGCTTGCATGGCGCCTCCTCTATCCGGTTCTTCAGTCGTCTCGCTGGCCCTGTCACGCGGCCGCGATGGCGGCGAGCCATGCGTACGTCACGAGGGCCTGTGCGCGGTCGGCGTGAGGCGAGTCCGGGTACTCGCGGGCGAGGACCACACAGCGCTCTCGCGCTGCGCCGAGCAAGTGGGGATCACCGTTCACGAGGTCCAAGAGCTCGGCCGCCGCGTCCGACGTCGGCTCGCCCCGTACCGTGAGTGCGAGCGCCCGCGCGTAGAGGCGGTCCCCGATCGGGATAGACCCCAGTGCCGGATTCGTGACCAGCCCGGCAGCCACCTCAGGCCCCCGGGACCGGCAGTTTCGGCTCCGCGTGTCCGAAGATCACCTCACCGGTGATCGGGCGCACGCAGTCCGACAGGTCGGCCACGAGGTCGATCAACAGGTCGTCGAGCGCCAGCATGCCCACGACCCGGCCGTTCTCCGTCAGCGGAAGGCGCCGGATGGCGTTGGTCCGAAAGAGTGGGTACGCCTTGCGGAGGTCGTCCCCGGCGTCGAGTGCGACCGGGTCCCGGGTCATCACGCCGTCGACCCTGGCGTCGGGCCCTCGGTCGCGCGCGAGCCCACGCACCACCAGATCGCGGTCGGTGACGATGCCCACTGCCTCGTCGCCGTCCATCACGACGAGGGCTCCGACGGCCTTTTCGTCCATCTGCTCGGCCGCCTCGCCGATCGACGCATCGGCGCGGATGGCGGCCAGCGGCTTCCTCGAGGCTTCGATCGCCTTCATCACCCCTCCTCGCACACCCTTCGGGGTCCTGCCGCCACCATGGCAGTCCCAGGCACTCGGCCCAAGGGGCCACGGTTCCTCTTCCGAGGGCCATTGGTCCCGAGTCCGGTACCCCCGGGACCGTCGCGTGCCCGGTCAGGGTGCGCGCACGTGGCGGATGGAGAGTTCGGCCGGAGGCCGGGGGCGCCCCTCCTGATCTTGGCGTCGACCACAACGGACCCGCCCGCGACTGGATGCGTGAGCCCCGACGAGCCGCGGGAACGTAGAGAACTGGGACGACCCGGACGGCTCACACCACCTCGGCAGCGTTCATCTGCGTCATGGGGACCATGCGGAACGTTGGGTCGTCCGGCAATTCGCCACGCCGTCCGCGTTCACGCCGGACGCCAGGCGCGAGTCGCGCCATTGATCGCGGCGGACGCTTGGCGCTGGATGGCGTCGGGCGTCGCGGTGGCGTCGATTCCGGTCGCCTCCGGCCACGGGCTAGCCCCTTCAGCCAACGAGCGCGTGATGTCGGCGTCGGCATCGGAGTTCCCCTGGCCGCTGGTGATGCGAGCCGCGGCGCGCGCGGCAGCGAGTTCTACGGGCGCCCGGCATTCCAACTCGACGATTGGTGAGTGCGAGGCGCGAGCAACTTCGCGGGCGAGATCACGGTGGCTTCGCGCCGTCCACGAGGCGTCGAGGACGACGGGTTCGCCCAACTCGAGGAGCCGCCGCGCCCGGGCGAGCAACTCGGTGTACGTCTGCTCGGTGCGTTCCTGTGTGTACAGGCCGCGGCGCCACGGCGCGGGGGCGGGCCGGTTGGTGGGGATCCCCGCGATCTCCCTGCGGACGTCGTCGGAACGCACCACCGCCCACCGTCGCTCGCCGGCGAGGGCGGTCGCCAGGGTGGACTTCCCCGTCCCGGGGATCCCCCCCACGATGACGAGCGGCACCGGGGCCGATTCGAGGTGGCGCGCCGCCATGGCGTGGAGGCGCCGAGCCTCGTCTGCACTTTCGGTCCTCCCCTGCTCGTGGCGCAGGGCCGCCACCTTGGCTCGCACATGCGCCCGTGCGGCCACGTAATGCTCGGCCAGGGTGGTGGGGTGGCGCTCGGCGGAGAACTCGTCGTACCAGCGCAAGAAGGCGCCCCCCAACGCGGCATGCCCCAACCGCTCGAGGTCCATGACCAGGAAGGTGACGTCGGCGAGCACGTCGCCGAAGCGGAGCCGGTCCTCGAACTCGATGCAGTCGAGCACGCGCACACCGTCGGGCAGGCAGAAGATGTCGTCGGCGAGGAGGTCGCCGTGACCATCCCGCGCCCACCCGGCCTCGATGCGCGCCTCGAAGAGCGGGCGGCGGCCCTGGACGTAGGCGCGCGCGAGGGTCGCTACACGTTCCGCTTCCTCGACGGGAAGCAACGGACCGATGAAGCGCTGCAGCTCGGCGAAACTGGCCTCCCACCTCCCGAGGACGGCGTCAGCGCCGGCCGCCTCGGCGATCGCCGGCCCGGTGGCGGCCGATGCGTGGAAGGCGGCGATCAGGCGGGCGAGGTCGCGCAGTTCGCCGCGGACATCGACGCCCGCGGTGACCAGCGTCGAGAGCCGTGCCTTGTCGGGCATGCGGCGCATGACGACGAGGTGGTCGAGTGGGGTGCCTTCGTCGTCGACGACCGTGGCAACGCCCAGGTAGACGTCCGGGGAGAGCCTCCGGTTGAGTTCGACCTCGCGGCGACAGGCCGCCTCCCGCGCCTCGCGGGTGGTGAAGTCGAGGAACCCCATCCGCACCGCCTTCTTGAGCTTGTAGGCGCGGTCGCCCACGAAGAAGACCGTCGAGACGTGGGTCTCGATGACGCCCGCGGCCTGAGTGTCCGCGGTTGGGCCGGGGCTGGCCGAGTCCGGCGGTGAACCCTTCACGCGACTGTCTGACGGTGCGTCCGTCCCGACATGAGCGCAATGATGATCGGAGCGGCGACGCCGAGGCCGGCGACCAGGGCCCATTGGTGGGCGCCGAGCCTCTCGGTGGCGAAGACCTCCTGGAGGGGCGACCAGCTCACGACCACCGCTTGGAGGATCAGGGCGAAGGCCACGGCACCTAGGAGCCAGCGGTTGGTCAGGATCCCCGGGCGCCTCGACCCCAAGGGCCTGCGCACGCTGAACGCGTACGTCAGGTGGGCAGCCACCAGGGTTGTGAACATCGCGGTGCGCGCCTCGGGCCACGGGACGTGCCACGCGAAGCGGCAGATTGCGAGGGCAGTCAGGGCTGCGCCGGCGATGACGGCGCCGCGCCCAGCCAAAACCAAGAGGCGTGCGGGCCCGAGGATACGCGAACCCGCAAGCCGTGGTGCGGTGCGCATCAGGGACGGGTCGATGGGATCCATCCCCAGGGCGACGGCGGGCAGACCGTCGGTGAGCAGATTGATCCACAAAAGCTGGAGGGGCAGGAGCGGCACGCCGAGGTCGGGGAACAAGAGCAGCGCCACTACGACCACGGAGATCTCCGACAGGTTGCCGGCGATCAGGTAGTCGACGACCTTCCGGACGTTGTCGTATACCCCCCGACCCTCCCGCACGGCTCCCACGATCGTGGCGAGGTTGTCGTCGGTGATCACCATGTCGGCCGCCTCGCGAGCGACCTGGTTGCCCGACGCCCCCAGCGCCACGCCGATATCGGCCGCCCTCAGCGACGGGGCGTCGTTGACGCCGTCGCCCGTCATCCCCACCACCTGTCCCCGCTCCCGGAGGAGGGTGACGAGGGCGAGCTTCTGGTCGGGATCGACGCGTGCGTAGACGGGATGAGCGAGGGGGTCGTCGGGCAGACCGCGCTCTCTGATCTGTGCCCCGGTGATGGCCTTGGTGCCCGGAGGCGCCAGTCCCACCTCGGACGCCACGGCAAGGGCCGTACCCGGGTGGTCGCCCGTCACCATCAGCAGGCGAACTCCCGCCTCGGCCGCTTCGCGGACCGACGCCGCCGCCTCCGGTCGCACGGGGTCGCGCAGAACGGCCACTCCCACGAGCGTGAGATCGCGGTCGTGCGCGTCGACGTCCTCGGGAGCGTCGCCGATCGAGGCTTCGGGTCGCTGTGCGAGGGCGAGCATGCGGAACCCCCGTCCGGCGAACGTCTCGACGGCGTCGATGATGCGGTGTCGGTCGGCTGCATCGAGTGCCTGCTCACCGTCCGGAACGAGACCCGCGGTGCACCGGGCGACGACGACTTCAGGGGCACCCTTGACGAGCAGCATCGACGCGTCGTCGATGTCGTGGGTGACCGTCATGCGCCGGCGCTGGGCATCGAAGGGCACCACGCCGTGGCGGGGATGAAGCTCGCGGAGTCGCGTGACTCGGGCCGCGCCCACGGCTTCGAGAAGGGCCCGCTCGACGGGGTCACCAGACGGTGGGTCGACGCCCGCTTCGGAACACAACGCGGCGACGCGGGCAAAGGCTTGGCCGATTCCCGAGGGCAGGGTGCCCACGGTCTGGATTTCTCCGTCCGCGGTGATCACCGCCTCCAGATGCATCCGGTTCTCGGTCAGCGTTCCCGTCTTGTCGAGGGCGAGCGCCGTGGTCGACCCAAGGGTCTCCACGGCCAGGAGGGTGCGCACGATGGCTCCCTGGCGCGCCATGCGCCGCACGCCGAGCGCCAGTCCGACGATGGTCACCGTGGCCAGGCCCTCCGGTACCGCAGCCACGGCGAGGGCGACACCCGCGAGAAACGCCTCCTCCACGGAAGCCGCGCTGACTCCGTTTCGGGCGACGATCATTCCGGACACGGCCCCGGCAATGACCACGGCCGCGGTCCCGAGCACCACGCTGAGGTGGCGCAACTCGAGCTGGAGCGGCGTGGGCGGCCGTCGGTCGGTGAGCGACATGGCCAGGGTGCCCATGACGGTGCCCGGACCGGTGGCCGAGACGCGGCCGTCCGCCGTCCCCCGGGTGACGAGCGTGCCTGAGAACAGCATCCAGGGCCGATCGCCCAGCGCGGCCGACTCGTCCTCCACTGCGCCGGCGTCCTTGGTGGCCGGCATCGACTCGCCGGTGAGGATCGACTCATCGGTTTCGACCGACGCACTGTGGAGGAGGCGGACGTCGGCGGGTACCCGGTCGCCGGCTTCGACGAGCACCAGGTCGCCCGCGACGATCTCGCGGGCAGGGATCTCCATGAGCCGTCCGCCGCGGCGGACGCGGGCGGTGGGAGTCTCCAGCTCTTTGAGACTGTCGAGGGCTGTCTGGGCTCGGCCCTCCTGGACGAGGGCGATCGTGGCGTTGGCGACGACGATGGCCAGGATCGCTGCTGCACTCAGCCATTCACGGAGCCCGGCGCCCTCGACGATGGCCGCAGCGAGGAGGAGCAGGGCCATCGGGTCGCGCCCCTGGCGAGCCACTCGTGCGATGAGGGGTTCCGGGGGCGGCGTCGGTAGCTCGTTCGGTCCGTCGCGCTCGAGGCGGGCTCCGGCATCGTCGGGATCGAGGCCGGGGAGAGGGGCGATCGCGGCGTGAGCGGTTTGGGTCACCGCGGTCACGCGGCGCGGCGACGCAGGAAGCGGGCCAGGTCCTCCGTCCGCAGCAGCCCGACGACGTGGCCTTCGTCCACGACGGCGAGGGCGTCGTAGGTGCCGCCCGCCAGGACCGGGAGCACCTCGTCTTCGAGGGAGGCGTCGGGCGATACCGCGGGTACCTCGGGGTTCATGATGTCGCCGACGACCGCCCCGGCAGGAGCTTCCCCGCATGCGTACACGCTGGCGAGCCCGACGTAGTGGCCGTGCTCGACGACC
>DATDOY010000050.1:0-3780 GCA_035293045.1 Acidimicrobiia bacterium
GACCCCGGGTGTCCGAGCTCGCGGGCCAACCTGGCGCCCTGGACGGGCTTGAACTGACCTAGGAGAGCAACCCGAGGGCGCGCCGAGCGCGGGCGACCACGCCGGATGCGAGTTCGCGGGCCCGGTCCGCTCCCGCCACGAGCGTCTTCTCGAGCCCGTCAGGATCGGCCATGAGGGTCTCGTAACGCTCGCGGACCGGGGTGAGGAACTCCACGACCGCCTCGGCCACCGCCGCCTTGAAGTCGCCGTAGCCCGAGCCCGCGAACTGGCGCTCGGAATCGGTGATGGCCTGGTCGGTCACCGCGGCATGGATCTCGAGGAGGTTGGCGACGCCGGGCTTGTCGCCGGGGTCGTATTCGACCTCGCGGCCGGAGTCGGTGACCGCCGAGCGGATCTTCTTGCGGATGACGTCTGGGGCGTCCGGAAGCCACACGATCCCTTGAGGCGCGCTCGTCGAGGCAGACATCTTGGCGGCGGGGTTTTGGAGATCCATGATCCGCGCCCCGACCTCGGGAATGACTGCTTCAGGGACGACGAATGTGTCGCCGTATCGGTGGTTGAACCGCTGCGCAACGTCTCGGGTGAGCTCGAGGTGCTGGCGCTGGTCGTCGCCCACGGGCACGCGGTCGGTGTCGTACAGGAGGATGTCGGCGGCCATCAGGACTGGGTACCCGAAGAGCCCAACGCTCACGGATTCGCGCCCCTCGGACTTCTCCTTGAACTGCGTCATGCGCTGGAGCTCGCCGTAGGTGGCCACGCAGTCGAGCAGCCACGCCAGCTCGGTGTGCTCGTGGACGTGGCTCTGCACGAACAGCACGGAGCGATCCGGATCGATCCCGCAGGCGAGAATTAGCGCGGCCATCCGCAACGTCTGCTCCGCGAGCTGGGCCGGATCGAAGTCGGCGGTGAGGGCATGCAGGTCGACGACGCAGTAGATGGCGTCGTGCTCGTCCTGGTCCCGCACCCAGTTCTTGATCGCCCCGACATAGTTGCCGAGATGCATCTCGCCGGTGGGTTGGATGCCTGAGAAGACCCGCGCCATGACTTGGGAGCGTAGTGGCGAGACCACGATGGGCCCGAGCGGATTCCCCGAGGGTGGGGGGTCCCGCCGGTAGCCTGGAGGCCAGATGTCCGTCACGGTCACCACGTCCGTCTTCGAGGGTCCCTTCGACCTGCTCCTGCACTTGATCACGCGGGAGGAGGTCGACATCTACGCGGTCACCCTCTCGGACATCGTCGACGCCTACATCACCGAACTCGAGCGCATGGAGTCCCTCGATCTCGAGGTGGCGACGGAGTTCCTCCTCATCGCCGCCACCCTCATCGAGCTGAAGGCTCGACGGCTCCTTCCCGGGAGCGCGGAGCTTGAACTCGACGACGAGTTGCTGTTCGAAGAGCGCGACCTCCTGCTCGCGCGGCTCCTCGAGTGCAAGACCTTCAAGGACGCCGCCGCCGCCCTCGCCGCGCTCCGCCGGGATGCCGCCCGATCCGTCGCCCGACGGGCCGGACCAGAGGAACCCTTCGCCTCGATGGCGCCCGATCCTCTCGAGCGCACCGGCCTCGAGCGCTTCCTCGCCGCGGCCCGCCGGGCGTTCACGCCCAGAGAGAGCGTGCAACTGTCACTCCACCACGTTGCGCCGATCCGGGCCAGCGTCCGCGACGCCATCGACGGAGTGCTCGCGGCCATCCCCGAGACGGGCGCGGTCACGTTTCGCCAGCTCACCGCGGGCATCACCGACCGCATCGAGATCGTGGTGCGCTTCCTCGCCGTCCTCGAGCTGTACAAGCGGGGCATGGTTGAACTGGATCAGGCGGACGCGCTTGGCAGCTTGTCGATCAGCCGTTCCGACGGCGATTCTGACGCCCTCGATCTCACGGGTCTCGACGAGTGGGATGCCGACGTCGACCTGGTCGACGGCGAAGAGGACCTCGAGATCGATCTCGACGGGGCCGACGCACGCGATGGCGACGAGATCAGCCTCGAAGCCCTCGCCGACGCCGACACCACCGTGAGGGAGACGTGATGGAGCCGCGCGACACGGAACTCGAACGCGCGATCGAGGCGATCCTCATGGCTTCGACCGAGCCCGTCGAGCCGTCGACCATGGCGCAGCTCCTCGAGGTGCCGAGAACGCGCGTCGAGGCGGCGTGTGAGGCGCTGAGCGCCGACTATGCGTCGGCGCGGCGCGGCTTCGTTCTTGCCCGCGTGGCCGGCGGCTTCCGGTACCAGACCCACCCGGAGCTCGCGGAGTTCGTGGAGCGGTTCGTCCTCGAGGGCCAGCACGCTCGACTGTCGGGACCCGCACTCGAAAGCCTCGCCATCGTGGCCTACAAGCAGCCGGTTTCCCGCGCTCAGCTCGCCGCGATCCGGGGCGTGAATGTGGAGAGCGTCGTGGCCACCTTGCTCGAACGGGGCTACATCGAGGAGGTGGGCCGCGATCCGGGGCCGGGCAACGCCGTGCTCTACGGCACCACCCGCGCCTTTCTCGAGCATCTCGGCCTCAACTCGCTCGCCGACCTTCCCCCGCTCGCGGAGTTCGTCCCCGGACTCGAGATGGTGGAGATGCTCGAGAACACGTTGCTCGGCACCCTGGACCCGCTGGAGGAGGCCGCGGCCGAGCCTCCGTCGGAGGGTTGACGCGCCTCTCGAAGGTCCTGGCGGCGGCCGGCCTCGGCTCCCGACGCGTGTGTGATGACATGATCGCCGCCGGTCGGGTGGCGGTGAACGGAGAGGTCGCCGTCCTCGGCCGTCGGGTCGATGTCGATCACGATCGCATCACGCTCGACGGCGTTCTCGTTCCCGCCCGGGCCGGGCTGGTCTATTACCTGCTGAACAAGCCGAGCGGGGTGATCACGACGGCCAGCGATCCCCAGGGCCGGCCCACCGTGGTCGATCTTGTGCCTCCAGAACCGCGTGTCGTCCCGGCGGGACGCCTCGACGCCGAGACGGAGGGCCTCCTTGTCCTCACCAACGACGGCGACCTCGTGTTCACGCTGACCCATCCCAGTCGCGGCGTCGACAAGGCGTACCTCGCTGAGGTCGTCGGCGTCCCGACCGCCTCCTCACTGCGGGCGCTTCGGGAAGGCGTGGTCCTCGACGACGGGGTGACCGCGCCGGCCCGCGTCGTCCTGGTGCAGGAGCATGGCGAGACCGCGGCCCTCGAGCTTGTCATCCACGAGGGCCGAAACCGTCAGGTGCGGCGCATGTGCGAGGCCGTGGGACATCCTGTCAAGCGACTCGTTCGCACGCGGATCGGCCCGCTCACGGACACGACGCTCAAGCCTGGCGCGTGGCGGCCGCTGTCGCAGGCGGAGGTTCGGTCCTTGTATGAGGCCGGGGCCAATCTGGCCGACGAGTAGTCTCGCCCGGCGATGGCATTCTTGGCCCTCCGCGGGGCAACCACGCTGGAACGAGACACTCGCGACGAGGTCGTGGAGAAGACTCAGCGCCTCGTGACCGAGATGTTGGATCGCAACGACATCGCTCACGACGACGTGATCAGCATCATCTTCACCGCGACCGACGACATCGTTTCGGAGTTCCCGGCGACGGCGGCACGCGCCCTCGGCCTCGGCGATATCCCGCTGCTCTGTGCTCGCGAGTTGGGGATCACGCACGGCACGCCGCTGTGTGTGCGCGTGCTGATGCACTTCGAGACCGAGAAGGCTCGGTCCGGGCTTCGACACGTCTACCTCGAGGGCGCGAGGAACCTTCGCGACGACCTCCCGGAGTAGGGATGAGGCTGTCGATCATCGGCGTCGGCCTCATCGGAGGGTCGC
>DATDOY010000051.1:0-9583 GCA_035293045.1 Acidimicrobiia bacterium
GAGCGCGAGGGCGTGCCGAAGCTCATCGAGGAGTTCGCCAAGGACGGCATCGAGGTCGTGCGCGTCGAGTCGATCGAGGCGGCCGAGGAGGCCGTGACATCGATGGACGCCGCGGTGACGCGCATGCGCCTCGACGGTGCCGAGGGCGTCGTCGCCACCAACCCGGTGCTCCTCGCCTTCGGTCGTCTCGCGTCCGACCGCCAGGAGTGGCAGGTCCCCTGGTACGGGCCGGCGGCCTGGAGCCAACTTCTCGAGGAGAGCTGCGGCGTCACCTGTGACGACCTCGTGTTCACCGACTCCGCCGGTCTCTTCTACGTCGATCGCCCGTCGCCGCAGATGAACCAGTTCCATGAGGTCCTGGCGCGCCGCTATCCCGAGGGGGCACGGACGGGTCACGAGCTCGCAGCATGGGTCGGAATGCAGCTCTTCTCCGAGGGTCTCGGTCGCAGCGGTCCGGACGCCGAGAAGTTCATCGCCGCGATGGAGTCGATCCGCAATCTCGACCTCGGCACGACCTCGCCGCTGACGTTCACCCCCGACCGCCACATGGGTGGGAGCCAGACGACGCTCATCAAGATCAAGGACGGCCGGTACTACCGGGCCAGCGAGCCCCTGAACTTCGGGTACGCCGAGCCATGATCTGGGTCCAGTACCTCGTCTTCGGCGTCGGCGTCGGCGCCATGTTCTCGCTCCTCGCCGCGGGGATCGTGCTCGTCTACCGCGCCAGCGGCGTCCTCAACTTCGCCCACGCCACCACGGGCGTCTTCGCCGCCTACGTCAACTTCGAGTTGCTCGAACGATTCGCCTGGATGCCGGTGTCGGTCGCTCTCGTGGCCGCGCTGCTCACAGGGGCGCTCACGGCGGTCGCCGCACAGCGACTGGTGTTCTCGCCGCTGCGCGAGGCATCGCAGGTCACCAAGCTCCTTGTGTCGTTCGGCGTCGCCGGGGTCCTCCAGGGGGCCATCGGACTCATTTGGTCGCGCCTTGGGACCCCGGGCACGGCGAAGTCGCTGTTCCCGGTTCAGCGGTCGGTCGAGATCGCGGGCGCACGCGTCCCCTACCAGCGGGTGGGCCTCATCGTCCTCGGTGTGGTCGTGACGGTCGCGCTGACCGCGCTCGTCCAGCGCACGTCGTTCGGGATCCAGGTGCGCGCCCTCGCCCAGAACCGCCTCGCGGCGCGTCTCGCCGGCATCAACGAGGCGCGGGTGGAGATGACGACGTGGGCGCTCGCGGGAGCCACCGCCGCCCTCGCCGCCGTCCTGCTCATCCCCTTCGGCGTGCTCAACCCGTTGTCGCTCATGGGCGTGCAGTTGAAGGCGCTCGCCGTCGCACTCGTCGGCGGGTTCGTCAGCCTGCCCGCCGCCCTCGTCGGCGGTCTCGGACTCGGCACCGCGCAGGAGCTCCTCGCCGGCGCGCCTGCGCCGCTCAACGGACTCTCCGGCGCCCTCGCGACGGGCCTCGTGGTCGTCTTGTTGCTGACGCGCGTCGAGCGGTTTTTCGTCTCCGACCAGGAGGCCAAGGCGATTCAGGGCCAAGCGCGCTCGTTCGGCGCCGGCCGGGGCAGGCTCATCATCGGAAGCGCGCGCACGTGGTCCGTCGCCTTTGCTGTGGTCGGGGTCCTCGTGCTCATGATCTCGGGCTTTTGGGCTTTCGTGACCGCTCGCACTCTCGTGTACGCGCTCTTGGGCCTTTCGCTCGTGGTGCTGACAGGTTGGTCGGGACAGGTCTCGCTGATGCCCGGCACTTTCGCCGGCGTGGGCGCATGTTTGGCGTGGGTGCTCTCCGAGCGCTTGGGCTACCCGTTCCTGCTCGTGCTTCCGCTGGCGTCGCTCGCCACCGTGCCGGTCTGCGCCTTCGTCGGGTTCGTGGCGTTGCGGTTGCGGCCTCTGTATCTCGCCGTCGCCACCGTGGCCCTCGCCGGGCTCTTCGAGGAAACCCTGTTCCGCCAGGACTGGTTCGCGAACGGCGGCCAGCCGATGACGGTGGTGCGCCCCGGGCTCATCGAGGGGGACCGCGCGTTCGCTCTCGCCACCGTCCTGATCGTGGGCGCGCTCTTTGCCTTCACGGCCGTCCTCGGGCGATCGCGCACCGGTCGCGCCTTTGCCATGGTGCGCGACAACCCCGACGCCGCGGCCGCCAACGGCGTCAACCCGGTGAAGTACCGTCTCGCCGCCTTCGGCCTCTCGGCGTTCTTCGCCGGCATGTCGGGCGTGCTGTTCGCCTATCTCCTGCAGACCTACTCGTCGGCGGCCTTCGGGTTCCTCATCCTGTCTCTCGCCGCCTTCGGTCTCGCCGTCGTCGGCGGTATTCGGTCGCCCATAGGGCCGGCAATCGGCGCCTTCGGGTTTGTCTTTCTCACCGAGGTCTTCCGCTCGTCGGGGTCGGTCTCGGACTGGTCGGTGATCGGCCTCGGCGTCGGCATCGTGGTGGTGCTCGCCCGGGATCCCGACGGCATCGTGGGCCTGCTCTCGCGTTTGGCGCGCCGGCGGGGAGGGGTCGACGACGACGCGGTGACGGTCGATCTCGACGAGTTGGCCCGCCCTGACGCGCCGACGCCCCTCGAGGTGCTCCATGCCTGAGCCGCGCCGCCGGGCCCAGCATTCCGTCCTCGACGTGTCGTGCGTCCGGGTGACCTTCGGCGGTCTCGCCGCGGTCGACGGCGTCGACCTCACGGTCGCCCCCGGCGAGGTCGTGGGCGTGATCGGCCCGAACGGCGCCGGAAAATCCACCCTCTTGAATGTCATCTCCGGCTTCGTGGCGGTCGATGCCGGATCGGATGACGCACGCGTGGTGTTCGACGGCGTCGATGTCACGAACGTGCTGCCGTATCGACGGGCTCGCCTCGGAATGGCGCGTTCGTTCCAGGATGCACGGCTGTTCCCGGCGATGACGGTGCGTGACGCCTTGCTCGGCGCGTTCCACGAGGGGTTCACCAGCGGCCTGTTCTCGGAAGGGATGGCGTCCGGATTCGCCCGGGCCCAGGAAGACGCCGCCCACGAGGGCATCGAGGATCTGCTCGACCTCGTCGACCTTCGCCGCTACCTCGACCACCGCGTGAGCGACCTGTCGTTCGGGACGACCCGCGCCCTCGAGATGGCGGCGCTCGCGGCCCGCCGCCCCAAGCTGCTGTTGCTCGACGAGCCTGCCTCGGGACTGCAACAGAGCGAGGTCGAGGTGATGGGTGCGCTCATCCACAAGATCCGACGCGAGGCGGCCGCCGTCGTCATCGACCACGACGTGCCGTTCGTCGCCGGCCTCGTCGATCGGCTCGTGGCCATGGACCTTGGTCGCGTGGTGGCCGAGGGCCGCCCGGCCGACGTGCTGACGAGCGACGCCGTCATCGATTCGTATCTCGGGGGTGCCGCGCCTCCGCTCGCCGGCGCGGATGTCCGACGCAGCACGCGTGTGCGCCCGCGGATCCAGGCGGTCACGCGATGAGGCGCCGAGCGCTCGCCGCCCTCGTCGCCGTCGCGGCCGTGGTCGCCTGCCTCGCCGTGTCGGGCACCAGCGGTGCGACGTTCGGGCGCGACTTTCGCGCCCGCGCCCGCGCGTACCCCGTCGAGCCCGACCCCGGTTCCAACCAGACGTCGTTCTCCTTCCGGCCCGTGGCCGTGGAGGGAGGCATCGCCAGCGCGCCGATCGGCGCCAACGCCCGCGCCGCCGTGGTCGACCTGGGCTTCATCGAGAACCTCACGGTGGAAGGCGAGCAGATCGCTCCGGAAGATTCGTTCGCCCGCTGCGACACCGTGAGTCCCAACGTTCCCGACGAGGAGGAACGCAATGTCGGGTCCGCCTCTCTGAGCGCGCGGTGCACGGAGGGCCCGGCGTTCGAGGCGCGCTCCGCCGGGGTGGCGCCGTCCGCCGTGCTCCCTCCCGCAGCGCTCGAACCCTTCGGCATCTCCGGCGGGCAGATCTCGTCTCGGGTCAGCGCCTCCGCCTCTGGATCGACGGTGTTCTCCGACACGGTCAACGCCGTCACCGATCTGACCATCGGACCCCTGCACATCGAGGAGATCCGATTCCATGCGCGCGTCGAGGCGGCGGGCGAGCCCCGGACCGCGTCCGCCGTGTGGTCGGTCGACGTCATGGCCGCCGACGTCCAGGGCGTTCCCGTCGTCATCGGCACCGACGGCGTGCAGGTCGACAGCCAGAAGGTTCCAGAGCCCCTCGCCAAGCAGACCACCGCCGCGATCCAGGAGGGCTTCGCCCGCAGCGGTGGGTTCATGGACGTGCGGATCGTGGCGCCGGCGTCGAGCGCGGCCGACGACGGCTCGGCGGCCGAGGTGAAGGGTGGTGGCCTGCACATCTTTATGACCAGCGGGACCGAGGTGAACGATCGTGAGTACCTCGGCCTCACATTCCTCGGCGGCCACACCAGCGTGAACATCGGTGAACCACGCGCCGCTGGGTTCGTGCTCCAACCCTTCACCGCCGGCGCGCCGCGTGTCGCGGGAGCGGTCATCGACCGACCCACGGTCGCCCCGTCGGCGGTGGCGCGAGCGGGAACTGCGCCGGCGCCGGCCGCTGCCGTCGCCGCACCAGGACGCGTCGAGCCGCCACGGGTGTCGCTGGCCCGCGCCACCGCCCGCCGCTCGCTGCCCGCACCGTCGTCGTGGTGGATGGTGGTGCTCGTGGTCGGAATCGCGCTGCTCGCGCTCGGGGCCACGTCGATCCGCGGGCCGCTCGCCCCCGCTCGCGCTCGGAGCGCGGCATGGTGGAATGTCACCGCCGAACGGTTCCTCCGCGGATGACAGCGCTGGTCGTGCGCCGCGTTCGTTCGCTGCACGCGCCGGCCGCGTCGCGCCGGGTCATCGGTTGGGCCGCCGCCGTGCTGTCCCTGCTCATCGTCGTGGCCCTCGTCGCCGTCGCCGGGTTCCCGACCGGCGAACGGTCGCCGGCCGCGCTCGTGCCCCCGGCGGGCCGTCTGGCCGCGCAGACCGCGATCGACGACGTGCGGGTCCTCCTCACCGTTCAAGAGGGCGAACTGGTCGGGATCGTCGCCTACAAGGGCGAAAAGGGCTGGCTCGGGATCGACCTCGAACCCGTCGCCGGATCGACCCCTGCCGCGTGGGCGGCGACCGACGGGGCCGATGGGGACGCGCCCGTCCCTGCAATGTCCATGGTCTACGGCCGAGCCGACGGCGCGAACGTGGAGGTCGAGTGGTCGGACGGACGCACCGATCGCGCCGCCACGGCGCGCGATGGCGCCTACGTGGTGGCCCGACGCGGTCGCGTCAGTGTCGAGAACGTCATCGTCCTCGATGACGACGGCGGCACGCTCCTCGAGGTGACCGAGTTGTGAGCGCACTTCTGGAAGCTCGGGGTTTGGACGTCGCGTATGGCAAGGTGACCGTGCTTGAGGACGTGGACTTTTCTGTCACGGCCGGCGAAGTCGTCGCCCTCCTCGGGACCAATGGCGCGGGGAAGTCGACGCTGTTGAAGGCGGTGTCGGGGATCCTGCAACCCCGCCGCGGCACGTTGCTCCTCGACGGCGACGACATGACCAGGTTCCGCCCCGCCCAGATCGTGGCCCGCGGGGTCGTCCAAATGCCCGGGGGCCGCGCCACCTTCCCGGGCCTGACGGTGCGCGAGAACCTTGTCATTGGTGGCGTGACGGTGGAACGGGCCGATCGTGACGGCCGCGTCGACGAAGTCTTCGAGCAGTTCCCATGGCTCGCCGAGCGCCACGGCCAACTCGCGGGCACGCTCTCGGGCGGCCAACAGCAGATGCTCGCCCTCGCTCGAGCGCTCATGGCCCGACCCCGGCTGCTGATGATCGACGAGCTCTCGCTTGGGCTCGCGCCGACCATCGTGAGCGAGCTGCTCAGCGTGGTCGCCGCGCTTCGCGAACGAGGCGTCGCGGTGGTGATCGTTGACCAGCACGTCAACTTGGCGCTCGAACTCTCCGACCGCGCGTATTTCCTGGAGCGGGGTCGAGTCCGCTTTGAGGGCCCGGCTTCCGATCTGCGCGGCCGCACCGACCTCCTCCGCGCCGTGTTCTTCGCCGGCGCCACGGCGTAACCGGCGTAACGACCTACCCGTCTCGCGCCCTCTCGCGCGTCACGTGAACGGGTTGACCGTCAGGTGCGCGCTGACGTCACCGACGAGGTTGCTGTGCACGATCCGACTCGTAAATCGCCATCCGTGCTCGGCTCGCTCGAACGCATCCTCGTAGTGACCGGCGACGATGGTCTGGATGGCGCCGTCCGGCATGCTCTGCAGCACCGTGAAATACGAGACGGCGGTGGCGTTGTCGCCGTCGACCTCGATCGCCACGTTCGTCGTCACGTGACGGGTTCGCGGCGTGCCGTCGTCATAGAGGATGACCGTGCTGCGCAAGACGTCGGCTATCTCTCGGCCGGCGAGCCGGGCGTCGCCCGTCCCGAACGTCCCGTGTTCGAACATCGTGCCGACACCGGTGAAGTCGCCGGCGTCGACGCGCCTCGCGTATTCGTAGAGGAGGTACTCGATCTGGCGATGGTCGGTATGGGCCACCCGACCGCTCAGATCGTGAGGCCGCCGTCGGCGGCAACGACGGCGCCCGTCATGTACCACGCCTCATCGGAGGCGAGGAAGGCGATCACCGAGGCGACGTCCTCAGGCTGCTGCAAGCCGAGCGGGGTCATGAGCGGGTACATCTTCTTTTGATTCGACCCCTCGGGGAACATGAAGTTGTTGATCATCGGCGTCTCGACTCCGCCGGGCGCAACGGCGTTCACCCGGACGCCGCGGTCGACGTACTCGACGGCGAGCGCCTTGGTGAGCAACACGACACCCCCCTTCGACGCGCAGTACGCCGCCGAGTAGGGCTGGCCCATCAGGCCGGCCGTCGAGGCCACGTTGACGATGACGCCCTTGTGCTCGAGCAGGTGGGGGAGGGTCTCGCGGCAGACGAGGAACGTTCCGGTGAGGTTGACCCCGACGATGCGATTCCAGTCGTCGAGGCTCGTGTCGGTCGTGTGGAGGAAGGTGCCGACCCCGGCGACGTTGCCCACGATCGTGGGCGGACCGAATGCCTCGACGACCGTCGCCACCGCGTCGCGCACCGAGCCCTCGTTGCTGACGTCGCAGGGAACGGCGAGGCCCGCGCCGCCGGCGTTGCCGATGTCTTTGGCCGTAGCCTCAGCGGCGTCGGCGGCGAGGTCGAGGCAGGCGACCTTGCCGCCCTCGCTCCCGATCCGGATGGCCGTTGCGCGTCCGATCCCGGACCCCGCTCCGGTGACGATGACGACGCGACCCGTGAATCGATCCATGCGAGTTGTCTAGCGCGAGAACCGGAAGCTGCGAGCAAGGTTGAGGAACTCCCGGCGCAGGTCGAAGCGCAGCATGGCGTCACCCACGACGGCACCGGTGCTGTCGAAGACCGAGCCCGGCAACCGAGTCCACGACCACACCGGCCGCCAGTGCACGATCGTCTTGTGGCCGTCGAAGCGGTACGCCGCACCGTCGTCGGCGGTGAAGTCGAAGGCATAGCGAATGGTGCGGCGGCGGTACGGCGACAACTCGAGGACGCCCTCGGCGATGGCGTCGGAGGCGAATCCGTCGACGGTCACTCGCCCGATTGCCCGCGTCGTCGCCGTGGCGAAGAAGTAGTCACGGAGCCGACCGCCGGACACGTCGAGGCGGAACCGGATCGGCCGGGCGAAGCGCTCGCCGGCGAAGGTGACCAGCCCCGCCATGACCTCGACGAAGGAAAACGTGATGGGGTCCCGACCTATGCGGGGTCGAGCGCGCCGGTCCGCCCGCCACGCCGTCAGCGTCTCGACGAAAGCCCGAATCCTGCCCATGGTGGCGAGAGTCTCCCCGAACCGGGGAAGGCTGTCCCATCCGTGGGGGCCGGCGCCGACCGTCACTCGGCGCTCGTTGCCTTCCAGGAGATCGAGTCGACCAGGCTGTCACCGGTCCGGCGGGGACGCTTCCCGCTCCGGACGCCGCCGAAGCAGCCTTCCCACGCCATCCGGCGTCCCAGCCACCGCATCGCTTCCTGACGCTCGCTCGTCGTGCTCACCTCGCACCTCCAGGTCGGTCACCAGATACAGGTATGCATATTAGATACAGATAGGTATATAGAAGTCAAGACTGTATTCGAGATACAGTTCCGCATGGCCGAGAAGCTGACCCCAGACCGGCGCCGCGAGATGACTCGTTCGGCGTTGATCGACGCGGCGGCCGAGCTCATCGCCGAGCGGGGGTACGAGGGCGCGTCCCTCGAGGAGATCGCCAAGCGCGCGGGCTTCACCCGCGGGGCGATCTACTCGAACTTCGAGGGGAAGGACGACCTCCTCCTCGCCGTGCTCGATCGGTGGTTTCGAGGGCGTTTCCCCGAACTCGAGGTCCCCGACGTCGAGCAGGGGCTCACCAAGCGAGAGACCAGCGTGCACGTCGCCGTCGCTCGCGCCATGGCGTCCTTCGACATGCGTCGATCGCGGCCTGACCTCGTCATGCTCTCTGCCGAGATGCGCCTGCGCGGCATTCGCGATCCGGAATTCGGTGTCCGCTGGTGTGAGTACGTCCGTTCGCGACTCGAGTACGTGGCCGATTCGCTTGCCGACGATCGACGGAGGCTCGGCCTCGGCGCGAGCGGCGATCCTCGCCCGTGGCTCGTGGGGCACTGGGTGATGGAGGCGGCGTCGGAGATGGCCCTCGCCGACCCGGAGCACGTCGACGAGTATCGCGAGGCGGCCGAACTCGCCTTTTCCCTCATCACCAGCTTCGATGCACCGACCTCCGACGGCGACTGATGCACTACGGGCCCGACCTGGCGGCGATCCATGATTCGGCGTTCGCGTTCACCGCAGAGAGCGGAGCCGACGTGTTGGTCGGGGCAGTGCGCCGGGCGTTCCCCGACGGCGGGCTCGTGGTCGATCTCGGCTGCGGAAGCGGGATCCTCTCGCGTGCACTGACCGACGCCGGGTACGACGTCCTCGGCGTGGATATCTCGCCGGCAATGGTGCGCCTGGCCCGCGCCCGGGCGCCGAAGGCGACCTTTCGCGCGGGATCGATCCTCGACGTCGACATCCCGTCGTGCGTTGCCGTGGCGGCCGTCGGCGAGATCGTGAATTACGCCGGAGCGAGACCGGCAAAGGGCAAGAGGGGCGGACTCAGCGCGTTGGCGCGTCTGTTCCGACGCCTCCACGCCGCGCTCGAACCTGGTGGCGTGTTCCTCTTCGACTCCGCGGGCCCCGGTCGTGGAGGACCGGAAGGACGGCGCGAGATCTTCCGCGACGACGAGGACTGGTCGATGCACGTTGTGATCGAGGAACGCGGCCGCACGCTGACGCGCGACATGGCGATCTTCCGGAAGGCGGGCAAGGCATACCGACGCACCGACGAGCACCATGACCTCGCGCTCTACCGACCCGACGACGTCGAGGCTCGCTTGCGCGCGGCGGGCTTCGCCGTGCGCCGCCTCCGCCGCTACGCCGAACTCCGCCTCCCCGCTGGACTCACCGGGTTTCTGGCCACGAAGCGAGGGTGACACCGGGGAGATCGCCAAAGCCGCGCTGATCGACGGTGAGCACTTCGCGCTCGGTCTCGAGCGCGGTGGCGGCGATGATGAGGTCGTGGGCCCCGCGCGGCCGAC
>DATDOY010000052.1:0-3335 GCA_035293045.1 Acidimicrobiia bacterium
CAGGTTGTAGTCGACCCACAGGCCGCCCATCACGTAGTGGACCGCGGGGTAGATGCGCATCGGACCGTCGTAGGGATTCTCGTCGGTGATGCGCTCGTACATCTCGAAGAGGTTGTCGTAACGCTCGCGGATGACGTCGGCACCGAGGCGGGCGATCGCGGCGCCGAAGTCGAGGTAGACGCCGTTCTTGAGCGGCCCGACGCCCTTGCCCTCGTCGACCATCCGCTTGGCGTTCCGCGACGCCACGTCGCGCGGCACGAGGTTGCCGAACGCGGGGTAGCGGCGCTCGAGGAAGTAGTCGCGCTCGTCCTCGGGGATCTGGTCGGGTGACCGGGTCTCGTCGGGATTCTTCGGCACCCACACCCGCCCGTCGTTGCGCAGCGACTCCGACATGAGGGTGAGCTTCGACTGGAACTCCTCGGACGCCGGGATGCACGTCGGGTGGATCTGCGTGTAGCACGGGTTGGCGAACAGGGCGCCCTTGCGGTGGGCGCGCCAACTGGCCGTGACGTTGCTGTGCTTGGCGTTGGTCGAGAGGTAGAAGACGTTGCCGTAGCCGCCGGTGGCGAGGACCACCGCGTGGGCGGAGTGGGAGGTGATCTCGCCGGTCACCATGTCGCGGGCGACGATGCCGGCGGCGCGGCCGTCCTTGACGACGAGGTCGAGCATCTCCATGCGGGGGAAGATCTGCACCCCGCCCGCCGCGATCTGGTGCGCGAGCGCTTGGTAGGCGCCGAGGAGCAACTGCTGGCCGGTCTGGCCACGGGCGTAGAAGGTGCGCGACACCTGGGCGCCGCCGAACGAGCGGTTGTCGAGCAGGCCGCCGTATTCCCGAGCGAAGGGCACTCCCTGGGCGACGCACTGGTCGATGATCTCCACGGACACCTGGGCGAGCCGGTAGACGTTGGCCTCCCGGGCGCGGTAGTCGCCGCCCTTCAGGGTGTCGTAGAACAGGCGGTAGATGGAGTCGCCGTCGTTCTTGTAGTTCTTGGCCGCGTTGATGCCGCCCTGGGCGGCGATCGAGTGCGCCCGGCGCGGGGAGTCGTGGAAGGTGAACGCCTTCACGCGGTAGCCCAGCTCGGCCAGCGTGGCCGACGCCGCCGCCCCCGCCAGCCCGGTGCCCACCACGATGATCTCGAACCGGCGCTTGTTGGCCGGGTTGACCAGCTTCATGTTGAAGCGGTGGTTGTCCCACTTCTCCGCGATGGGGCCGGCGGGGATTCTGCCGTCGAGACCGAGTTCGATCGCCATCAGTCGACCATCACTCAACGACTCCGAGCTGCACCATGATCGGGAAGGTCACGTTGCCCGCCGTCACCACGAGCGCGAACCCCACGGCGAACCAGCGCCGGAGGTGGTTGAAGCGCGGGTTGTTGATGCCGAGGCTCTGAAACATGCTCCAGGCCCCGTGGTAGATGTGGACGCCGAGGGCGAGGTTGGCGATGACGTACGCGATCGCCACCGGCACTCGCTCGAAGCTGGCGACGACGTTGTGGTACACGTCGCCGCGCACGTAGTCGGGGTTGGCCTGGCCCCAGGTGAGATCGAACAAGTGGAACACGAGGTAGAGCAAGACGATGACGCCGGTCCAGCGCATGGTGCGGGAGGCGAAGTTGGCGGCGAGGAACTCGCGGTCCTGCGCGTAGCCGCCCCGGGCGCGCGCCGCCTGGTTGATGCGGGTAAGGCCGTAGGCGGAATGGATGTGCATCACGAACGAGAGGGCCAGCATCGACCGCATCGCCCAGAGGATCTGCGTGCGGCCCACGAGGGGCTCGCCGAGATCCCGCAACCCTTCGCCGTACTCGTTGATTCGGTGGGGGCCCTCGTAGAGGTGGAGGTTTCCCGCCATGTGGACGAACACGTAGCCGAGCAGGACGATCCCCGTGATCGCCATGACGTACTTCTTGCCGACGGCGGACCCGTAGAAATCGGCGATCCAGTTCCGGCGGGGCGAGCGGCGGCGGATCGGCTGAAGCGCCGCGCGTTCAGCCGGAGCGCTCGGGGTGCTCGGACCCACGGTCTGCATGTTTCGGACATTATCGCCGGGCCTCGACGGGGCCCGACACGGGCGACCCCTCCTCTCCCCTGTGTGCGTATGGCGTCGCGCATAGCGCGACGCCATACGCACACTGAAAGAACGATCAGGCGTCGGGGACGAGGACCTTCACGCGGGAGGCAGACGCGTGTGTGAGTGTCTGCCCGGCGTGAGCCGGGCAGACACTCACACACGCTCCCTCGGTAGGCCAGACCCGAACGCCCGCGCCGCGGCCCGGCGCGTCGTTGGCAGGCCTCACGTCGCGTTCAGCAGCGCCTTGACCTCGGCGAGACGGTGGATCGACGCCAGCGCGGCGCTTTGGTCGTCGGCGAGTTGGCGCACGCTGATCTCGGTGAAGCCGAGTTCCTCGTAGGCGCGGAACTGCTCGGCGACCTGTTCGACGGTCCCCACCACGAGGGCGCCCGGATCGAACCCGCGATACCCGGCCGCGATCACCGGGCCGGCCACCGCCTCGACGTCGGCCTCGCTCTCGCCCACGTAAACGTCCTTGCGGATGGCGAGCGCGGTCGGCGTGCGGCCGTGTCGCTCGCACGCGTCGCGGTAGAGCACCATCTGGTCGCGCGCCGTCTCGAGCGTCAGGTCTGCGTTGGCGAGCCAGCCGTCGCCGAGGCGGGCGGCGCGATCGATCGGCGCCGGCGCCGACGCGCCGATCCACACCTCGACCGGCTCGGGCGGTATCGGCGCGATGCGGGCGCCGTCGACGTCTTCGCCCGCGAGCAGGCGGCGCACCACGTCGAGGCCGTGCTCAAAGAGTGAAGGACGTCGCTTGATGTCCACCCCCATGCCGGCGAACTGCTCCTCGCCGCCACCCACGGCGCATTCGAGGATGAAGCGACCTCTCGCAACGCTGGCGAGCGTGCCGACCTGCTCGGCAAGCAGAACCGGGTGCCAGAGGGGCAGGAGGAAGAGCGCTCCGCACGGGTTGTCGTTCCACTCGGCGAGCAGGCGGCCGAGCATGGGGACGTTCTGGTAGTAGGGCGCCGGCACCGCGTGGTGATCCCCAACGAACAACGAGTCGAGGCCGGCGTCCCTCGCCGCCGCGGCCCGCTCCACCATCCAGCCGGCGCCACGCCGAACGTCGTCGACGAGATACGCGCTGCGCAAGGAGACTCCGATCCGCACGCCGGTATGGTCGCGCACCCATGGTTTCCTCACCTACCCACGCCGAGGATCCGCCTCCCCACGACGAGATCGTGCCTGCCACCGAGCGCTTCGCCGCCCACGTCGGGCCCGAGGCTCGACAGCGCCCCGAGGCGTCGTTTGCGCGGTCCGTTGCGGC
>DATDOY010000053.1:0-10505 GCA_035293045.1 Acidimicrobiia bacterium
CCCATGAGGTCGGCGAAGTTCTCGGCATAGAACCGATGCCGGGTGACCTCGTCGATGACAGCGGCCGTGAGGCTGGCTTCAAAGCGGGCGATCGGGTTCCGGCCGCCTTCGACGTGCGGATAGTCGGAGGAGAACAGGCAGACGTCCGGCGACGAGTTGGCGATGATCCAGCCGACGTCCTCCGCGGGATAGGGCGTCACGCGGACCTGGCGCTTCACGAACTCGCTCGCGCGCAACGACAAATTGCGCAGCCGCTCCTCGTTCTTGTGGAACGCGTCCTGAGCGGAGTCGAGCATGCGCATCCACCCCGGCAGCCACGACGCTCCCTGCTCGATGACGCCGAACTTCAGGGACGGGAAGCGATCCATGACGCCGTCGATGATCATGGCGGCGAGCGTCTGCATCGGTTGGTAGGGGATGGCCATGTAGTCGACCGAGCGGAAATTCTCCTCGCCGCCGTGGAAGTCGGGGATCGGGGGCAGACCGTTCTCGAAGTAGTTGGGGTCGAGCAGCTCCCCGCCGCCGCCGACATGAAAGATGATCGGAATCCCCGCCTCCGAGGCGCGCGCCCACACCGGGTCGAGTCCGACGTGAGAGGGCGAATGACCCTGCGGGCACGCCGACGCGATCATCAGGGCCTTGCAACCCATGGCGATGGCCTCAGCCGCGAAGGCAGCGGAACGATCGAAATCCGCGAGCGGCAGGTATCCGACCGGGAGCAGCCGCTTGGCATCGACCGAACAGAAGTCGACGACGAAGCGGTTGTGAGCGCGAGCGAGCCCGTAGGCAAAGTCGAGGTCGTCGGAGTTCTCGATGCCGTGCTCCGACTCGAGCAGGTACTTGTTGCCGAAGGTGTTGAAGACGAGTTGGGTCTCGAACCCGAGCAGGTCGAGCGCGTACGGGCGGTCTTCTTTGATGAACGACCCAGTGGCCTTCCAGTTCTTGCGCAGCATGATTTCGTCGGCGTCGAGGCTTCGGAACTCCGGGTCGGCGTGCTTCGCTGCGAAGTGCTCGATGAGGTCGTCCTCCCCGGGCGCCGTCGTGGCCGTATAGAGAGGCCGCAGTCGGGAACGGATCTCGGGGTCGGCAAACGGGAACCACGAGTCGGGGCCTTCCATCACGTGCGAGTCGGCGTCGTGGACGAGGCGATCGCCCAAGAGCGATGCGGAGTAGGTGGTCATGCGTCCAGTTTGCCGCCGGGCCTCCCCACGTGCACGGCGACCACGGCGAGACCAGGTCACCCGCGTCCTCATAACCTCCGAGGGTGCACCACTACCCACCGCATTTCGAGCTGCCCGCCGCGGCGTATCTCCTCGACGGGGACGGCGCGTTCGTCTCCACGCAACTCACCGCCGGGCCCTGGGACCCGAACGGACAACACGCCGGCGCGACCGCAGCGCTGCTGGCGCATTGCATGGAACAGCACGACCTCGCGCCAGGGGTCACCCCGTTTTTGGCGAGGCTCACCGTGGATCTGCTCAGACCAGCGCCCGTCGCCGCGTTGCATGTCGACGTTCGCACGGTGCGGGCTGGTCGGCGCGCCCATTGGCTCGAGGCAACGCTGCGCGCCGACGGTCCCGACGGTCCCCGCGACGTGGCGCGCGCCACGGGCTTGCGCGTCGTCGGTGATCCATCGCACCTCGGCGGAGTGTCGCTCCCGAGTTCCCCCGCGTCAGACCGCCCGCCGCCGCCCGAGTCCGTCGCCCCGGCCGACGGCGGTCACGACGCGCCCTGGCTCATGTTCTGGCACGGCATCGACTTTCGCCCCTTCAAAGGGGAGCGCGACGTGCCCGGGCCGGGTGGCGTGTGGTTCAACCTTGAGGCGTCCTTGGTCGCCGGCGTCGAGAACACACCCCTCATGCGGACGGTCACCGCGGCCGACTTCGCCCTCGGCATCTCCAGCGTCCTCCCCTTCGACGCCTTCGCGTATCCCAACGCCGACCTCAGCGTCCACCTTCATCGGTATCCGGCCGGTCCGTGGGTCGCTCTCGACGCGGTTTCCCATGTCGACCCCGTGAGCGGGACCGCCTCCTCAGAGGCCGCCCTGTGGGACAAGCGCGGCCGCATCGGGCGCGCCGTGCAGAGCCTGGTTGTCAGCGCACGCTGATCGGCACGCTTGGACCCGCCGCCACGACACACCAGCGTGCCTTCGCCTCGCGCCGTACAGGTACAGTCCGACCGACACGCGGAGGGCATGTGAACGCGGACGAGATGTCGCCGAGCGACGCGCACCTGAAGACCCTGATCGAGGCCGCGCCGTTCGCCATCATGGAGATCGCGATCGACGGCACGGTCCTGCTGTGGAACCGCGCCGCGGAAACCCTCTACGGCTGGTCAGCCGGCGAGATACTCGGGGAGCCCGTCCCGTTTCAGGGCGACGACGTCGAGGAAGACCGCGGAGCCATCGCCCGCCAGATTCTCGACGGCAACGCGGTCCACGACCTCGTCGTCGAGCGCACCCGGAAGGACGGGGCCAAGATCGTCGTCGCCGGCGCGGCCGCCCCCGTGAAGAACGCCGCCGGCGAGATCCTCTCGGTCATCGCAATCGGCACCGACGTCACGGCCCAACGCCGAAGCCACGAGGAACTCCTCCAGGCGCAGCGCATGGAGGCCGTCGGCCGACTCGCCGGGGGCATCGCGCATGACTTCAACAACCTGCTGACCGCCATCCTCGGGAACGTCGAGTTCCTTCTCGAAGATGTCGCGGACCCCACGCAGCGGGAGGACCTCAAAGCGATCCGCCGAGCGGCGAGTCGGGGATCCGCGCTCACCGAACAGCTCCTCGCCGTCGGCCGACGCCAGGTGTTCCATTTCGAAGTCGTGGACGTCAACGAGGTCGCCCTCGCCATGCGGCCCGTGCTCCGCCGCCTTCTGCGCGACGACGTGACGCTGTCGATCCGCACGGCGCCGGCACCATCCAACGTCAACGCGGACCCGGCGCAGCTCGAGCAGGTGCTCCTCAACCTGGCGGTGAACGCGCGCGATGCGATGCCCCGCGGCGGCAAGATGTTCATCGACGTCGCCAACGTCGCGCACGACGCCACCCCCGAGGCGCAGTCACGCGGGCTCGAGCCCGGGTCCTACGTGCGAGTCACCGTCCGGGACACGGGCGAAGGAATGGACGCGGAAACGATGTCGCGCGCCTTCGATCCGTTCTTCACGACCAAGCCTCCGGGCCAGGGCATGGGTCTGGGTCTCGCCGCCGTCTACGGGATCGTCAACCAGAGCGGTGGCCACATCGGTGTGAGCAGCGACGTGAACCACGGCACGACGTTCGTCATTCACCTTCCACGGGTCGTCGACGACGCGACATCCTTCGAGCCCAACCAGCCCGATGCCGACGCCCCGGTCACCGAAACACTGCTCCTCGTCGAGGACGACCGGGCCGTCCGCGATGTGTGTCGGCAGGTCTTGCAGCGAGCCGGCTACAAGGTGCTCGAGGCGTCAGACGGATATGAGGCGCTCGCGGTGGCCCGCGGCATGAACGGCACGCTCCACCTCCTGGTGTCCGACGTCGTCCTCCCCGGCATGGACGGAATCGAACTCGCCGCCACGCTCGGCGAGGAACGGTCCGGGCTGCGCGTGCTGTTGATCTCCGGATATGCGGAGCGACTCGGGGTCGAAGGCCTTCCCGAAACGGTGGAAGTCGATGTCCTCCCCAAGCCGTTCTCGCCCGCCGAGCTCACCCGGCGGGTGCGCGCCGTCCTGGAACGGTGAGCATCGAGCGCGGACCGGCTACGGGTCGAACCGGTAACCGAGGCCGCGGACGGTGACGAGATGACGAGGTCGCGCTGGGTCAGCTTCGAGCTTCGCTCGGAGTCGGCGGACGTGTTCCGTCACCGTGGCGGCGTCTTGGTACTCGGGCGAGGAATCCCACGCCCACCGCAGTAACTCTTCGCGAGAGCATGCGCGCCCAGGTCGATCGGTGAGCACCGACAACAGCGCGAATTCCTGCGGCGTGAGCGACACGCGCTCCTTGCGCAACCGAACCTCGTGGGCGCGCCGGTCGACCTCGATGTCGCCAAACGTCATCAGATCGGGCGACGCCGGAGTGGCGGACCGGCGGAGGACGGCGTGAGCCCGCGCCACGAGCTCCCGCGGCGAGAACGGCTTGACCACGTAGTCGTCGGCGCCCGAACTGAGGCCGAGCACCCGATCGCCCTCCCCGCCGCGACCGCTCACGATGATCGTTGGCACGTCCGCGAGATCGCGAAGTTGCGTGAGCACGTCGAGGCCGTCGGCGTCGGGCAGGCGAAGATCGAGGATGACCAGATCGAACTCGGCGTCGGCGACTGCCTGGCGAGCGGCGGCGGCGTCAGACACGGAATCGACGGCGAAGCCCTCGCGCTCGAGGGCGCGTGAGATGAGCCGCTGCACTGGTTCGTCGTCTTCGACGACGAGAACCCGCCGCGGCTTGACCGCGGTCTGATGCTCCACCGTCAAGATCATCGCTCCCTCGCCATGCATGTTACGGGAGATCCTCAATGGCCGCGACCGACCCCGATGTCCGCGTCTTGTCACCTCACGGGTAAATCGGTCAACCCCTACTGCGCTGAAGAGCCTGACCCCAAGAATTGGCCGTCATGTCCCATTCCGTTTCGAGGCCCGGATCAGGCGACGTCGCGGGCCGGATCGGGGAACGGCGCCACCATCTTGGCGATCACCCGGTAGACGGCCTCGGCCGGCCCGAGCTCCTCGGATCGCAGCAGGTTGGCCATGATCCGCAGCGCCCACTCCATGAGCGAGCGACTGTGCATGCCGACCCGGGTCAGTTCACGCATGAGTGCGGGCCGGCCGATCACCTGGGCGAAGAGACGGGCGACACGGAAATACAGCGAGTACTCGCGCTCGAGCCACTCCGAGTAGCCCCGCAGCGGAAGGCCGGTGCCGGTGGTGAGGGCTTCGTCGAGGAACCCAGCCGCCGACCGCCCGGTTTCGTACGCGTAGTCGATGCCCTCCCCGTTGAACGGGTTGATCGACCCCGCGGCGTCGCCGATCACGAGCCAGTTGGGACCCGCCTTGGGCGACACCGAGCCCGCCATGGGCAGCCGGCCTCCGGTCGGCGGGCCCGTCGATGCATCCGCGGTCACCTCCCAATGAGCCGGAAGCGTCTGGGCGAACTCGTCGATGAGGTGCGAGGTGTTGATGCCCTTCCAGCCCTTGAAGGTCGACAGCAGCCCCACGCCGACGTTGATGGTCCCGTCGCCGACCGGGAACACCCAGCCATATCCGGGAAGCGACTTCCCCTCTCGGTCGCGCAGATCGAGACAGCTCTCGATCCACGGATCGTCGTGCAGAGGGCTCTCGTAATAGCCGCGGATCGCCATCCCTTGGGGGTAGGCCTTGTTGCGCGTGGTCCTCAGTTCACGCCCGAAGCGAGACAGCGAGCCGTCGGCGACCACGACGTATCGGGCCCGAATCGACGAGGTCGACGACGACCCGTTGTCCGTCGCGGCGACCACGGCGCCCCGAACGAGTCCGTCCTCGACGATCGGCATGCGGGCCTCGACCCCCTGGACCACATGGGCTCCCGCCTTGACCGCACGATCGGCGACGAGCTGGTCGAGTTCTCGCCGCCGAACGACATAGCCATGGCTCGGGAAGTCGGGGTGTTCGGGCCAGCGCATCTCGAGCGTGACGCCGTGGGCGAGCGCCCGCAGCCCGTCGTAACGGTGGTAGTCGGTGAGTGCATCCGACAAGCCCATGTCGTCGAGCTGCTTGACGGCCCTCGGCGTCAGCCCATCGCCGCACGTCTTCTCCCGGGGGAACCGCTTTTTTTCGACGACGACGACGTCCCGCCCGAGCGACGCGAGCCAGAAGGCGGCGGCCGCGCCGGCCGGGCCTCCGCCCACCACGAGCACCTCACACGACGTTGTTCCCGTCACCATCGCGGCACCATCGCCGTCATCTTCGCGGCATCTCGGCCAGGCAGCAGGACCGGCGTGCCCGCCGGGTGGGTCCGTGGTAGGAAACGAGGGCCGCTCCGACTGACTTCCCCGCGTGCGTGGGCGGTAGAGTCTTTGTGAGCGGATTCACGAGAGGCACGAAGGGAGCCGTCCGGTGCTCGTGGCCAAGGGGATCGTGGGTGCCACCCTAGGAGGCCTCGCAACCGTGTTCGGCGCCGTCGCCGTGTTCCACGTCATGCTCGGCGATGGCGCCTTCTTCGGTGGCGAGGGCAACGCGACCCGCCGCCTCCTCGTCGCGATCGCCCTGCAGATCATCGTGATGCTCCTCATCATGATGAAGATCACGCGGCCCGGTTCGCCTCGGCCCCTCACTTGGGTGAGCGCCATGGTCGGCGCCCTCGCGGTCGGCGGACTCTCGCTGCTGGTCTTCGGCTCGGTGCCCCACGAGATGATCAACTTCTTCGACTCCGAGCTGTCCTGGAACCGCCGCGACCTCATCTTCATCGGCGAGGGTGGCAACCTGCTCGATGTCTCCGCCCTCCCCTTCAACATCTCCCTGCAGGCCCTGCGCGACGTCATCGTCGCCGGCTTGTACACCAACAGCTTCGCCGCCGCCCTCGCCTTCTGGCTCATGTGGCAGCGCCGGTTCGCCCTCGCCGACGAGGCCGACGCCAAGAAGGCGGCCAAGGGCGAGGATGTGGAACGCGAACTCGTGCCGGGCGGCACGTCGGCCTTCGGGCGTCCCGTGTCGAAGGAGGCCTAGTGGCCAAGACGGACGCCAATCCCCCGATGCCGGAGTTCTCGGCCGAGTACGTGCTCGCCGAAGTCGACACCGCCTACCTCGGTGAGTCGGTGAAGCCCAAGCAGTTCCTGCACATCGATCAGCAGGAGTGCATCCTCTGCGAAGGCTGCGTCGACATCTGCCCGTGGAAGTGCATCCACATGCTCTCGGTCGACGCGGTCGACAACGCGGTCAACACCGACGCGCCGGGCGAAGACCCCGCCGACCACGTGGTCTTCGTGGTCGACGAGGACGTCTGCACGCGCTGCGCGCTCTGCGTCGACCGGTGCCCGACCGGGGTGATCATCCTCGGCAAGACCGCCTCGGTGGCGTCGGGCGACACCCACTCACGTGATCAGTCACACGGATACGCGTACGGGATGAGGTTCTAAGGCATGGCGAACGGAAATGGCAGCAACGGCCGCGTGAAGGTCGGGGCGAAGGTCGGCGAACACGTCAACAAGGCCAAGGGAAGCCAGTTGTGGTCCTCGATCTTCCGACCCGGCTCGTTCCTGCGCCAGGGCTACACCGACAGCCCGAGGAACCGCTCCTACGTGATCATGAACAACGTGCTGTACCACCTCCACCCGGTGAAGGTGAAGCGGCACGCGGTCAAGGTTTCCTACACGCTGTGCCTCGGCGGTCTCTCGTTCTTCCTGTTCATTCTGCTCACCGTCACCGGCATCTTCCTGATGTTCTTCTACCGGCCGACCGCGGTGCAGGCGTGGAGCGACATCAAGACCCTCGAGACGGCGGTCACCTTCGGCTCGCTCGTGCGCAACATGCACCGCTGGGCCGCCCACCTCATGGTGATCTCGGTCTTCTTGCACATGAGCCGGGTCTTCTACCACGGGGCCTACAAGCCGCCGCGGGAGTTCAACTGGGTCATCGGCGTGGTGCTGTTGCTCCTCACGCTCCTCCTCTCGTTCACCGGCTACCTCCTGCCGTGGGACCAGCTCGCGCTGTGGGCCGTCACCGTCGGCACCAACATGGGTGGGTTCACCCCGGTGTTCGGCGACGAGGTCAAGTTCGTGTTGCTCGGTTCCAAGACCGTGAGCGCCGACACACTGCTGCGGTGGTATGTGCTCCATGTGTTGTTCTTGCCGTTCATCATCGTCATCTTCATGGCCGTCCACTTCTGGAGGGTCAGAAAAGACGGCGGAATCTCAGGACCCCTGTAGGAGCCTGCGATGACCGAAGTCCCTGAACATCTGCTGGCACGATCCAGGGAGCGCCGCAAGGCGCTCGGGCTCCCCGTCGAGGGCGAGGAGCCGGAGACCGCCACCTCCGGCGAGGGCGGCGGCGAAGGAGGCGCGCCCCCGCCGGCTCCGCCGGCCGGCGGCCCCGCCGACGAGGGCGACGAGCCTGCGGAGAGCCAACAGCCAGTCCCGGCCGCGGCCGCGAGTGGCAACGGCGGCGATGGCGGTGCGTACTTCGCCGACATGTCGTCGAAGACCGGCGTGCCGGCGCATTTGCTCGAGCGCTCCGCGCGCCGACGCTCCCAGCTCACCGGCGAGCCCATGCCGGGTGGAGGTGGAGGCGGAGGGGTCGCCGCGCCCGCCGCCGCCGCCGCCACCGCGGTTGCCCCGGCGCCGGCCATCGTCGGAACCGGTCCCGGTGGCCACACCCACCGACTGCTCACGGTCGTCAAGGCCGGCTCGATCCAGCAAACCAAGGCGTCGCCGGTCGACAAGGTCCACACGTGGCCGCACCTGCTCGTCTTCGAGTTCACCGCCCTGTTGGCGGTCACCGCCGTCGTCACGATCTTCTCGGCGCTGGTGCGAGCGCCGCTCCTCGAGCTGGCCGACCCCAACCTCACCCCCAACCCATCGAAGGCTCCGTGGTACTTCCTCGGCCTTCAGGAGCTCCTCACCATGTGGCACCCGATGGTGGCGGGCGTGCTCATCCCCGGGTACGGCCTCGCCGCGTTGGCCGCGGCTCCGTACGTCGACAAGAACCCCCTCAACAACCCGAGCGACCGCAAGTTCGCCGTGTCGCTGTTTACGGTGTTCCTCGTCGCTGCCGCCATCCTCGCCATCATCGGTTCGTTCTTCCGTGGACCCGGGTTCAACTTCACGTACCCGTGGATCGACGGCGTGTTCTTCGACCTGTAGGCCAGCAAGGAACTGGAGGAAGCCTTCATGAGCGCCGGCACCGTGCTCCTCATCGCCGTACCGGTCCTGGTTCTCTTGGCCGCGGTCGCGTTCGTCACGACGGCCCGCCGACGCGACACCCATCTCGCCGACCTCTCGCGGGAAACCCGACGCGCCGACCGCTCCGCCACCGACGTGATCGAGGGCGACGACGTCGAAGCCGAAGCCAAGGAGCGGTACACGCAGGCGCCCGCCCCCGCCGCCCCCGCCGCGCCGGCGCTCGACGCCGAGGCGCTGGGGCTCACCCGGCGTCAGTTGCTCAACCGGGGCATCGCCGCCACGAGCGCCGTCGGCGGTGGCGGCCTCGCCGTCGCCTTCCTCGCCTTCTGCTACCCCAGCGAAGCGACGGGGTTCGGGGCCAAGATCACCGCCGGGACCGTCGCGGAGATCACCGACTTCATCAAGGCCAACCGCAAGCCGTTCTACGTGCCCGACGCCAAGACCTACCTGACGCCCTACCCCACAGAAGACGTCGATGCGGCCAAGAAGAACTACGACGACGATCGGCTCTACCCCGGCTTCGAGGCGGGCCTCGTCGCCCTCTTCCAGACGTGCCCTCACCTCGGGTGCACGGTGCCGTGGTGCTCGTCGTCGCAGTGGTTCGAGTGCCCGTGCCACGGCTCGAAGTACAACCGCGTCGGTGAGAAGCGAGGCGGCCCCGCGCCGCGCGGCATGGACCGGTTCCCCATCGTGATCGAGGGCGGCAAGGTCGCCATCGACACGGGCAACCGCATCACCGGCCCGGCCATCGGCACCAACTCCACGGGCCAAGAGCCCGAAGGCCCGCACTGCGTGTGACCCGTTGATGACCAGAGCCCAAACCACACAGCCACAGGAGAACCGTTGAGCCTCATCGCCGCCGCGCCGCTCGACCTGCGCACGACGATCATCGTGGTGAACGTCGCGGCGGGGGTGTTCCTCCTCGGCGTGGGCATCGCCGCCGTCGCCGCCCGGCGCAAGCGCGAGGTCGTGGCGCCCAATCAGATCGAATACCACGCCGACGACGCGATGGAAGGGCCGCGCCTCGAGCGCGTCCAGGCGTGGGCGCTCGCCATGGTGGCCCTGATCGCGCTGTCGGTCCCCATGTACTGGCTCATCGAGCCCGACCGGCAAGAGGCGATGGGCGACCAGTTCCTCGAGACCTCGATCGCCCAGGGCGAGGAGCTGTTCGAGCTCAACGATCCGGAGGCCAACCCACAAGGTCTTGGATGCGCCGGGTGCCACGGCGCCGACGGATCCGGCGGCGCGGCGCCGCCCCAGATCATCACGGTCGCCAAGGACGAGGTCGCGGTGGCCGACGGCGCCTTCGACTCCAAGCTTCGCTCGTGTGCGCCCTCACCCGACGACGACGCTCTGCTGCTGTGCTCGGTCACATGGACGGCGCCGGCGCTCAACACCGTGATGCTGCGCTTCTCACGCGAAGAGGTGCACGACATCATCGCCTACGGTCGGCCGGGCACGCCGATGCCCGCCTGGGGCCTCCAGGGCGGCGGCGCCAAGGGCGAGCAGTCGATCGAGAACCTGCTCGACTTCCTCGAGAGCATCCAGCTCGATCCCGACGAAGCGAAGGCCGAACAGGCCGACGAGACCGACGGTCGTCTCCTCTACCAAGCCAACTGCGCCCGTTGTCACACCAAGCACTGGTCCTACCTCGACACGTTCATC
>DATDOY010000054.1:0-11248 GCA_035293045.1 Acidimicrobiia bacterium
ACAGCGGTCGATGGACAAAGGGGAGGACGACGCCGGGGGCAACCTCTTCCATGGTGACGTCGACGTCGAGATATCCCCCCACCCGCCAGTACTGCTCGTCGAGGATGTGATCGTCGATCCAACCGCTGCCGGGTGCTTGCAACAGTGGGTGATTCAGGAAGAGCAGAAACCTCCCGTCCGGCTCGAGAACACGAGCCACTTCGGCGATCACCGGTTCGTGCTCGGCGACGTGTTCGAGCATGAGACAGATGACAGCAGCGTCCACGGACGCGTCGCGCAGAGGCAGTCGCTCCCCCACGCTTCGGACGTAGCGCGCGTCACCTCGGGCGCTCCCGAGCGCGACGTGGGACGCCACCGGCTCAAGTGCGACGACGAGTCCGGGTGGGGGCTCGAGCGCCGCCGCGACGCGCGACACCTGCCCTTCCCCTGCGCCGATGTCGACGACGCGACGCGCGCCAGCGAGATATCGCGCCGCGAGCGGGAGGATCTGCTCCTCGTATTCGGGGTCGGCGCCGCCGGTGAACTCGCGCTGCCACCACTCGGCGTGATCGTCCCACGGAGTGGTCATGGGCTCTAGCGTCGGAGCAGTTCGGTCAGGAACTTGCCCGTGTAGGAGCCGGGCGTGTCGGCGACGACCTCCGGCGGACCCTCGGCAACGATGTAGCCACCCTCGTCGCCGCCCTCGGGACCGAGGTCGATGAGCCAGTCGGCCGTCTTGATCACGTCGAGGTTGTGCTCGATGACCAGCACGGTGTTTCCGGCGTCGACGAGGCGCGTGAGCACACCGAGAAGGCGACGCACGTCCTCGAAGTGGAGGCCCGTCGTGGGCTCATCGAGGATGTAAAAGGTGCGCCCGGTCGACTGCTTGCCCAGTTCGAGGGAGAGCTTCACGCGCTGCGCCTCGCCGCCCGAGAGCTGGGGCGCGGGCTGACCGAGGCGGATGTAGCCGAGGCCGACGTCGAACAACGTCTGGAGTCGTCGGGCAATCGTGGGCTGGTGGGCGAAAAACGCCAGCGCCTCCTCGACCGGCATGTCGAGCACCTCGGCGATGTTCTTGCCCTTCCAAGTGATGTCGAGGGTGTCGCGGTTGTAGCGGGCGCCCTTGCACACCTCGCACGGGACGTAGACGTCGGGAAGGAAATGCATCTCGATGCGGATGGTGCCGTCGCCCGCGCATGCCTCGCACCGACCACCCTTGACGTTGAACGAGAAGCGGCCCGGCTTGTAGCCCCGCACGTTGGCCTCCGGCGTGGCGGCGAAGAGCGTGCGGATGTGGTCGAACAGCCCGGTGTAGGTGGCCGGGTTGGAGCGAGGCGTCCGGCCGATCGGGCTCTGGTCGACGTTGATGACCTTGTCGATGTTGTAGAGCCCGGTGACGGTCTTGTGGCGTCCAGGGACCTCCTTGGACTTGTAAATCGAGCGCATCAGGGCTGGGGCGAGGGTCTCTCCCACCAGGGTGGACTTTCCGCTCCCGGATACGCCGGTCACGCAGATGAAGAGACCGAGGGGGAAGGTGACGTCGAGGTTCTTGAGGTTGTGCTCGCGTGCTCCCTTCACCGCGATGGCCCGGCCCGGTTCGGGGGGTCGGCGGACCAGCGGGAGGTCGATGGTCCGCCGACCCGTGAGGTAGTCGGCGGTGATCGAGCGGGGCTCGGAGAGGACGTCGTCGACGGTACCGGCGGCGACCACCTCGCCGCCGTGCTCACCCGCGCCGGGACCGATGTCGACCATGTAGTCGGCGTGGCGGATGGTCTCCTCGTCGTGTTCGACGACGATGACCGTGTTGCCAAGGTCGCGCAGTCGGAGCAGCGTTTCGAGGAGGCGGCGGTTGTCGCGCTGGTGCAGTCCGATGGATGGCTCGTCGAGCACGTAGAGGACGCCGACGAGGCCGCTGCCGATCTGGGAGGCCAGGCGGATGCGCTGGGCTTCCCCTCCGGCCAAGGTGCCCGACGACCGGTTGAGCGTCAGGTAGTCGAGGCCGACGTCGACGAGGAACCGGACGCGCTCGTTGACTTCCTTGAGCACGCGCTCGGCGATCATCTTTTCGCGCTCGGTCAGCTCGAGCGTGCGGAACACCTCGAGGGCGTCGCGGATCGAGAGCGAGCAGACGTCGTTGATGTTGTTGCCGTCGATCGTGACCGCGAGCGACTCGGGCTTGAGTCGGGCGCCTTCGCACTCGGGGCACGAGACGAGACGCATGTAGCCCTCCATCTCGTCGCGGGTGCGCTCGCTGTCGGACTCGTCGTGCTTGCGCACGACCCACGGGATGACGCCCTCGTAGCGCGTGGAGAACGAGCGGCGCTGGCCCCGGCGATTCCGATAGCTGACGTTGAGGCGCTCGGTGCCGCTGCCGTGGAGCACGAGCTTGCGGTCGGCGGCCTTGAGCTTCTTCCAGGGAACCTCGACCGAGAAACCGCGATCGCCCGCCAAGGATTCGAGGAGAAGGTTGAAGTACTTGCCGCGGAACCCGGCCCAGGGTGCGAGGGCGCCGTCGGCGATCGACTTGTCGTCGTCGGAGACGACGAGTTCCTCGTCGACCTCGAACTGCGTGCCGAGCCCGTCGCACCGGGGGCAGGCGCCGTAGGGCGAGTTGAACGAGAAGTTGCGGGGTGCCAACTCGTCGAACGAAAGGCCGCAGTGGTCGCAGGCGAGGTGCTCGGAGAACGTGATCTTCTCGGGCGGCTCGTCGTCGGGTGGGGGGTCGTCGGGCGCGTCGCGGGGCACGATCTCGATCTCGGCCACGCCCTCGGCGAGTTCGAGCGCCGTCTCGATGGAGTCGGCGAGGCGACGCTCGATGCCGGGCTTCAGGACCAGGCGGTCGACGATGACCTCGATGGTGTGCTGCTCATAGCGCTCGAGGCGTTCGGGCCGGGCGTCGCTCAGCTCGACGACCTCACCGTCGACCAGCGCTCGCGAGTACCCCTGCTGCGAAAGCTCCTGGAGGAGCGTCTCGTAATCGCCCTTGCGGCCGCGCACCACGGGGGCGAGCACCTGGAAGCGGGTGCCGTCTTCGAGTTTGAGGATGCGGTCGACGATCTGCTGGGGCGTCTGGCGATGGATCTCGCGGCCGCACTGCGGGCAGTGGGGAATGCCGATGCGGGCGTAGAGGAGGCGGAGGTAGTCGTAGACCTCGGTCACCGTGCCCACGGTCGAGCGTGGGTTGTGTGACGCCGACTTCTGGTCGATCGAGATGGCGGGCGAAAGCCCTTCGATGAAGTCGACGTCGGGCTTGTCCATCTGCCCCAGGAATTGCCGGGCGTAGGCCGACAATGATTCGACGTAACGCCGCTGGCCCTCGGCGTAGATGGTGTCGAAGGCCAGCGACGACTTGCCGGAGCCCGAAAGCCCGGTGAACACGATGAGCGTGTCGCGAGGGAGCTCGACGTCGATCGACTTGAGGTTGTGTTCGCGCGCGCCACGGACGATCAGGAACTCGCCGTCGTCCCGCGGCACGGCACGCGTACCAGCCGCCCGCGTGGTGGCGGCTTTCTTCGTGGCGGTCTTCGCGGCAGTCGTCTTCTTGCCGGCGGCCGGGGGCGTCCTCTTCGATGGGGTCGGAGTCGCCGCCCGGGAGGCCGAACGGGGCTTCTTGGCGGCGGCCATCGGTTAGCCCGCCGCCGTCGGCGCGACGACCGGGCGGGCCGCATCGCCGCCATGCAGTTCGGAGCGGAGATCGTCGATCTCGTCGCGCATGCGGGCGGCGTCTTCGAAGCGAAGCTCGCGGGCGGCGTCGCGCATGTCCTCCTCGAGAAGACGGATGAGCCGCTCGAGATCCTCTCGGCCCATCGACGTGAGCTGCGAGCGCACCCGCTGTCGGGTCCGGTCGTCCTCGGCCTCCCGGCGGGCGTGCACCATCTCGAGGATGTCGGTCACCTTCTTGCGAATGGTCTGGGGGTCGATGCCGTGTTCGAGGTTGTACTCCACTTGCTTTCCCCGCCTGCGGTTGGTTTCCGAGATGGCGTAGCGCATCGAGTCGGTGACCTGGTCGGCGAACATGATGACCTGACCCTCGATGTTGCGGGCGGCGCGGCCGATGGTCTGGATGAGCGACGTGGCCGAGCGAAGGAAGCCCTCCTTGTCGGCGTCGAGGATGGCGACGAGCGAAACCTCGGGGAGGTCGAGGCCTTCCCGCAGGAGGTTGATGCCGACGAGCACGTCGAACTCGCCGAGGCGGAGCTGGCGCAGGATGTCGACACGTTCGAGGGTGTCGATGTCGGAATGCAGATAGCGGACCTTGATGCCCAGCTCGAGGAGGTAGTCGGTGAGGTCTTCGGCCATCTTCTTGGTGAGGGTGGTGACGAGCACGCGCTGATCGGCCTCGGCCCGCTTGCGGATCTCCTCGACGAGGTGGTCGATCTGGCCCTTGGTGGGCTGCACGATCACCTCCGGGTCGATGAGGCCGGTGGGGCGGACGATCTGTTCAACCACTTGCGTCGATGCCTCCATCTCGTACGGCCCCGGGGTGGCGCTCATGAAGACGACCTGGTTGAGGCGCTTCATGACCTCGTCGAAAGTGAGCGGACGGTTGTCCATCGCGCTCGGGAGCCGGAACCCGTGCTCGACGAGGACATCCTTGCGGGACTTATCGCCCTCGTATTGGCCGCGGAGTTGCGGCACGCCCACATGGCTCTCGTCCATCACGAGGAGGAAGTCGTCAGGGAAGTAATCGAGCAGCGTGTAGGGGGCTTGGCCGGCGGAGCGGCCGTCGAGATGACGCGAGTAGTTCTCGATGCCGTTGCACACGCCGACCTCGCGCATCATCTCGAGGTCGTGTTCGGTGCGCATGCGGAGGCGTTGCGCCTCGAGGAGCTTGCCCCGCTTGTTGAGCCAGCCGAGGCGCTCGTCGAGCTCGTCTCTGATGGTTTCGAGCGCCCGCTCGAGGCGGTCGCGCCCGGTGACGTAGTGCGACGCGGGCCACAACACGAGCCGGTCAAGTTCGGCCGTCACCTCGCCGGTCGTGGGGTCGACCTCGGTGATGCGCTCGACCTCGTCGCCGAACATCTGCACGCGCACCGCCCGTTCCTCGTAGGACGGCAGCACCTCGAAGGTGTCGCCCCGGACGCGGAACTTGTTGCGCTCGAAGGCGTAGTCGTTGCGCTCGTAGGCCATGTCGATGAGGCGGCGGAGCATCTCGCGCTGGTCGCGCTCCTCCCCCCGCTCGACAACGAGGAGGTGCTTCTCGTATTCCTCGGGCGACCCGAGGCCGTAGATCGCCGACACGGAGGCCACGATGATGACGTCGCGGCGGGACAGCAGGGCGCTCGTGGCCGAGTGGCGCAGGCGGTCGATCTCGTCGTTGCGGGAGGAGTCCTTCTCGATGTAGGTGTCGGACGACGGGATGTAGGCCTCGGGCTGGTAGTAGTCGTAGTAGGAGACGAAGTACTCGACCCGGTTGTGGGGGAAGAACTCGCGGAACTCGCTGGCAAGCTGGGCGGCCAGGCTCTTGTTGGGCGCCATCACGAGGGTGGGCCGGTTGACCTCGGCGATGACGTTGGCGATGGTGAAGCTCTTGCCCGAGCCGGTGATGCCGAGGAGGGTCTGGAACCTCTCGCCGTTGGTCAGGCCGCGCACGAGCCCCTCGATGGCCTCGGGCTGATCGCCGGCGGGCGCGTAGTCGGAGACGAGCTTGAAGTCGGGCATGGGCTCGGCTCACTCTACCGAGGGGGTGCGACAATTACACCCCGGTGATTACGGCCGTGTCGTCGCCCGCGATTACTGTCCCCTAAAGGTCAAATCACGCCGACTGTCGGCAGGATTTGACCGTTAGGGAACACGACGTCTCGGCACGGTGGGAGGACCCTGCACATGTCCGTCTACGACATCGACATCGCCACCATCGAGGGTGACGCCGGTCAGCTCCTCGGATCGCTGAAGGGCCAGGCCGCCCTCATCGTCAATGTGGCCTCGAAGTGCGGGTTCACCTATCAGTACGAGGCCATGCAGCGACTCCAGGAGAAGTACGCCGACCGGGGGTTCACCGTGGTCGGGGTGCCGTGCAATCAGTTCGGCGGCCAGGAGCCGGGCGCACCCGAGGAGATCAAGGAGTTCTGCTCGCTCACCTACGGCGTGTCGTTCCCCATCACCGAGAAGGTCGACGCCAACGGCGAGGCCCGCCATCCCCTCTTCGCGGAGCTCACCACCGCCGCCGACACCCTCGACGGCCACACCGGCGACGTCCGTTGGAACTTCGAGAAGTACGTCATCTCACCCGAGGGCGACGTCGTCGCCCGCTTCGGCACCGGCGTCGAGCCCGAAGCCCCCGAACTGATCGAAGCCATCGAGGCCGCGATCGGAGATTGACCTCACGCAGTTCGCGGGACCGCATTCGGGTTGCTCGCTAGCCTTCGGCGATGGACGCGGAACCCGAGCCACCGTCCGAACCGGTACCGCCGAGAACATCTCGGCTGCTCCGACGACTCGTGGTCGCACTCCTCGCTCTGATCGCGGTGCTCCTCTGTCTCGTGGTGCTGCAACTTCGGAGGCTCACGATCGAGCAGAAACGCACAACCTGTTATGCGCGGCTCCTTTTCCTTCCCGACGGCTTCGAAGACCACCCCCAGTACGACGCGCTCGCGGCAACCGCTGCGCGCACGCACTGTGAAGGAGACAACCCCTTGATTGAGTTCGGTGGGTGACGTCGTTTCCGCGTGCAGTTCGAGAAGTACGTCATCTCACCCGAGGGCGACGTGGTTGCCCGCTTCGGCACCGGCGTGGAGCCGGAAGCCCCCGAGTTGATCGCGGCCCTCGAAGACGCGCTGCCCGCCTGATCCACCGGCCGGCACCACTCGTGCGCCCGGTTTGGCGGCGCCGCGTGGTCGTTGGATTGCGACAAAGCCGGAGACGTAGCAACCACCCGGCGGATTCGACTCTGACGACGCCGCGGTGTGCCTGGCATCCGTTGGGAGGCGAGGGAGTCGCTAGGACGGGCCGTCTTCGCCAGTCGCGGCGTTTCATTGGACGTTGGTGGTCGTTGAGGGGCCCCGAATCGGGCGTCGGCACGACCATTGGCGTCCAATGAACAGGGATCGCGCCGTGACGCCGCGCAATTACACGGCGATGGCGGTGGGGCCTTCGTCGGCGGACTCCGCCGACGCGGCGTCTTCGGAGCGGTGGCGCTCGAGGCGCCGGGCGGCGCGCCCGACGCGGTCGATGTGCTTGATCGTGCGGGCGCGGGCTTCCTCGGCCTCGCCGTCGATGCCTTCGATCGACGCAACGCCCCACTCCTCGAGCACGACGGGCACGAGGATGTGGTCGTGGTGGGCGACGAAGTCGTAGATCCCTGCGGCGGCGATGCGGATCGCATGGGTCTCGAAGTCGGGAATGCCCTCGAGGCCCGGCATGGCGAACCCGCGCACCTGGCGCTCGAGCGCCAGCATCATCTCGGATGGCGCGATCTCGAACGCCGCCTTTGAGAGGTCGCGGTAGAAGAGATGATGGAGGCGTTCGTCGCCGGCAACTTGCGCCATGACCTTGCTCCCCGGCTTATCGCCGAGGAGGCGGCCCGTGTTGCGGTGGGCAATTTGGGTCGCGAGTTCTTGGAGGGTGACGTACACGAGCGCGTCGGCCACTGAGCCCGGGTGGGGCACTAAGCCGCTCGCCACCTGCGCCATGCGCGCCCGCTCGAGAGCAATGGGGTCGAGGGCGCGCGTCACGAGCAGCCAGTCGCGGATCACGATCGCGTGGCGCATCTCCTCGGCGGTCCAGCGCCTGGCCCACACACTCCACGCCTCGACTTCCCTGGATGCGAAGGCGCGCTCGATGGTGTCGAAGTAGTACGGGAGGTTGTCCTCGGTGAGGAGGTTGACGAACAGGGCGCTGCGGACGGCGTCGGGCAGCGGGAACTCGTCGGGGTCGAACTCCTCCCCCGGTTCGAAGTCGCGACCCCGGCTCCACGGCACCAACTCGTGGGGGAACCACTCGCGCGTCGAGGCGAGGTGGCGCTCGAGCAAGCGCTCGACGGTGGGGGTCAGCTCGGCAAGGAGGGTGGAGTCAGACATCCCCCTCAGCCTACCGTCCGGTAGGTAGACGCACCAGACCAGGACCTTCCAGTTCAGGCACGGATCAGTGCGATTTCTCCGCTGACGAGCCGGCGTCGGGAGCGTCCGAAGCGAGGCGGCTGAGGTCGGCCCAGACGGCGTCCACCCGGGCTTCGAGGGCTTCGAGGTCGCCCGAGTTGTCGATCACGTGCGTGGCGATCTCGCGACGTTCGTCGTCGGAGGCCTGGCGCCCCATGCGGGCGCGGGCGTCGTCGGCGTCCATCCCCCGCGCGACGAGGCGCTCCACCCGGGTCTCGGCGGGAGCCTCCACCACGATCACCGCGGGATACGTGGACGCCCGGTCCTTGCCCCCCTCGGCGAGGAGCGGGATGTCCATGACCACGATGGCGTCCGACGGCGCCTCGCCGACCCGGCGCATCATCTCCTCCCCCACCAGCGGATGGGTCATGTCGTTGAGTGCCGTGCGGGCCGCCTCGTCGGCAAAGACGATCTCCGCAAGCTTCGGACGGTCGATCTCGCCGTCGTCGCCGACGATCCCCATGCCGAAGTGGGCAACCACCGCCTCAAACCCGGCCGCGCCGGCACGGATCAGCTCGTGGTAGATGGCGTCGGCGTCGATGACGATTGCGCCACGCTCCGCTAGCAACCGCGAGACCGTGGACTTCCCCGAGCCGATCCCCCCGGTCAGCCCGACAAGGAGCACGGCGCCTCCTAGGCCGTGGCGTCTTCTTCGGCCGCGTCGGCGGGCGCCGCGTCCGTGCCGGCCTCGGGAGCCGCGTCGTCGACCTCGGCCGCCTCGGCGGGAGCGCCCTCGGCGAGATCGATGTCGACCAGCTCCTCCGGCGACGCCAACGCCTCCTCAGACTCGGTGGCGGCGTCCTCGCCGGCCTCGCCGGCAGGCGCGTGCGATTCGTGCGGCGGCGCGCCCTCGATCTCCGGGCCGATGTAGTTGCCGTCGTCGTCGAAGGCGTGCTCGCCGTAGACGTCGCGGTACTCCTCGGCGACGGTGCCCCCCTCGGCCGCCTGCTTGATCGACAGGGAGATCCGGCGCCGGTCGAGATCGAGGTCGATGATCTTGACCCAGAGTTCCTCGCCGACGGTGACGACCTGGTCGGGCGTCTCGACGTGGTGCTCGGCCATCTCCGAGATGTGCACGAGTCCCTCGATGCCCTCCCCCACCTGGACGAACGAACCGAACGGCACGAGCTTGGTGACGCGGCCGTAGACCAACTCGTCGACCTTGTGGCCGTTGGCGAACTCGAGCCACGGGTCCTGTTGGGTGGCCTTCAGCGACAGCGAGATGCGCTCGCGGTCGAGGTCGACGTCGAGCACCTCGACGTCCACCTCGTCGCCCACCGTGACCACCGACGACGGGTGGTCGACGTGCTTCCACGACAACTCCGACACGTGGACGAGCCCGTCCATGCCGCCGAGGTCGACGAAGGCGCCGAAGTTCACAACCGAGGAGACCACACCCTTGCGGCGCTCGCCCGGCTTGAGGTTGGTGAGGAAGTCCTCGCGTTGTTCCTTCTGCGTCTCTTCGAGGAAGGCCCGGCGCGACAACACGACGTTGTTGCGGTTGCGCTCGAGCTCGATGATCTTGCAGGTGAGCTCGCGGCCGACGTAGGGCTGGAGGTCGCGCACCCGGCGCAGCTCCACTAGCGACGCGGGCAGGAAGCCGCGGAGTCCGATGTCGAGGATGAGGCCACCCTTGACCACCTCGATGACGTGTCCGCTCACCTCGCCGTCGGCGTCCTTGATCTTCTCGATGTTCCCCCAGGCGCGCTCGTACTGGGCGCGCTTCTTCGACAGGATGAGGCGGCCGTCGGCGTCTTCCTTGGTGAGGACGAGCGCCTCGACCTCGTCGCCGACGCTCACGACCTCGTTGGGGTCGATGTCGGAGCGGATCGACAACTCCTTCAGCGGGATGACGCCTTCCGACTTGTACCCGATGTCGAGGAGCACCTCGTCCTTGTCGACCTTGACGATGGTGCCCGTGACGATCGACCCGTCGTCGAACTCGACCATGGTGGCTTCGATGAACGAGGCGAAGTCGCCGTCGAGGTCGTCGTGGACGACGATCTCCTTGGCCTCGTAGGTCTCACCCGGCGCCGGGCGCACGATGGAGGACTTCGCCTCGGAGGGGGCGGCCTCGACAGGACCCTTGGCGGCCGGCTCCGGCTCCGGCTCGGGGTCGGCCTCCGGGTTGGGCTCGTAGTCGGCGGCGGGCTCACCGGCCGGGGCTTCTTCGGGCGGGGCTTCCTCAGCGGGGGCGGTGGTCGCGGAGGTCGGGTCGGTCGTCGGGTCGTCGGACATGCTGACTCACTTGTAGATGGGTACGGACAACAGATGGGCACGCATTCAGGCGCGTTCACGCGCACGCGCGGAGACACGCCGAATCGGCCCGATCAGCCTACAGGGGTTCCGGAGATTTCGCCCCCTCGGCCGTTCGGGCCACAAGTAGGAACTCGGGCGTCTCGAGATTGGGTGGTTCGGCGACGTACTTCCCCGGGGCCACGCTGTAGACGGCCGCCTCGGCGAGCCCGGCGGCCGCGGCCAACTGCCGCAACTCCCGGGGGGTCCAACACGACGTCCACAGGTCGAACTGCCGCTCGTGGCGGTCGCCGTCTTGAAGCGTCGCCCGTTCGTGGTTCACGCCCCGATCGGCGTCGAAGGTGTCGTGCTCTTCGAGGAAGCGGACGGCGAAATACGCGGAGAATGCGCTCAGCGCGAGCATCCCGCCCGGCCGCAGCGCCCGCACGAGGCCGGCGAACACCGCGACGTCGTCGCCAGGACCCTCGGGAAGGCCGAAGGCGCCCTGACACAGGCAGATCGCCGCATCGAACTCGGCGTCGAATGCGAGCGCCCGTGCGTCGCCGACCTGGAAGTCGACGCTCAGACCGCCGTCGTGGGCCGCCGTCCGGGCGAGATCGATGAACTCGGGAGAGATGTCGACGCCCGTGACCTGCGCCCCACGCTGGGCCAGGGCGAGCGAATGCCGGCCCGGACCGCAGCCGACGTCGAGCACGCGAGCCCCATCGCGGAGCCCGAGCGCGTCCCAGAGAAAGGCCACCTCCTGCTCCGTGCCCTTGGTGAAGGCCATGACACGTCCGGTATCAGGCGCCCAGTAGGTCTTGCCGAGAAAGGCAGCCAGGGGCTGAAACCAATGCCGGGGCAGCTCGCTCGACTCGTTCACTCGATCAAACTACGTCGGCCTGGCCCCGAGGATTGCGTGCATCAGCCCGGGATCG
>DATDOY010000055.1:0-7574 GCA_035293045.1 Acidimicrobiia bacterium
GCCGACCGTGACGTAGCCCTTGCAGTCGGCCACCCGGAAGCTGAACGTCTTCGAGTTGCGGGTCTTCGGCGGCTTGCGCCGCACGGGCTCCTGCAGAGCGATCGTGAGCGGTGCGTCAGAGCCCGCGACCACGGCGACATCAGCGTCGAGTTCCACGCTCTCCTTCTTCTGCGTCGACAGCGGTTGTGCCACCTTGCAGTTGTCGCGATAGATGGCAACGGCCTTGAGGCCCAGCTTCCACGACTCGAGGTAGAGGTCGGCGACCTCCTCGACCGTGGCCTCCTCGGGCATGTTGATGGTCTTCGAGATGGCGCCCGAGATGAACGGCTGGACCGCCGCCATCATCCGGACGTGACCCATGTAGTGGATGACGTTGTCGCCCATGGCCGTGGCGAAGACGGGGAGGTGCTCGGCCTTCAATGCGGGCGCCCCAACGATCGTCTTGTGCTCGTCGATGTAGGCGACGATGTCATCGACCTGGGCATCGTCGTAACCGAGGTTGCGCAGGGCACGCGGGATCGCCCGATTGACGATCTCCATCGTCCCGCCGCCCACGAGCTTCTTGTGCTTGGTGAGCGCGAGGTCGGGCTCGACCCCGGTGGTGTCACAATCCATAGCCAAACCAATTGTCCCAGTTGGTGCCAAAACGGTGGCTTGTCCGTTTCGTACCCCATATTGCTCTCCGAGTTCGCACGCCGCGTCCCACGATTGACGTGCAGCATCGAGGAGATCGGCGGGCACCAGCTCCTCGTCGATCTCGGCGCACACGGCGCGGTGCTGGTTGAGCACCTTGAGCGTCGGCTCGGTGTTTTCGGCGTAGCCAGCGAACGGGCCCATCCGCGATGCGGTGCGGGCGCTCGTCGCGTAGGCGTGCCCCGTCATGAGCGCCGTGAGCGCGGCGGCCCACGCGCGACCCTCTTCCGAGTCGTAGGGAGCGCCGCGCGCCATGAGAAGGGCGCCGAGGTTGGCGTAACCGAGACCGAGCTGGCGGAACTTGCGGGCGTTCTCGCCGATCTTCTCGGTGGGGTAATCGGCGTTGCCGACGAGAATCTCCTGCGCCGTGAACATCACCTCGACGGTGTGCTTGTACCCATCGACGTCGAAGCTGCCGTCGTCCTCGAGGTACTTCAGAAGGTTGATCGACGCCAGATTGCACGCCGAGTTATCGAGGTGCATGTATTCGGAGCAATTCGCCACTATTTGTCCGTTTACGATGTACGAGTGGTTACGGGGTTCGGTGAGGTTGAAGGTCAGCTCCACCCCATCTTCAACGCGTTCGCGCACACGTACGGTCTCATCGGTGTTGTAGAAGCGGTGCTCCGCGACAAGACGATCGAGCTTGTCGGACTTGGACGGGATCTCGAAACCGACCTCTTCCGCATAGCGGACGATGGATCGGTTGGCGATACGGAGATCGAACATGCCGCCCGACTCGTACGTCACCGCCGTGCCGTCGGCCCGGGTGTAGTCGAACTGCGCGTCGCCCGGTTGGCGGGTTTCGTAGATTCGACTAGAGATCCCGAAAGTCGAGAGCAAGCGCTGCACACCCCGCAGCAATTCACGCGACGACGAGCCCAAGCCGACGTACCGACTCTTCTCGCCGTCATAGACACAACCGTCAGCGTCAAACAGCCCGCGGAGGAATGCGGATTGAACCTCCGGCGGAGCTTGCTCGACAGAGCGCGGAACAACCTTGTGGGCCGCTTTCTTGGGGGACACGCCCAGGCCTTCAAAGAACCTACGCAGAGCCCGACGGCTCTGGCGTAGTTGAACCGTTCCATTCGTCTGCACCGACGGGGTTGGCTCCCGGCCATCGTTCATCCAGGCAACAAGGGAGCGGTGACCCGGGAGGATGTGTTCCTGTTCCTCCTCCGTGCCATAGATCGTGGACACGACGTCGCCGGACAAACAGCCGTCTCCAACAAGCCAACCGACGTAGTGAGCCAACTCGGGTGACCACTTTTCTGGTAGCCGGAAGCCGATCGACTGCTTCTCGCCGCGTGCGGCCAACGCCATCAGGCGGGCGCCCGCGGGTATGGCCAGGTCGGCTGACACGGCTGGCGCGGGGACATCCAGGACCTTCAGCTGATCTTCGGCGGTCAACTCGTCCGCTCGTACGTAGCCGCGATTCACCGTCCAGAACCGGTGGTTCGGGGTGCACCGAATCTCCGAGCCATTGCTGAACGTGAGGCGTACGACCTCATTCCACCCGGTCACCATGAAGGCCTCGGGACGCGTGATCTCGACGCTCTCGGCCGGCTGATCGGGATTCGTCGCGTCGTGGGTGTACACGCCAAACGTCTCGCCACCTTGCGCGCGGGCAACGAGTTCACCGAACTGGATCAGGCCCTTGTCCGTGTGGACATAGGTGTCGGCCGGGAAGCACGGGTTGCTGGCGTTGATGCGGCCCGTGTTGGCGGCGGTGTGCCAGTGGTTGATCGTCGTGTCGTATTGCATCCCCGGATCGGCGCACTCCCACGCCGCCTCGGCGAGTTGGCGCATGAGGTCGCGCGCCTTCACGGTGCGGACCGTCGCTCCGTCCTTGACGGCCTTCAGGTCCCAGTCGGCGTCGTCCTCGACCGCCTTCATGAACTCGTCGGTGACCCGCACCGAGTTGTTGGCGTTCTGGTACTGGATGGAGTGCGAATCGCGGCCGTCGAGGTCCATGTCGAAGCCGGCCTCGCGCAGCGCCCGGGCCTTGCGCTCCTCGAGCGCCTTGCACCAGATGAACTCCTCGACGTCCGGGTGGTCGACGTTGAGGATCGCCATCTTGGCGGCGCGACGGGTCTTGCCGCCCGACTTGATCGTGCCGGCGGACGCGTCGGCGCCCCGCATGAAGCTCACGGGACCGGAGGCCGTGCCGCCGCCCTTCAGCTCTTCGTACGACGAGCGAATCTTCGAGAGGTTTACGCCCGACCCCGATCCGCCTTTGAAGATGACGCCCTCCTCCCGATACCAGTTGAGGATGGAGTCCATGGTGTCTTCGACGTCGAGGATGAAACAGGCGCTCGACTGTTGGGGCTCCCCCGGAACGCCGATGTTGAACCACACCGGTGAGTTGAACGACGCCCGCTGGTTCACGAGGATGTACTTCAACTCCGAGCGGAAGGTCTCCGCCTCCTCGGAGTCGGCGAAGTAGCCGTCGCGGACCCCCCAATCGGTGATGGAGTCGGCGACCCGATCGATGATCTGACGCACCGAGTACTCCCGCTCCGGGGCGCCCAGAGGCCCGCGGAAGTACTTCTGCGCCACGATGTTGGTGGCGTTCTGCGACCAGCTGACGGGGAACTCCACCTCGGGCTGGTAGAAGGCGTCGCCGCCGGACTTGAGGTCGGGAATCCGCGCCTCTCGCGTCTCCCACTCGAGGGAGTCGTACGGATGCACGTCGGGCGTCGTGAAGTGCCGCCTGATACCGATTCGCTGGACCTGCTCCGGCGCGATGGCCATGAACGCTCTCCTCTCGCTTCGCTCTCCCGAGCACCCGCCCTCAGGCTACCGCCGAGGACCGACGGGGCCGACCGTCCAACCACAAGATGTGGTGGTTGAGTGAAGATCACACCCCAGATACGGCGGTCATTACACCATTGGAATTACACAGTTGTCAACGGTTGGGGCTGGAGAAATTTCCGCTTGCTGGAGTGAGTGCGGGGGTCAAGGGCGGCACGCAACGGCGGCCGAAACGACCTCTCTCACCGCTGGATCGTGGGATGACGCTTCGGCTCGGTCTTTTTCTCGAGGACCCTCCGCTCCTGGAGCAACTGGGCCTCCCGCTCGAAGTCGGCGACGTCCTCGAAGCCCTTGTAGACCGAGGCGAACCGGAGATAGGCGACGTCATCGAGATCGCGCAGCCGATCGAGGACGGCGAGGCCGACCTCCTCGCTGTTGACCTCGGGCCCGGCGGCCCGCAGCTGCTCCTCCACGGACCCGACGAGGGCGATGGCGATGGCCTCATCAACGGCTGGACGGTTCGCCGCCGCCATCCGCACCCCCACGAGGACCTTCTCACGATCGAACGGCTCGACCAGCCCGGACCGCTTCTTCACCACCAGGGGCAGCTCTTCGATGCGCTCATAGGTGGTGTAGCGCCGGCCACACACGAGACACTCCCGACGCCGGCGAATGGCCACGCCATCGTCGGCGCTGCGCGAGTCAACGACCTTGTCGTCGGTGGCGAGGCAGTAGGGGCAGCGCACGACCTCACGCTACCCCCAGGCGCAAGCAACGCCTGGGGGTGCCATGCCGATCGCTGCGACGGTCAGGGCCCCTCGCCCTTGGTCATCGCGTCGACGGCCGCCGCCATCTCCTCCTCGGAGAGGTCGACGGTGTGCTGGGCGAAGTGCCACTGGTGACCCTCCGGATCCTCCGCCGTGTAGGAGCGGTCGCCGTAGAACTTGTCGGTCGGCTCCTCGATGATGGTCGCGCCCGCCTGCTTCGCGACCTCGAAATGCTTGTCGACGTCGTCGACGTAGAGGTAGATGCCGACGGTCGCGCCGCCGAGATCCTTGGGGCTCTTGGCGTCGGGGCCGGGAGATCCCAGCATGACGACCGAGTCGTGGTAGCGGAGTTCGGCGTGGCTCACCGCGCCATCCGGTCCCGGCATTCGCAGCTGCTCATCGAATCCGAATGCGCTTGTCAGAAAGTCGAGCGCGGCACCGGCGTCCTTGTAGGTCAGGTACGGGGTGAGCCGCGGAAAATTCTCGGGAGGGTTCTGAACCATGTCACTCGCTCCTCTGCAGGTTGGCCGCGCCGGTTCGATGCGCCGCGGATCGTAGGGGTGGGGTCAGTCCACGGGCCAGACGAGCTGCTCGCCAACCCGTACTTCGGACGTTCCCCGGGAGGCGCTCAGGGCGTCGACCACAGCACGAGGGTCATCGTTGGGCGCCAAAGACAGGGCGGCCCGCCACAGCGTGTCGCCCGGCTCCACGACATAGGTGACCTGCTGCGCTCGGCGGGCGTCGTCGGTAAGCGAACCGCCGGCGGGCGACGACAGGAGCGTGATGGCCAGCAGGACGCCCGCCGTGAAGGCCACGAGCATGAGGACGATCACGACGGCAAGCCGACGCCGGCGGAACACGATGGCCCGGCTCGGGCGCCGGGACACGGACGAGGTCGGCGAACGCCGCGACGGGGCCCGGGGCACCGGGACGGCTGCGATGCGCTCGATCGGGTCGGTGGCGTCGAGCCGACGCCACCGCACTTCGAGGTCGTCACGCGGCGCGTGGGGATCGAAGGCGAAGGTCTCGAACGGTCGGCTCGTCAGGCGCCGGCGGGAGGGCCGGTGAGCGGTGATGGCGGTCATGTCGATCTCCCCTTCGGTCTCCCGGGGCGGTTCCGGCTGGTGCTCAAGGTGGTCCACGGGGCCAGTGTGCCGAGGGGGTGTGACAGTTATGGCCCGTGACCCTCTGTGGTCTGCGGAGGCGAACGCTCGTTCGGTTCTCGTCATGAAACTACGAACGTGTGTTTCATGTCAAGCACAAATCCGAACGGGTGTTTGCTTCGAACGGTCGTTCGTATTATGGTCTGCCCGAGGTCGAAGCCGTGCGTCACACCCCCCTCACAACCCTCAAGAGGGACTGTGAACAACTCGAGCCCCACTCGGCGTGAGCAGGATGGGGCGATATCCCCCACCGGACCCGCTTACCGAAAGGGCCAACCGCATGCGCCAGCTCACCGCCCGCCAGCGCCAGATCCTCGAGTTCATCGCCGAGTTCATGCGCGACCGCGGCTTCCCCCCGAGTGTGCGCGAGATCGCTGAAGCCGTCGGCCTGTCGTCGACGGCCACCGTGCACAACCATCTGGCCGCCCTCGCCCAGAAGGGCTACCTCCGGCGCGACACCACCAAGCCCCGGGCGCTCGAGCTCAGCTTCGAGCCCCAGTCCGGGGCCAAGATCCGGCGCCGGCCCGTGCAAAACGTCCCGCTCGTCGGCGACGTCGCCGCCGGCACCGGCGTCCTCGCGGTCGAGAACGTCGAGGAGTTCCACCCGCTCCCCGCCGACTTCGTGGGCGACGGCGATCTCTTCATGGTCCGCGTGCGTGGCGACTCGATGATCGACGCCGGGATCCTGAGCGGCGACTACGTCGTCGTGCGGGCGCAGCCGACCGCCGACAACGGCGACGTGGTGGTGGCGGGGATCAACAACGAGGAGGGCACGGTCAAGGAGTACATGCGAAAGGGCGATCGCGTCGTCCTCCGACCCCACAACGCCGAGATGACCGACCTCGTCTACCCCGCCGACCAGGTCACGGTCTTCGGCAAGGTGGTGACGGTTCTCCGTCGCCTCTAGGGCCCGTCCGTCCTCCATCATTCGTTCGCCGATGTCCCCATCAACGCTTCCGGCCGCCGACGCCGCCCTCATCAAGGTCGAGCCGCGCTTTGCCCCCCTCGTGCATGCCTTCGGACCGTGCACGATCGGGGGGCGCTCGCCTCGGCCGCACTTCGAAGCCCTCGCTCGATCGATCGCCTACCAACAGCTCGCCGGGCGCGCGGCGAGCACCATCTGGGGTCGGGTTCGCGCCCTCGTCCCCGGCCGCTTCGTCCCCGAGGCCGTGCTCGCGCTGAAGGAAGAGCAACTGCGCGGCGCCGGGTTGTCGGGCGCCAAGACCGCCTCGATCCGAGACCTCGCCCTCAAGGTGAGCGCGGGCGAAGTTCCGCTCGCCCGCATCGGGCGCCTCGACGACGAACAGATCATCGAACGCCTCGTCGTGGTCCGCGGGATCGGACGCTGGACCGCCGAGATGTTCCTCATGTTCCAGCTCGGCCGCCTCGATGTGTGGCCGGCGGGCGACTACGGCGTGCGCAAGGGATTCTCGGTCGTGAGCGGGATCGACCCCATACCGACCGAGCGCGAGATGGCGGCACACGGCGAGCGTTTCGCGCCGTACCGCTCGGTGGCGGCGTGGTACTGCTGGCGGGTGCTCGACGGCGAGGCGGCAGCGGCCGCGGAGTAAGTGCGGGAAATGGCTTGCCGCGCGGGCCACCCGGACGCAACCTTGTCTGCATGCCCGACTTCACCATCCGACGAGCCACCGCCGACGACGCGGATGCCTTCGTCGAGAACATGTGGGCCGTGGGCGCCGAGGGTCGCTGGATCGGCACCGAGGTCCCGTTCGACAAGGAGGAACGAGCTGAGCGATTCCGGGCGTTCGTCGCCGACCTCCGCACGGCGAACCTGGTCGCTGAAGTCGACGGTGTCGTCGTCGGACACCTCGGGCTCCATCCCACCCCCTACGGCACTCTCGAACTCGGCATGACCATCGTCGACGGTCACCGCGAGCGGGGCATGGGAACCGCGCTCATGGAAGCCGGCCTCGAGTGGGCCCGCACGACCGACGCCCACAAGATCGAACTCCAGGTGTGGCCCGACAATGCGCGAGCGATCGCGCTCTACGAGAAGTTCGGCTTCCAGCGCGAGGGCTATCTCACCCACCACTATCGGCGGCGCGATGGGTCCCTGCGCGACGCCATCATCATGGGCCTGCTGCTCTAGATCTGATCGGACGCCCACGCCACTTGGTGTGCACTTTCCGTCGTGATCAGGCCCGATCCGGCGCCGATTCACGACGACAACTGCACA
>DATDOY010000056.1:0-10414 GCA_035293045.1 Acidimicrobiia bacterium
AGGTGGGCGAACGTCTCGCTCTCGGCCATCGGACCCCAGCGGGCAGGCCGGAACAGCTTCTGTGAGTACTCCCGAACGCTCGCGGCGCGCCCGAACTCCCGGCCGTACCCCTTGAGTCGCTCGAGCCGGCCGTCGTGATGCTCCTTGATGTCGTCGACTCGGGCGCCGAGATCGTCGAAGGGGTGACCGTGGGCGGGAAGCACCCGCGCCACGCCCTCGAGGGCGGCGACCTTGTCGAGCGATTCCACGAACGCCCGCAGCGGATCGGGCCCGGTCCCCACGCCAGAGATGTGCGGGGTGATGGTCGGCAGCACGTGATCACCGGAGATCAACACGCCCCCCTCAGGATCGTGCAAGCACAGGTGATCGAGCGTGTGGCCCGGGGTGTGAACGGCGAACCACTCTCGCCCCGCCAACGTCAGCACGCTGTCCGACGCCAACCGCTCGCTCGGGACCGGAGGCAGCAGCGCGCGCCGCATGACGTGCCGCATGAACCAGAAGATGGCCCGCCGGTTGCGAGGCGGACGGATGGGGTCGCCGCCCCAGGGCGTGCGCTCGTCCCAGTCCGGCTTCACGCGATCGGGGGCGTCCTCGGTCCCCACGCAATCGTGTCGCGTCACGCCGAGCCACGGCACGGCGAAATCTGCGTGGACGACAAACTCGGCGTCCGCCTCTTGAGCAAGCCGCGCCGCCGTCCCGAAGTGATCAATGTGGGAGTGGGTGACCACCACGGTGTGCACGTCGCGAACCTTGAGGCCGCCCTGGCGCAGGCGGTCGACGAGCGCCTTCCAGTTGCCCGGACCCGGAACCCCCGGGTCGACCACCGCCGCGCCCCGGTCGTCGGTGAGCGCGTAGGCGTTCACGTGGCCAAGGCCCGGCATCCGGATCGGTAGCTGCATTCGCAGGACGTTCGCCGCCACCTCAGTGACCTCTGAGCGCGCCGGCTCCTGCTCCTGTTTGGGGTACTTCGCGGTCTCCGCCATCTGTCGAGCGAGGCTACTTGACCGCCCGGTCAAGTTTCCCTAACGGTCAAGTTCTCCCCTCACAGACCGGCGCGTATTGACCTTTAGAGAAGGGGGGCGAGCTTGGGCCAGGGGCGGTCGCGTTCGAGGACGGCACCCGCCGCCATGCACAGCTCGTCCTCGTGCCGGCGGGCGCACACCTGGAGCCCAACCGGCAACCCACCGACGAAGCCCACGGGGATGCTGGCGGCCGGCGTGCCGGCGACATTGGCCGGCATCGTGTACGGCGTCGCCCCTGTCCAACCCACCTCGCGGCCGGCGATCTCACGGGGCGGCGGCCCTGACGCGCCAAAGGCGGGGACGGCGGTGGTCGGACTGAGCACGACATCGACCTCCGCGAACACGCGACCCCACGCCTCGATGACCTGCCAGCGACGGCGGAGGGCGCGCACGATGTCCTCGGGGCGCAGGTTCTCCACCAGTTCGAAGCCACCGCGCACCGCCGGGGTGAGTTCGTCCCAGCGACCAGCGGCCGCCTCGCCCTGCCACGCCACCATCTCGAGCGACGAGAGGAGCCCCCACGTGGCGCCCACTCGTGGCAGCTCGACGGGCGAGTCGACCAGCTCCATCCCCGCCGCCTCGCAGAGGGCGACCGCCGCTTCTTGAGTGATGGCCTCGACTTCCGGATCGCACACGGCATAGCCGAAGGTGGACGACCACACGGCGCGCCGCCCGCGGAGCAGCGCCGAGGGATCCGGCGCGGTCGCGATCTCCTCGAACGAGCGCGAGGGCTTGGGCAGGGACGTGGGATCGGTGGGATTCGGGCCGCTCATCACGTCGAGTGCACGCGCCGCGTCGCGCACCGACCGCGTCATCGCCCCGTATTGCGTGGTGAGCGATCCGTCGAACGAGATCGGCCCCTCGGGGACTCGCCCCTGGCTGCCTTTGAAGCCGAACAGACCCGAGAACGACGAGGGAATCCGGATGGAGCCGCCGCCGTCACCCCCCGACGCGATGGGGACGAGTCCGCCGGCCACGACCGCCGCGGAGCCACCCGACGACCCACCGGGTGTGCACTCCGGGTTCCAGGGGTTCCCGGTCACACCGTGGAGCTTGGTCCGGGTGTAGTTGAGCGATCCGAACTCGGGCGCCGTCGCGAGCCCGGCGATCACCGCGCCCGCCGCTCGCATGCGGGCGATGCACTCCTCGTCGTGGTCGGCGACGCGATCGGCATAGATCAGCGAGGCCCCCGTGTACGGCATCCCCGTGACGGCGTGCGTCTCCTTCACGAGCGCAGGAACTCCGGCGAACGGGCCAGGATCCTCGCCGTCGGCGACGCGGCGGTCGATCTCCTCCGCGGATCGGCGGGCGCCGTCAACGTCGAGATAGCAGACCGCCTTGAGCGCGGCGTCGTGGCGTTCTATGCGGTCGAGACACACGTCGAGCAACTCGCGCGACTTCAAGGCGCCGGCGCGGATCTCGTCGGCGAGGACCGACGCGTCCCGTTCCCAGAGCTCGGGCATCGTCCGCGTCAGTCCGCGACCGGCGCGGCCACGTCGGCAAGGTTGCGCGCTTCGCTGAACGACTTCTCGATGCTCTCGGCGAGCACGTGAAGGTCGGGCGAGGTGTCGCGATCGCCGGTCAACCCGAGATTGAGCGCACCGTTGTAGGACAGGATGGCGATCCCGACGCTGGTGTTGCCGACGAGCGGCACGATGGGGAACGCCTCAAGCATTTCGGCCCCCATGACGTAGAGAGGCTGCTGCGGACCAGGCACGTTGGTGATCACAAGATTGGCGATGCGCTGACGGTGTGCAATGCGGGCCGCCAGCGACAGCACCGTCTGCGGTGCGTAGTCGGTCATCTGCACGAGAAACTCGGCGCCCACCGCCTGCTTGCGCTCCTTGAGCTCGCGGGTGGCCGCCTGAATGATGCGCAGTCGCACGAGCGGGTCGTCCTCTCCGACCGGGAGCGGGACGAACATCGCCGACACGCGGTTGCCCAACTTCATGCGCTCGCTCTCGTCGCGCACCGAGACCGGCACCATCGCCTTCAGCGTGATACCCGTGACGTCCTCGCCGCGGGAGATCAGGAGCTGGCGCAGGCCGCCGGTCACGCCGGCGAGGACCACGTCGTTGACCGTCCCGCCGAGGGTGTTCTTGGTCGCTTTGATCTCTTCGAGCGAGGTGCGCACGCCCTCGAAGCGCCGGTGCTGTCCGACCTTCTGGTTGAGCGAGGTCTTCGGCGCCACGGCGTCGGTGCGCAGCATCGTCGAGAACGACGTCGCCAGCTCGGTCGCCCGCGCCATCACCTGGCGCGGACCGCGCAGCGCCGCACGGACGGTGCGCACGATCTCTGTGGGCTCCGTGGCGCGCTCACGCAGACTTTCGATCAGCAACTGGATCGGGTTGGGTGCCGACGCGGGAACCCACGGCTCGCTCGGATACGAGGCCGGCTCGGGGGTGAAGTCCAAGAGCACGGTCGCGACGTCGACGCCGGAAATGCCGTCGACGAGGGCGTGGTGCGTCTTTTGGATCAGACCGACGCGTCCACCCTCAAGACCCTCGACGACCCACAGCTCCCAGAGCGGCTTGCTGCGATCGAGCACCTGGCCCTGGAGACGCCCGCAGAGAAGTTTGAGCTGCTCCTCGTTGCCGGGCGCCGGCAGCGCGGTGAGGCGGACGTGGTAGCCGATGTCGAAGCTGGGGTCATCCACCCACACCGGCCGTCCCTGCCCGAACGGCACTTCCATGAGCTTCTTGCGAAACAGCGGCACGAAGTGCAAGCGCGAGGCCACGTGGTCGCGGAACTCGTCGATTCGCAACCGACCCGTGTCGTCGAACAGCGGGGCGCCCTCGAGCACGGCGAGCGACCCGACGTGCATCGGCGTCTCGGGGCTCTCTGCGTGCAGAAAGCTCGCATCCTGTGCGGACAGGCGGACGTACTCGGCCATTGGTGCCTCCGAGGGCTTGAAGAGTGCACATGGTACGTGCGGGGGACGGTCGAGCACCAAGGTGACAACGCACCCCAGCGAGTTCGGGCTCAGATGGCGCCGAACCGCTCGAGGGTGGGGCGGGGGTCGACGGCGGTCTGGCGCTCGATGGCCGTCACGAGGTCGGTCGGAGCGGCGACCTGGAACGCGTTGTCGAGTACGAACCGGCGCAACGCGCAATCGACGACGTCGAGCCCACCCACGGCGTCGCTCAACGCGGCGATCGCCTGCGCGCCCTGGACATAGACGCCTCGATAGAACGAACTGGTATGCGACTGCCAGAAGGCGTGGCTCTCGCCCACCCGTCCGCGGGCGTCGGCGGGAATCGAGGTGGACCGCATCCCGCCCGTCTCGCCGAGAAACTGCGCCTCGGCGTACTCGGTGAGGCCCTCGTCGAGCCACGGGTCGGCGTACTGGTCGTTGCCAACCAACCCGTAGAACCACATGTGGGCAACCTCGTGGATCAGGTGATCGCGTGACGTTCCGCCGCCGATGAAGATGTGTTGGGGGAACTCGATGCCGCCGGAGAGTGACCCGGTGACGCCCATCGTCAACACCGGGTACGGATACGGCCCGTAACGCGCCGAGAAGTCGTCGAGGGCGGCGATCGCGTCGCCAAGTCGGCGCTGCGGGTCGTCTCCCGTGCCGTCCGCCGCGCCGACGACGACGCGGATACGACCATTGTCGGCGGTACCCTGCGCGATCTCGAGTCGCCCCACCGTTGCCGCCCAGTCCCGCACGGCGGACGCCACGAAATGCCCAGGGGCGATCTCCTCGCCGGTGGCCAGGATCGTGTAGCCGTCCGGGAGCTCCGTCGTGACGTCGTAGTCGGCCACCTCGCTCGACACGGCCTCCGAGAAGTTGGAAACCGCGGGTGCCGTGTGCCATCCGCGTCCGCGCACCCACGACAGCATCGGGATGACCGAACCCAAACGAAGACTGTCGCCGACCTGCGCGACGCGCTCGTTGACCGCCCCGGGCATCCGAAGCGTGAAGGCAAGCTCGACTCTCACCGCGCGATCGGCGGCGAAGCCTTCCGGTCGCGTGAGGATGTAGATCGTCCCCGGCGTGCTCGGGCCGGCGCCGCCATCCTGGTATTCGCCGTTCGTCTCGACGCCGTCGACGAGTACGGCGCCGACATCGAGCCGGCCGCCGGCCTCACCGGCGCGCGGAACGTTGGCCCACAGGCGGAACACGAGGCGGTCCGTGACCTCCGGTAGCGTGAACCGCACGCGCATGTTCCCTGTGACCGTGCCCCCAACGGGGTCGATGTCGAGGTCAACGTCGTAACGGGGTCGCTCGGGCCACGCCTCGGGATACGAGCCGTGGAGGCCGCACTGGCCCGAGGCGGCGACGATCGTCGTCGTGGTCGACGACTCCGACGGCAACGAGCTGTCGGCGCCGCCGCCTTCCGCTCCGACCGTGGTCGTGGTGTCCGCCGAGCGCCCCGCGTCGTTGGAGCTGCCACCGCCGCACGCCGCCATGGCCGCCGACACGGCGACCGCCACGGCCGCCATCCTTCGCCTCACGGATCGCCTCACGCTGGGCAGCGTAGGAGCAAGGATGGTGGTTGATGTCGCGCCCCGCGATCCCGCCGTTCGTCCAGGCCCGGCTCGGCCCCGCGCCCGTCGACCTCACCGGCGCCGGCTCGTGTCATGTGATGAAGGGCCACGGACTCGTCGCCAAGGCGGGCCCGCCGGAGGTGATCGAGCGCGAGCGGTACGCGCTCGAAGACTTGGGCCCCCAGCTCCCGCTCGTCGTTGCTCCTCTCGTCGACGCGGGTGACGGCTGGCTGCTGTTCGACGACGTCGACGACACCGACGTGCCGTGGGCGCCATCGGACGTCGGCGCTGCACTTTCAGATCTCGCGAACCTTCACGCCGCTTTCGTCGCGGCCCCGGCGCTCGCTGACCCGAGGCTTGTGCATCCACTCGGCGACGGCCTCGACGGCGCGCTCGCGTACGCCCGCCGGATGGCAGGACTCGACAGCATCCTTCCCGGCGCGGCGGCGCTCGCTGCCGATCCCAGCCCTCTCGTCGACGCGCTCCACGAGCAGCCCAGCACGCTCTTGCACGGCGATCCGTGGCCTCTCAACGTCCTGCGACCCGAGCCGGGCCGCCGGGTCTGGCTCGATTGGGCGGGTGTGGCCGCGGGACCCGCCGCCCTCGACGTGGCGAGTTGGCTCGACCAGTCCCCGTGGGTCCTCGACGGTCCCGACCATCCGTCCGTCGCGCAACAGCTCGATGGCTATGTCGACGCAGCGGCGATCGACGACGTGCCCGCCTTCACTCGCGCCGTCGATGCCGCGACCCTGCTGTGGTTCCTCACCATCGACCTACCTCGGCTCCCCGTCGTCCGCCACGCTCCGGATGTCGTCGAACGCCTGCTCGCACCTCGTCGTGCGGCGCTGGCGCGACTAACGCTCGGGTAGGGATCTCCGGCCCCAGAGGATGAGGAGGCGGTCCGCCGCGTCGAGCTCGCAGTCGGCCCCAGCGACCGGCGGAGCGAGGGCCAGCGGCCCGTTGGCGCCATTGATCACGACGTCGTCTTGCCCTGGACTGCGAAGGCGCAGCGGGGCCTTCCCGAGTCTGCGAACCCACTGTGCGGGAAGGCCGCACTCGGCGATCCCACGGAATTGGCGCAGCGCCTTGACCGCGTGCGCGGTGAGATCCGGCGAGGCCAGGTGCGGTCGGATTGTCGGGTCGTCGCCGGCAACATCCCAGAGATGGAGGGCCAACTCGCTCCGCGCGTGCGTCGCCAACTCGTTCGCCGACATCGCCCACCCAGTGAAGAGGATCCGCGCATCCGGGTCCTCGGAAGCGAGGATCTCCAACGCCGTCGTGACGTCGCGACTCTGGCCGAGCACCTCGATGAGCCCTTCGAACGGCGCCGCTCGCCAGGGGGCCTCTCGGGTGGCGAAGGGCGTGGTGACCGAGTCGGGCTCGCCATCGAGATGGGCGCGCACGAGGCGCAACACCTCGATGCCGCCGGCGACGAGGTGCGCGACGAGGTCGTGCACTCTCCACTGCGCGCACGCCGTCGTCGCGTCGGGGCCCGCCTCCGCCGCCAATTCGGCGAGCGTCCGCTGGACCTCGAACACGCTCTCCTCCGCGACCACCATCGCGTTCCCTCCCGTTGTCGTGAGTTCGCCGTGCGAAGGACAACGGTGCACTGGAGGCGGGGCGGATGCTGGCCACATCCGGACGCGATGAGCGGGCGCGTTGGGCGAGGAGCCCATCGGTGACGGTTCTCGTGCCCATTGCGTCGGGCGAATACTCTCGTCCGATGCTCCCCGACTATCGAGCGTTCGAGTCGGCGTTCGGCCTCGACTGGTACGAGGTCGATCCCAACCTCCGGTTTGTCCTCGACCACCTGCTGCCAGATCCCGACGATCGGGCCTTCGCCGAAGAGAAGGTCGGCGAATATGGGGCGCTCGCCGGAAAAACGCTGGCGGCCCGTGCCGAGATCACCGACAAGCACGGCCCCCAACTCCGCCGGTTCGACCAGTGGGGACGCGAGTCCAACGAGATCGTCCATCACCCGACGTGGACCGACAACAAGGCTGACCTGGTTCGCTCCGGATACGTCGGGCTGCGGTGGCACGCCGGACGTCCCGTCCCTGCGGTCGTGAGCGCGGCCCGCAACTATCTCGTGTGCCAGGCCGAGATCGCCGCCGTGTGCGGCCTCGGAATGACCGCGAGCACGGCCGGCATGGTCGAGCGATACGCGCCCGACTCCGTACGCGACGAATTGCTCCGCCGCCTCGTCAGCGTGGATCCCGCCGAAGCATGGGAAGGCGGCATGTTCCTGACCGAGCGGCAAGGGGGGAGCGACGTCGGGGCCAACACCACGCGAGCCGTCCAGGACGGCGACGAGTGGCGCATTTACGGGGACAAGCACTTCTGCTCCAACGCCGACGCCGAAGTGTTCATCGTGCTGGCCCGACCGGCGGGCGCACCGGAGGGCTCACGCGGGCTCGGCACGTTCATCGTGCCTCGGATCCTGCCCGACGGCTCCGACAACCACTTCCACATCAAGCGCCTCAAGCCCAAGATGGGGACGGTCGGCGTGCCGACGGCGGAGATCCAGATCGACGGGGCGCGCGCGTGGTTGTGCGGGTCGCCGGACCAGTCCGCGACGGGCGACGCGGCGCGCGACGGTCGCGGACTCAACCGCATGATGGAGATGGTCAACGGAAGCCGGTTCGGGATCGCGCTCATGGGCCTCGGCATTCACCGCCGCGTCTTTCTCGAGGCGGCGATCTACGCCGCGCATCGCGAGCAGTTTGGCAACCGGATCGACTCCTATCCGTTGGTGCGCGAGACCCTCGTCGACATGCTCGTGGAACTCGAGGGCGCCGTAGCCATGACCTTCGAGTGCGCCGTCGACATCACCGCCGGGGAGGAAGACGACGCTCGCGCCCTGCGCAGGATCCTCACGCCACTGGCCAAGATCCGCGCCTGCCGCGAGGCGATCACGTGGTCGAGCCTCGGCCTCGAGATCTTCGGAGGGAACGGCTACATGGAGGATTGGCCGATGGCGCGGCAGTACCGCGACGCACAGGTGAACACCATCTGGGAGGGCACCGAGAACATCCTCGCCCTCGACGTGCGCCGCGCCATGCGCGACGAACGTGCGCACGAGGCGCTCATCGCCCGGGTCGAGCAGGCCCTCGACGCCGCCGGACCGCACCGCGCCTTGGCCGGGCCCGCCGACTCGGTCGCCTCGGGGCTGAAGGACGCGCAGGAGGCCATCGCCCACCTCGAGACGGCGCCGGACGATCTCCAGCTCCTGCACTCGGGACGCTTCGCCCACCTGTTGGCAGACGTCGTGGAGTGCGCGCTCGTCCTCGAGGAGGCGGCGTGGTCGCTCGAGCGCGACGGCGACGCCCGCAAGGCCGTCGTCGCCCGGCGACTCGCTCACCGCCGGCTCACGCCGCCACGCGTTCGGGGCATTCTCGACGACGACCGCACCCCGCTCGACCTCTTCGACGCGGTCGTGCGGTACGGGCGCGTCGACGAGCGCTACCTCGCCGCGTGAGTTTGGCGGGGGCCCGCACCCCGACCACCGTGTGGCGCATCACGCCCGACGTCGTCCTCGCCCTCGCCGAGCATCTCGGCGAGCCGGTCGACTCCTATGTGAACGGGTCGCAGACGTGGTTCGAGGACCACGGGCCCGGCGGCGTGATGCTGGAATGGCGGCTCCACCCGGCGCCCGGATACGGCACGCCCGCGGGCCTCTCCCCCTACGAGGTGTGGGAGAGCGTCGTCGCCGCCGTGGATCGCTCTCCCCTCGCTGCGGAACTCCCGCTCGGCGAAGAGGGCCGCCCGCTCGCCTCGGTGTGGGACGGCCTTGAGTGCTTCCCGGCGCACGGACCCGAGGACCGCGACCAAGCGGTCGAGCCGGCCGAGTTGCGCAGCCGAGTGGCGCAGATTCTGGGGATCGAGCCCGACGCCTTCGGCCTCGTGGACCACGACGCCATCGGCGCGGCGTGGGAGGAGAGCCGGGGCCGCACGTCGATCGTCACCCTGCTCATCGACCAACTCACCTCCTGACCTCTCGCTCGACGAGGTGATGCGCCCGGGAGCGCTCAGATCCGGCGGGCGAGATAGAGGTGCGCGGTGTATGCGACGGTGATCGCCCCGCCGTCGGCGTCGATCACCACCCCGATGGCGTCGAGCAATGCCTCGCGTTGGTCCTTGGGAAGCAGGCGGTGGTCGGACTGCGTGGCGAGCAGCGCGAGGTAGTCCGGGGTCGAGAAGGTGTGCTCGTGCTCGTAGGTGCGGCTTTGCAGGTCGTGGAACAGGCCGGACGCCTCGATCTCGCCCATGGTCACCTCTTGATCCGCGGCGACGGTCGTCCATCCCGAACCCGGGCCTCGCGTCGGGACATCGGGTGCGAGCCGGTCGTACACCGCGTCGAGCGCGGCCCTCAGCGCCGGAGGGCGATATTCCATCGGCACGTTCCAAAATGCGGCGAACGTGCCGCGATCCGCGAGCAGCGCGTGCGCCCTCTGATATCGCACGTCGGTCGGCACCCAATGCCAGGTCTGCGCCGCAAACAAGATGCGGGCGCCGCCTTCGCCGTCGTAGTCCTCGAACAGCACCTCGTGGACAATCGCATCCGGAAAGCCTGCGAGGTTCCGTCGCGCCACCGCCGCCATCTCCGGCGACGGCTCGATGGCCGTCACGCGCAGACCGCGCGCCGCGAACATTGCCGTAGCCCGGCCCGTCCCTGCGCCGACCTCGATGGCGTGATCACCCGAGGAGGCCGCCGTATAGGTGATCACGTCGTCGACGAGTTGCTCCGGATACGTGGGCCGTACGCGGTCGTAGGTCTCGGCAACCTCACCGAAGATCAGTCGCTGCTCGCGCTCCCCCGTCGCCATCACCTCGCACGCTAGTCAGACGTCCAGGTGCAGCTGCTGAGGAGCGACGGGCGCCGCGGTGGGGCACGCCGG
>DATDOY010000057.1:0-2356 GCA_035293045.1 Acidimicrobiia bacterium
AACGCAAGAGCGGACCCGGCCCCGCCGACGGCGATGGTGACGACGTCGGACGGCGCGCCCGGAAGCGCGCCGCGCGCCTCCGCAAACACGCGCCAGCGACGCCCGCCGACGTCCATGTCGAGGAAACGATGCGGACTACGGGCGCGGTCGGGGTGGAGGGCGCCGAGCGTGCCGTCGCCGTCGAACAACAGGTCCGCCTCGCGAACGGTGGAGCGGGGGCCGGCGACGGTCGGCCCGACGTCATAGATCTCGAAGGCGACCGGAGAGCGAGGACCGAGGACGTCTCGCAGCATCTCGTCGACGTGGAGAGCGACAACCACCACCCCGTGGAACGCCCGCCGGCGTTCAGGGGTCGTCTTGCCATCACGGGCGGAGTTGTAGACCGGCAGGATGACGAGCACGCCGCGACCTCCCGCGGTCGCGTCGCGGAACTGCACCAGGTCGATGCCCCGCGTGGCCACGGCGTCTCCCGAATCGCGGGCCTCGAGCAGGGCCTCGCGGCGGGTGTCGTCCGATCCGATGTCGAACCCGAGCGCGGCCTCGTTCCCTGCCAGCGGCTCAATGTGCTCGACGACGTAATACTCGGCAGCCTCGCGCTTTGGATACACCGCAAATCCAGGGAATCCCCCGGGCCCGAAGGCCGGGTCGGATCGGACTGCGCTTTCGAAGGCCGCAAGGTCCCCGGCCCGTACTCGCCGGTTGAAGCTCACCGCCTGCAACCCGGGCAGTCGCGCAAGGTCGATCGCCGACACAAAGTCGCGGAACCCCTGGCGGTCCACGTCGCCTTGGCCGTAGAGCGCGCTGAGGGCGAACAGCACCTCGGTGGACTGTCCCACGCGACTCTCGATGGCCCCGCGGGCGTTGTCGGCAAGACGATCGAATTGTTGCTGCGTACTCTCGTCGACGCTGAGCGCGCTCGTCCACGTGGCGATCGCCGTGGCGGCGAGGAGGACCGCAGTGACGGCCGCTGCCGCGCGTCGGGGTTCCATGTCTGCCCCCGATGCTAGGGCGCGATCACCGGTTGCCCATGCGTCCGCGTGAGAATGGCGCGATGAAACCGACCCCCCGCCGCATGAGTGCGGCAGCGACCCTCGTCCTCATTGTCGTCTTCACGACCTCGTGCGCGACGGGGACGACGGACGCCGTCGTCGATGCCCCGAAGATCGGATTCATCCTCGTGGGCGCCCGCGACGACCTCGGATACAACCAGGCGGTGTGGGAGGGCGCCGACGAGGTGGCCAAGGCCTTCCCCGACCACGAGGTCCTTCGCCTTGAGAACGTCCCCGAAACGGATGCCGCCGTGGACGCCATGGAGGACCTCATCGACCGCGGCGCCCGGATCCTGTTTGCCACCAGCTTCGGGCACTATGCGGCAGCCGTGAAGGTCGCGCGTGAGCACGACGACGTGATCGTCGTACATCAGGGGGCGACCGACACGCCCGACCTCTCCAACTTCGGGACGTACTTCGGCGCGCACTATGAGCCGCTCTACCTGTCGGGAATAGCCGCCGGTGCCGCGACGTCGACGGGGGTCCTCGGATTTGCGGTGGCCTTCCCCATCCCGGCGACGTTCAACAACGTCAACGCCTTCACGCTCGGGGCGCGCTCGGTGAATCCCAGCGTCGTGACGCGGGTGGCGTTCACCGGCAACTGGTGCGACCCCGACGCGCAGCGACGAGCGGTGCGAGACCTCCGCGAGGTCAACGCCGACGTCATCGCGCAACACCAGGACTGCACGAGAACGATCCTCGAGGAGACCGAGGCAGCCGGCCTGAAGTCGGTCGGATACCACGCCGACGGCTCCGAGGTCGCGCCGAACGGCTGGCTGGCCGGGGCCGTCTGGGTCTGGGGTGACCTCTACAAGGAGATCGTCGACACCGCGCTCGACGGAACGTTCACGGGCAGCCGGTTCAACGGAAACGTGCGGCGCGGACTCGACGCCGTCGATGACCCGCTCGTCTTCACCGAGTTGGGCCCGGCCACCCCACCGATGGCGGCCGAACTCATCGACAGCGCATTCGCTCGCTTCCGGCAAGGCGACACGCCATTCACCGGCCCCATCGTCGATCGCGACGGGAAAGAACGCGTCGCCGGTGGGGATCGGTTGTCGATCGGAGAGATCGACGCCATGAACTGGTTCGTCGAGGGCGTCGAAGGCGACATCCCCGACGCTCCACCCGGCTGACCGGCGGAGTCTGAACCCGCGCGCTCGCGCATGGGTTACGACCCGTACAGCTCCTCGATGTCGCCCTCGTAGCGCGAGTTGACCCCGCGTCGCTTCAGCTTCATCGTCGGCGTCAGCACGTCGGAGTCGGGAAGCCATTCCTCGCCGACCAGCTTGAACTTCTTGATCCGC
>DATDOY010000058.1:0-2685 GCA_035293045.1 Acidimicrobiia bacterium
GGGAACTCGGTGCCGTCGCGACGGCGTCCATAGAGGGCGAGTTCGCCACCCATCTCTCGAATTCGCGGATCGGTGGCGTAGCGCGCCCGGTGTGCCACGTGCGCAGTCCTGAACCGCTCCGGGAGCAGCACCTCCACGGTCTCGCCGATGAGATCGTCCGGCGCGTAGCCGAACATGTCCTCGACGCGGGCGTTGGCGTGCGTGATCTCGCCGCGTGCATTCACGACGACGACGGCCTCGGGCGTGAGCCGCAGATATCCGTCGAACACCTCGCGTCGGCGGCGAGCCCGCGCCTGCGCGACGGCGTACACCACGCCTCCGACGAGGAACGCAAGAGCGGACCCGGCCCCGCCGACGGCGATGGTGACGACGTCGGACGGCGCGCCCGGAAGCGCGCCGCGCGCCTCCGCAAACACGCGCCAGCGACGCCCGCCGACGTCCATGTCGAGGAAACGATGCGGACTGCGGGCGCGGTCGGGGTCAAGTGCGCCGAGCGTGCCGTCGCCGTCGAACAACAGGTCGCGCTCGCCAACGGTGGAGCGGGGGCCCGCGACCGTCGGCCCGACGTCATAGATCTCAAAGGTGACCGGAGAGCGAGCACCGAGGACGTCGCGCAGCATCTCGTCGACGTGGAGAGCGACAACCACCGCCCCGTGGAACGACCGTCGGCGTTCGGGGGTCGTCTTGGGATCACGGGCGGAGTTGTAGACCGGCAGGATGACGAGCACGCCGCGACCTCCCGCGGTCGCATCGCGGAACTGCACCAGATCGATGCCCCGCGTGGCCACGGCGTCTCCCGAATCGCGGGCCTCGAGCAGGGCCTCGCGGCGGGTGTCGTCTGATCCGATGTCGAACCCGAGCGCGGCCTCGTTCCCTGCCAGCGGCTCAATGTGCTCGACGACGTAGTACTCGGCAGCCTCGCGCTCTGGATACACCCCAAATCCAGGGAATCCCCCGGGCCCGAAGGCCGGGTCGGACCGGACCGCGCTTTCGAAGGCGGCAAGGTCCCCGGCCCGCACTCGCCGGTTGAAGCTCACCGCCTGCAACCCAGGCAGTCGCGCAAGGTCGATCGCCGACACAAAGTCGCGGAACCCCTGGCGGTCCACGTCGCCTTGGCCGTAGAGCGCGCTGAGGGCGAACAGCACCTCGGTGGACTGTCCCACGCGACTCTCGATGGCCCCGCGGGCATTGTCGGCGAGACGATCGAACTGTTGCTGCGTGCTCTCGTCGACGCTGAGCGCGCTCGTCCACGTGGCGATCGCCGTGGCGGCGAGAAGGACCGCAGTGACGGCCGCTGCCGCTCGTCGAGGTTCCATGTCTCGCACCGATGCTATGGCGCGATCACCGGTTGCCCGTGCGTCCGGGTGAGAATGGCGCGATGGAACCCGCTCCCCGCCGCACGCATGCAGCAGCGATCCTGGTCCTCATTGTCGGATTCACGACTTCGTGCGCAACGGGGACGACGGACGCCGCCGGCGATCCCCCGAAGATCGGCTTCATTCTCGTTGGCGCCCGCGACGACCTCGGATACAACCAGGCGGTGTGGGAGGGGGCCGACGAGGTGGCCAAGGCCTTCCCCAACCACGAGGTCCTCCGCCTCGAGAACGTCCCCGAAACGGATGCCGCCGAGGACGCCATGGAAGACCTCATCGACCGCGGCGCCCGGATCCTGTTTGCCACCAGCTTCGGGCACTATGCGGCAGCCGTGAAGGTCGCGCGGGGGCACGACGACGTGATCGTCGTTCATCAGGGGGCGACCGACACGCCCGACGACCTCCCCAACTTCGGGACATACTTCGGCGCGCACTACGAGCCGCTCTACCTGTCGGGAATTGCCGCCGGTGCCGCGACGTCGACGGGTGTCCTCGGATTTGCCGTGGCCTTCCCCATCCCGGCGACGTTCAACAACGTGAACGCCTTCACGCTCGGGGCGCGCTCAGTGAATCCCAGCGTCGTGACGCGGGTGGCGTTCACCGGCAACTGGTGCGACCCCGACGCGCAGCGGCGAGCGGTGCGGGACCTCCGCGAGGCGAACGCCGACGTCATCGCGCAACACCAGGACTGCACGAGAACGATCCTCGAGGAGACCGAGGCAGCCGGCCTGAAGTCGGTCGGATACCACGCCGACGGCTCGGAGGTCGCGCCGAACGGCTGGCTGGCCGGGGCCGTCTGGGTCTGGGGTGACCTCTACAAGGAGATCGTCGACACCGCTCTCGACGGAACGTTCACGAGCAGCCGGTTCAACGGAAACGTGCGGCGCGGCCTCGCGGCCGTCGATGACCCGCTGGTCTTCACCGAGTTGGGCCCGGGTACCCCACCGATCGCGGCCGAACTCATCGACAGCGCGTTCGCTCGCTTCCGGCAAGGCGACACGCCATTCACCGGCCCCATCGTCGATCGCGACGGGAAAGAACGCGTCGCCGGTGGGGATCGGTTGTCGATCGGAGAGATCGACGCCATGGACTGGTTTGTCGAGGGCGTCGAAGGCGACATCCCCGACGCTCCACCCGGCTGACGGGCGGAGTCTGAACCCCGCGATCGCGGATGGGTTACGACCCGTACAGCTCCTCGATGTCGCCCTCGTAGCGCGAGTTGACCCCGCGTCGCTTCAGCTTCATCGTCGGCGTCAGCACGTCGGAGTCGGGAAGCCATTCCTCGCCGACCAGCTTGAACTTCTTGATCCGC
>DATDOY010000059.1:0-2101 GCA_035293045.1 Acidimicrobiia bacterium
CAGCGCTCCGCCGAAGAAGGCGGCGAAGGCGGGCGCCACAGCCGGGTCCAAGTCTGCGACCGGGGCTGCGACCAGGGCTGCGAGCAAGGCGGGAGCCAAGGCCGGGGCCAAGGCCGGAGCCAAGACGGGGACGAAGACGCCGCCGTCGAGGCGCGCCGACAAGACGACGGTGGTCGCCGCGGACAACGGAGCCGCGAGGAAGGTGCCACCTTCGCAACGGGGCACGGCGATCGCCGACCAGACCGCCAAGGGGCCGGCGGTCGAGCGCGCGAGGGGAGAGCCGGCGAGGCGCCGGCGGGTGTCGACCGTCGCGCGCGTGGGCGCCTGGGTCGCCGCCGTCCCGATTGGCCTCATCCCGGTCCTGCTCGTCGGGCGATCGGTCGGGGTCTTCACGTCGGCCAAAGCGCTCGACGTGTTCGTCGGAATCGGCTGGGGCCGGTTCGTGATGCCGCTGTTGCTGCTGCTCGTGTGGTCGCTGGTATCGGCGACCATCGCCCACCTGATCATCGAACGCGCCGGACGGGGTCCGAGAACGACCTGACGATCGCGGCTCGGGCCCGCTATGCCGTTGCGCGCATGGTGGGGACGGGCGTCGCCGGGAAGGCGAGAAGGGCGTCGAGGTCGAACACGCCGTAGGTGGCGAGCCGTTCGATGAAGACGTGGAGCACGTCGGCGGTGGCGAGCGCGTCGGCGAGGGCGCGGTGGCAGGGCTGGTGCGGGACGCGCAGGTAACGGGCGATGGTGGCGAGCTGGTGGTTGGGCACCTCGTCGGCGAGCAGGCGCCGCGAGAGCGGGAGCGTGTCGACGAACGGCTGCGCGACCTCGCCGCGGTCGTCGGCGCTGAGTGCGGCGTCGAGGAACGACCGGTCGAATCCAACGTTGTGGCACACCACGACCGACCCGCGCAGGAATTCCTCGAGCGAGGGAAGGACGGCTTGGACGCGCGGAGCCGTCTCGACCATGGCGTCGGTGATGCCGGTGAGCGCGCTCACGAAGGGGGCCAGCGGCACGCCCGGATCAACGAGCGTGTCGAAGATGCCGAGGCGCTCGCCGCATCGGTATTTGACCGCGCCGATCTCGGTGATCGAGGCCGGCCCCGGGGACATCCCGGTGGTTTCAAGGTCGAGGACGACGAACTCCACGTCGTGCAGGGGGGTGCGCGAGGGAAGGAAGGCGGCCGGGCGCGATCCCTGGGTGGGTGGCGATGACGTGGGCTCGCCCATGCCTCGGATGTTCGCAGAGGGTTGTGACAGAAACACGGATGCCGGCCACTACGCTCGCCTTCATGAGTTCCCGGTACCGGTGCAACGCCTGCGGGAACCTGACGCGCTTCGATGTCGTCGCTACGCGGCGGACCCGCGCTTTCCACCACTACACGGTGGCGGGGGAGTTGACCGTCGAAGAGGAAGAGCAGTTGGGATCCACCGTCGAGCAGATCACCTGCCGCTGGTGCAACGCAACCGGCGATGCCATCGAGGAGCTTCCGGTGGCGAGCGTCGGCGACGTGCCGCACGACGCGCCGTCGGGCCCGTAGCCGCTCAGCCGAGGAGCTGGATCACGATCTTTCGCGACCGGGGGCGGTCGTCGAAGTCGATCATGACCACCTTTTGCCAGGTTCCGATCACGAGTTCGCCGTCGTGGAACGGCACGGTGACGGAGGGGCCGATGATGGCGGCCCGAGCGTGGCTGTGGCCGTTGGTGTCGTCGTTGCGGGTGTTGTGTTCCCAGGGCTCGTCTTGGGGCACGATGCGCTCGAGCACCGCGTTGAGGTCGGCGCTGCAGCCCGGCTCGAACTCCATCGTGGTGACGCCGCACGTGGAGTGCGTAACCCACACCGTGCATAGGCCGTCGGTGAGGGCGGCATTGTCGACGGCCTTCTGCGCATACTGGGTGACGTCGATGATGTCGCCGTCCCCTTGCGTGTCGAGCGTCAACTCCTCGTATCGTGCTTGCATGCTGAGCCTCCGGGAGGCCGACCCGGCGGATGCGGGAATCGGCAGCACGCAGTCTACGGGGAGGGTCCGTTCGTGACACAACGGGGTCACCGATGACCCGTCGGCACGCCGATCGGTCCGCCGACGAGCCCGTGGAAGGGGCCGGT